>NZ_JDSS02000027.1:79732-83072 GCF_000584955.1 Candidatus Accumulibacter vicinus
TCCGCCATGCCGCCGGCGGTGACCCCGGCCGCAGTGCTTGCCATTGAAGCCGCGACGCTGCGTCGCTGCGGACTGTCGGCGCGCAAGGTCGAGTATGTGGTGGATCTCGCGCGCCATTTCGACGGTGGACAGATTCACCCTGATCGCTGGACGACGATGAGCGATGCCGAGATCACTGCAGAATTGACTACAGTGCGCGGCATTGGCGTGTGGACCGCCGAGATGTTCCTGATCTTCAATCAGTTGCGTCCAGACGTATTTCCCCTCGATGACCTCGGCCTGCAGAAAGCCGTGGCCATTCACTATTGTGCTGGAGAACGGCCGGGGCGGCGATTGCTTGCCGAGTACGGCGAACGCTGGCGGCCGTGGCGTTCGGTGGCGACCTGGTATCTCTGGCGCAGCCTCGATCCGCTACCCGTCGAATACTGAACCGGCACGCCAGCACGCCTCAACGAGGCGGCGGGAGGACCTTTCAGGTTAGAATAGGGCGCTTTCAGATCAGCATGATTTCAGACTGCCTTAGATGAAAACCAGTTTTCTCGACTTTGAACAGCCCGTGGCCAGGATCGAGGAACGGATCGAATCGCTGCGCGCTGCGCAGGAGGATTCTGCCGTCGATATTTCCGATGCCATCACGCGCCTCGAACAGAAGGGTCAGAACCTCATCCGGGAGATCTATGACCGACTTTCGGCCTGGCAGGTCTGCCAGGTGGCACGGCATCCACAACGGCCTTACACGCTCGATTACCTGCGTCTGATCTTCACCGACTTTGAGGAACTGCACGGGGACCGGGCTTTTGCCGACGATCACGCGATCGTCGGCGGCCTGGCACGCTTGAAGGGTGATCCGGTGATGGTGATCGGCCACCAGAAGGGGCGAGATACCAGGGAGAAGATCTTCCGCAACTTTGGCATGCCACGCCCGGAGGGCTACCGGAAGGCCTTGCGGCTGATGCGCCTGGCCGAAAAGTTCCGCATTCCGGTGCTGACCTTCATCGACACGCCGGGCGCCTATCCTGGCATCGATGCCGAAGAGCGTGGCCAGTCCGAGGCCATCGGACGCAATCTTTATGTGATGGCGGAATTGCAAGTGCCGATCATCGTCACCATCATTGGTGAGGGGGGCTCTGGGGGAGCGCTGGCGATCGGCGTCGGCGACTGGGTGCAGATGCTGCAGTACTCGACCTATTCGGTGATTTCCCCGGAAGGGTGTGCGTCGATCCTCTGGAAGAGTGCCGAAAAAGCGAGTGAAGCAGCCGAAATCATGGGTATCACCGCGGCGCGGCTGCACTCCTTGGGTTTGATCGACCGCATCGTCAGCGAACCGGCCGGGGGCGCCCATCGTGATCATCAGGCGATGGCGCAGAATCTCCAGCAGGCCTTGCAGGAAGCGCTGCAGCAACTGCAGACGCGGCCGGCAGCCGATCTGCTCAAGGCACGCCTGGACCGCCTGAGGGGCTATGGTCGGGTCACCGAGCAGGCGCAGCGCTGAACTTTCCCAGTTGACAGCCACGCGGCAGATCCCGCAGACGCTCTCGACATTCCTCAGCACGCGCGTGGCTCCTGCAGCGCGCTTGTGCGTCGGTTTTTCCGGTGGCCGCGACTCGCTGGTTCTGTTGCACGCGCTAGCTGCGCTGCACTCGTCGAACCCGGTTTTCGAGTTGTCGGCGGTGCATGTCCATCATGGCCTGAGCGCCAGTGCCGACGCCTGGGCCGAATTCTGTACCGATTTCTGCAAGCGTTGCGGCGTGCCCCTCGCAATCGTTCGCGTCGAGGTCCCGCGTGGCAGCGCCGAAGGACTGGAAGCCGCAGCGCGCCGCTTGCGACATGCGGTGTTTGGCGGCTGTTCTGCAGACTGGCTGGCGCTGGCGCATCATCGTGACGATCAGGTCGAGACGGTACTATTCAGATTGCTGCGCGGTACCGGGGTCAGTGGTGCCACCGGGATGCCTGCCGAACGGGGACAGAGCGGCGGTCCGCGGCTGATTCGTCCGCTGCTTGAAGTGCCAGGCGCGGTGATCGCGCGTTACGCACAAGAGCACTCGCTGGCCTGGGTCGAAGACGAGAGCAATGGCGATTCGCGCTACCGCCGGAACTACTTGCGGCATGAGGTGATGCCGCGCATCGAGATGCAGTTTCCCGGTGCGGCAGAGTCGCTGGTGCGTGCCGGGCGCCACTTTGCCGAAGCCGCGCTGCTGCTCGAAGACCTGGCACAGGCCGATCGGGCGCTCGTGGCGACTTCCTCGGGACGCATTGGTCTGGCCCATTTCAATTCGCTGAGCGCGCCGAGAGCGCGCAACCTGCTACGTTCGGAGCTGCGGTCAGCGGGATTTCGTGCGCCCACGGCGCGCTGGCTTGACGAGGCCTTGCGCCAATTGGCGACGGTTGAGGCCGCTTCGGCAACCTGCATCAGCTCACCCGATGGTGAAATCCATGCCTACCGGGGAGAATTGCATGTCCTGCACCAGCGTCCAGACGTTCCCGTGGGCGCCGTGTCCTGGGGTGGCGAAGCGGATCTGCCGTGGGGGGCTGATCGTATCACCTTCACCTCGACTACCGGTGTCGGCATCCACCGTCAACTGCTCGCCGGCGCGTCTTTGCGGCTGACTTCCCGGCAAGGTGGCGAGTGTCTGCAGCCCGATCCGCAGCGACCCTCGAGAACCCTGAAGAAGCTTTTCCAGGAGGCTGCCATCCCCCCCTGGGAACGGCTCCGCCTGCCGTTGCTGTGGTGCGGTGAGCGCCTGGTCTGGGTAGCCGGGATCGGTACCGATGCGGCGTTTACCTGTCCTCCGGGGGAGCCCGGACTGCTGCTCGCCTGGCAGAGGGCGGCTCCCCCGCTGTCCCTCGGGCATCTGCCCTCACCGTGCTAAAGTGCGCGCACTCAACGCTTGCCGGCCAGTAGCTGTGCCAGTTCGACGGCGGTTCTGACGCCCATTTTTTCGAAGAGATTGGCGCGATGGACTTCGACGGTGCGCATGCTGATCTGTAGTTCGTCGGCAATCACCTTGTTGAGCTTGCCGGCCAGAATCAGTTCCATGACCTGTCGCTCGCGTGTCGTCAGGCGACCGCAGAGGGTGTTGACCGAATCTGCACCCGATGCTGCAGCGCGCTGGTCCTTGTCGAGCTGCAGGGCTTCAATGACGCGATTGACCAGTTCGTTGTCGTTGCAGGGCTTCTCGACAAAATCAAAAGCGCCTTTCTTGAGCGCCGAGACGGCCATCGGCACGTCGCCGTGACCGGTCAGAAAGATTACCGGCAGGCGGTTGCCACGTTCGCACAAGACATCAAACAGCTCTGGACCGCTCATCCCGTCCATCCGGATGTCAAGCAACAGGCAGCC
>NZ_JDSS02000027.1:83435-91105 GCF_000584955.1 Candidatus Accumulibacter vicinus
CAGACGGCCAGGAAATCCTCGGCCGAGGGGTAGCTGAGGCAGGCGACACCGCGTGATTCAAGCAACCAACTGAGTGAATCGCGGATGGCCTCGTCGTCGTCGACGAGATAAGCGTGTGGGTTCATTGCCGGCCGATCGGAAGCGTCATGACAAAGATCGAACCGCCCTCGGGATTGCTCTCGACCCAGAGGCGGCCGTGGTGAAATTCGATGATCGAACGACAGATGTTCAGTCCCATGCCCATGCCGTCGGCCTTGGTCGAGAACAGGGGGGTGAACAGTTTTTCTTCGATTTCCGGCGGGATGCCGGGGCCATGATCGATCACCCGGATTTCCATCTGATTCTCCCGTTGGCTGAGCTTGACCGTCAGGCGCCGTCGATCGGCCGAGGCTTCGGCCATGGCTTCGATGCCGTTACGCATCAGGTTGAGCAGAACCTGTTCGATCATCACCTGATCAGCCAGCAGTTCCGGACGCATCCCCTGGATCTCGCGGACGATGCGCACGCCACGGCTCTTGGCGGCCCCTTCAATGAACCCGATACTGTCATCGATCGCCTCTGCGAGATCGCAGGGAGCGAGTTTGGGCTCGCTCTTGCGCACGAAGTCGTGCACGCGGCGGATGATGTGGCCCGCCCGCTGCGCCTGCACCGCCAGTTTGCCGAGCGCTTCCTTGAGCTGCGTAGTAGTGAAATTGCCGGATTCGAGCTTGTTCAGGCAGCCCGTGTTGTAGCTGGTGATCGCCGCCAGCGGCTGATTGAGCTCGTGCGCCAGTGTCGACGCCATCTCGCCCATGGTCACCAGACGCGCGGTGACCTGCAGCTTTTCCTGCTGCTGGCGGGCAAGTTCCTCGGCGTGCTTGCGCTCGGTCACGTCGATGATTGATCCCATCCAGCCGGTCTGTCGGCCATCCGCGTCGATCAGCGGTGCTTCGTAGATGAGGGCGTCGAAGCGGCTGCCGTTCTTGTGCATGAGACGAATCTCGAAGCCCTCGTGCGGCGCCTTGCCTTGCAGCACGCGCTTGTTGAGCAGCAGTGTCCGTTCCATTTCTTCGGGTGCCCAGTAGGGCATGGGCGGTTCCCGGCCGATCAGTTCTTCGGCGCTGAAGCCGACCATCTGCAGGAAGGCGGGATTGGCGTAGGTCACCCGGCCGTCGAGGTCGCGCGCGCGCATGCCAATCACCAACGAATCTTCCATCGCCTTGCGGAAAGCATACTCCGAGCGCAGCGCCTGTTCGGCGAACAGACGTCTCTGGATCAGTCCGCGTACCGCCCACAGGCTCCAGAAAACCGCAGCAGCGAGAATGATGATCAGCGTCGCAATCAGGGTTTGCGCCAGGTTGTCTGCGCCACGGTAAGCCGTGACCTGGAGCACCATGCCATAGCCGGGCGGGTCGAGGCTGACCGGGTAGCTGAGCGTCGTTGGTGAGGCGTCGATCTTTGACTTGCTGGCCAGCAAGCTGCCGTTGCCGTCAACGATCCGCACCTGGTATTTCTCGGCGAACCACCAGGGGACTTGCTGTTTGAGCAGGCCATTGAGCGAATAGACTCCGAGCAGGATGCCACGGTAGTGGCCGTCGTCGAAGATCGGCACATACACCTCGAACTGGCTGGTCTCGGTTGTCCGATAGGCATCGCTGTAGATTGGTTTGCCCAGGCGGGCCAGTTCGATCGATCGTTTGAGGGGGTCTTCGCCAGATGTTTCCTGTCCGGCCCGCGGCAGGCTCTGCGTCGGCATTCCGTGGAGGGTTCTGGCCCCCGCATCGAGCCACAGCAATTGCCGAAGCTCGGGGTTGTTCTTGAGAATGTGGCGGGCCCGCAGGTCGAAGGTTTCCCCCGGCTTTCTGACCCGTGCCAGGTCGAGCGCGAGTTGCTGCAGCTGCTCGGAATTGCCCTCGAGGTGAAAACGCACGCTTTGCTCAAGCCAGAGTACGTCGGCGATCAGGGTCGCGCGTTGGTCATCGATTTCGTTGCGGTGCAGCAGCCACAGCAGTGCGATCAGCAGTACCAGCAGCAGACCAACCGCTAGCTTGAGGATCGATAAATACCAGTTCGACCACTTCAGCGAAGTGGGGCGTCGGCGGTCATACTGATAAGGGAGGGCAAGCTCTTTCATGACGGCTAATCTTACACCGCCTGGCATCGTGTCTGGCGTCTGCTTCCCTGTCCGTCCCGCGGCGCGCTGAGCCGAGAAGCCATCCGCGTTTTACCCTCCGCACGGCTGCCGGCCAGCCGCTTTCCGGAAAGTTCGTGATGCCGGATCCTGCCGGTAGAAGCCGGCGAGTTGTGCGTAGAGCGCCGGATATTCGGTGCGCAGGAGGGTGGGCGTCTCAAAAAACGCTTCGCTCATGACCGCGAAGAACTCGCCCGGGTTCTCGCTGGCATAAGGGTCGAACAGCATTTCCTGCGCACTGTCTGCTGCGGCGTCGATGCGCGCGCAGAAATCGTCGTAAGCAGCGTCCAGCACCTGTTGCCAGTGGCTCGGCGATAGCTGCGCGGGTAGCGGCGGAATGCCGTTCGCCTGGCCGTTGAGCATGTCCAGTTTGTGCGCGAACTCGTGGATGACCACGTTATAGCCACTCCCCGCCATCTGCGCGTCGCGCCACGAAATCAGCAGCGGTCCGCCGTCCCAGGCCTCGCCCGAAGCCAGTTCCTGATACTCGTGGACAATGCCGAATTCGTCCTCGACGCTGCGCGGGATGATGAATTCGTCGGCGTAGACGATCACCCCGACCCAGCCGCGATAGTAGTCGAGGCCGAGTTCAAGGATCGGCAGGCAACCCTGCGCGGCAATCGAGATACAGATCGCATCGGACAGTTCGAGTTCGCCAACGGCAGTGAATTCCTTCTCGGCCAGGAAGCCCTCGGCCAGGCGGCGAAGCCGCAGTTGCTCGTCCTGGTTGAGCGCCTCGAGGAACGGCAGCGCTGAAATGACCGCATTCCAGAGGGCATCCGGTACCGGCGCCTGGCGATGCCGCAGCCAGCCGAGCAGTTTGTCGATCATGCGGTTTTTGCTTGCGGCAGGGCCGCCGTGGTCAGGTAAATGCCGGCGAAGATCAAGGTGATGCCGAGATAGTGATGGAGCTGCGGAATCTCGTCGAGAAAGATCGCCGAGAGAAGGGTGCCGAACACTGGCATCAGGTGAATGAACAGGCTGGCCTTGCTGGCTCCGACCTCGGCGACGGCGCGGTTGTAGAAAACATAGCCGAGGAAGCCGGGAAATATCCCGGTGTAAGCGATTCCCGCGAGCACGCCGGTCGAGACCCGGATCGTCTTGCCCTGCGCGATTTCCCAGGCGTAGCCGGGGGTCAGGACGAGCAGGCCGACGATCGTGAAGGCGGCGAGCAGTAGCATCGGGTTTACGCCGGCCGGCCGCCATTGCAGTCCAATGGTGTATAGGGCCCAGGTAAACACTGCCGCCAGCATCCACAGGTCGCCGACATTGAGACTCAGCCTGACCAGAGTCTCGACCTCGCCGCGGCAGACAATCGTTGTGACACCCAGGAAGGAGAGCAGAACACCGAGGCACTCGACGCTGCGCAGAGGCTTGTTCAGAAAGATCCACGCCAGAGTGATCGTGGCGATCGGAATGAAGGAGTTGAGCAGGACGGCGTTGGTTGCCGGTGTGTATTGCAGTCCGATGTAAGCCAGCGTGTTGTAGCCGCCGACACCGAGCAGGCCGAGGACGACGATGGCCTTCCAGCCGGATCGCAGCAGCGGCCACTGCGCGCGCAGGTGGGGCAGGGCCAGTGGCAACACCAGTGCCAGGGCGATTGCCCAGCGCCAGAAGGCGAGCGAGAGCGGCGGCACCTGGTCGCGAATGGCGCGTCCGATGACCATGTTGCCTGACCAGAACAGGGTGGTCAGCACGAGCAGCAGATAGGGGTGTTGCAGGTTGGCAGGCATCGACGGCAAGCGGGGGGTAAAAGCGCATTATGCATGAATGCCCGGACATGACCTTATAATGGGCTGATGGTTTCCGTCGTGCACTCGGTCGCCGCCCAGAGCGACCTCGAACAATCCCTGCTGATGCTGGGCGAAGGCCTTGCCGTGGCCGAGGTCGAACGGCTGCGACGGGCCGTCGACTTTGCCCGCTTGATCTATGGCCATCGCTTGCTCGGCAGTGCCGAGGATATCTGGGGGCATGCGCTGGGAATGGCGCTGATCGTTGCCGGTTTGAAGCTCGACGCGGATGCACGGCTGGCGGCGCTGCTTTTCGCGGTGCCGGCGCAGCTCGAACATGGCCTGCTCCAGATCGAGCGCGATTTTGGACCGGGCGTTGCGCAACTGGTCAGCGGGATTTCGCGCCTGAACCGCATGCGGCCGATCACGCGGGGCTTTGTCGCCCATTCCGTTGACAGCAGCGAAAAGAATCCGCAGGAAATGAAAGCGCAGATCGAGGTGCTGCGCAAGATGCTGCTGGCGATGGTCGAGGACATCCGCGTGGTCTTGCTGCGGCTGGCCTCGCGCACGCAGACGCTGCGTCATTTTGCCAGCGAGCCCGATGAGTTGCGCGTGCCGGTGGCGCGCGAGACACTGGCGCTCTATGCGCCGCTCGCCAATCGGCTTGGGGTCTGGGAACTGAAGTGGGAACTCGAGGACCGTTCCTTCCTCTTTCTGCATCCGGCAATCTACAAGGAGATTGCGCGGCACCTCGACGAGAAGCGAACCGAGCGCGAGAGGTTCATCAGCGAAGCCGTCGACCGCCTGCGGCATGAGCTGTTCAACGCTGGCGTCGGCAACGCCGAGATCTACGGCCGTCCCAAGCACATCTACAGCATCTGGAACAAGATGCGCAAGAAGGATGTCGGGTTTGCCGAGGTTTACGACGTGCGCGCGCTACGCGTCATCGTCGATGAAGTGAAGGACTGCTACACTACCCTGAGCATCGTTCATCATATCTGGTCTCCGATTGCCAAGGAGTTCGACGACTACATTGCGCATCCGAAAGGCAACGATTACCGATCGCTGCATACGGCAGTGCATTGTCCGGACGGGCGCGCGCTCGAGGTGCAGATTCGTACCCGCGAGATGCACAGCCACGCTGAACTGGGGGTTGCCGCGCATTGGCGCTACAAGGAAGGCGGCAGCACGCCGGAAGACCGTTACGACGAAAAGATCGCCTGGTTGCGGCAGCTCTTGACCTGGCGCGACGAAGTCGCCGATTCCTCGGATTGGGTCAGACACTACAAGCAGGCGACTTTTGACGAAACGGTTTATATTCTGACGCCGCAGGGCCGTGTCATCGATCTGCCACGTGGCTCGACACCGATCGATTTTGCCTACCGCGTGCACACCGACATCGGCCACCGTTGCCGTGGTGCCAAGGTGGACGGTGCGTTGGTACCGCTCAACACGATACTCTGCACCGGCCAGCGCGTCGAGATCCTTCTTGCCAAGCACGGCGGACCGTCGCGCGACTGGCTCAACCCCTCACTGGCGTATCTGTTTACGCATCGCTCGCGTCTCAAGGTCAGACAATGGTTCGCCAGCCTGGCGCTCGAGGATACCCTTGCCGAGGGGCGCGTGGTGGTTCTCCGCGAACTGCAGCGAATGGGGCAGACCAGCAGCAACCTCGACGATCTTGCGGTCAGGCTGGGCTTTGCTCGAAGCGACGATCTGTTCATCGCGGTCGCACGCGCCAAGCTGAACATGCGCCAGTTGCAGGTGGCGGTGCGCGGGGGTGAGACCCCGGTGGATGAGCGTGTGCTCACCGAGCTGCCGGTACGCCGGCAACGTGACAGCGATGTGGCTGAAAAGGGAATCCTGATTGTGGGCGTCGATCGCTTGCTGACGCAGCTCGCGGGTTGCTGCAAGCCGGCGCCGCCTGACCCCATCGTTGGCTTTGTCACCCGCGGCAGAGGGGTCTCGGTGCATCGTGCTGACTGCAGCAACTTTTCCAACATGCAGACCAGGCATCCCGAGCGGGTCATCGAAACGAGTTGGGGACGAGGCACCGAGAGCGTCTTTGCCGTCGATATCGTGATTGACGCCTACGACCGGCAGGGTCTGCTACGCGACGTCTCGGACGTTCTCGCGCGCGAAAAAATCAATGTCATCGCCGTCAACACGCAGTCCCGGCAGGGCAACGCGCATATGCTCTTTACTGTGGAAGTCGGCAGCATCCCGCAGCTCAATCGCACCCTGACCCTGCTGCACTCCGTGCAGGGTGTCGTCGGCGCACGCCGCGCCTGAAGTCTTCCAGGGCAGAGGGGACTGGTGTCCCCTGTCGATTTCAGGCCTGCAGCAATTCGATCAACTCGGCTTGCGACGAATGCGGGCTGGTCCGTGAGCCGCGCCGCTGGTGGTAAGTGCCATCGGGCCCGAGTTCCCAGGCCAGGGTGTTGTCGGTGAGATAGATCTGCAGGCCTTCGGCGATGACCCGACGCTTCAGTTTGCGGTCGAGCACCGGAAATGCCAGTTCGATACGCCGGAAGAAATTACGCTCCATCCAGTCGGCACTCGACAGATAGACCTTTTCCTCGCCACCGGCATAGAAATAGAACACCCGGTGATGTTCGAGTTGGCGGCCGATGATCGAGCGTACGCTGATGTTTTCCGACAAACCCTTGACGCCGGCGCGCAAGCCGCAGACACCGCGCACGATCAGGTCGATCTTGACACCGGCTTGCGAGGCTTCGTAGAGCGTGGCGATGGTTTCCGGTTCGAGCAGCGAGTTCATCTTGGCGATGATTCGTGAACGCTTGCCGGCGCGTGCTGCTTCGGCTTCGGCACGAATCGCGGTGACGACGTTCGGCTGCAGCGTGAACGGGGCTTGCCAAAGGTGCGTCAGGGTCTGCGCACGACCGAGGCCGGTGAGTTGCTTGAAGACTTCATTGGTATCGATACCGATCTCTTCGTTGCAGGTCAAGAGACCGAAATCGGAGTACAGGCGGGCGGTTTTGGGATGGTAGTTGCCGGTACCAAGATGCACATAGCGACGCAAGATGCTGTTGCCGGCCTTTCCTTCCTCACGACGGACGATCATCAGCATCTTGGCATGGGTCTTGTAACCGACCACTCCGTAGACGACATGCGCACCCACTTCCTCGAGCTTGGTCGCCCAGCCGATGTTGGCTTCCTCGTCAAAGCGCGCCATCAGTTCGACGACCACCGTGACTTCCTTGCCGTTCTGCGCCGCTCTCAGCAGCGACTGCATCAATACCGAGTCGGTGCCGGTGCGGTAGACGGTCATCTTGATCGCTACCACCAGGGGGTCGTTCGCAGACTGTTCGAGCAGTTCGATCACCGAATTGAAGCTTTGGTAGGGATGGTGGAGCAGGATGTCGCCGCCGCGGATGCTGTCGAAGACACTGTGGCACTTCTGCAGCGCCTTCGGGGTTCCCGGATTGAAGGGCTGAAACTTGAGATCGCTGCGCAGTACCCAGTCGGGTACCTGCATCAGGCGAACCAGATTGACCGGACCGGCGACGCGATAGAGATCGCTCTCGCTGAGGCTGAACTGTCCGAGCAGGAACTGGGTCATCGCTTCGGAGCAACTGTTGGCCACTTCGAGCCGGACGGCGTCGCCGAAATGGCGCTGTGGCAGCTCGCCCTGGATCTTGGCGCGCAGATTGGTGATCTCTTCCTCGTCGACGAAGAGGTTGCTGTTGCGCGTGACGCGAAACTGGTAGCAGCCGAGTACTTTCATTCCGGCGAACAACTCGTGCACG
>NZ_JDSS02000027.1:91115-96982 GCF_000584955.1 Candidatus Accumulibacter vicinus
TGGTGATCTCTTCCTCGTCGACGAAGAGGTTGCTGTTGCGCGTGACACGGAACTGGTAGCAGCCAAGGACCTTCATTCCGGCGAACAACTCGTGCACAAACTCGTGCAGAATCGAAGACAGAAAAACGAAGGCGTACTCACTGTCACCGAGTTCGCGTGGCAGCCGGATGACGCGCGGCAGGACCCGCGGCGCCTGTACGATGGCGGCGCCTGAACTGCGGCCGAAGGCGTCACGGCCTTCGAGTTCGACGGCGAAATTGAGGCTCTTGTTGAGCACCCGTGGGAACGGGTGTGAAGGATCGAGGCCGATCGGCGTGATCACCGGCATGACTTCGCGGAAGAAGAAGCCGCGGATCCATTCGCGCTGCGCGTCGTTCCAGTCCCCGCGTTTGAGGAAGCGGATGCCTTCAGTGGCCAGTTGTGGCAGGATCTCTTCGTTGAGCAGCGCGTACTGTTCCTTGACAATCGCATGAACCTCGTCGCTGACCAGCCGATAGACTTCACGGGCGGTCTTGCCGTCGGTGGTGATCGCCACCGAATTCAGCTTGAGTTGTTCCTTGATGCCAGCCTCGCGAATCTCGAAAAACTCGTCCAGATTGCTGCTCACGATGCACAGGAAGCGCAACCGTTCGAGCAGGGGGGTACGGGGATTTCTGGCTTGCCAGAGGACTCGCCGATTGAAAGCGAGCAGGCTCATCTCGCGATTCTGAAAATATTCCGGCGGGTACCCGCTGGCGGTCTGGAGGGGAGGGGTCTCGGTAGTCGTGGCAACGATGTTCATGAGTTCGTTCCGTCAGGAAAGATGGATCATCAAAGAGGATTTGAAAGCGAGCATATTACAGCCATCGCTTCGTTGTGGGTCGATTGGCGCGCGGTTTTCTCGATTGCTCCGACCGCCTGTGCTGCCAGGGCATGATGTACTTGCCGGCAGTGTAAAATAGCCGGCCTGAAGCCTTTCTTTGCCGGACAGACCAAACACAGTCATGAGTTACGAACTAATTGCCGGTGTCGACCTGGGTTCCAACAGCTTTCGTCTGCAGATCGGGCGTGTCGTTGGCAATCGCATTCACCCCCTGGATACCTGCAAAGAGAACGTCCGGCTCGGTTCCGGTCTGACCCGTGAGAAACTGCTCGATCATGCCTCACAACAACGTGCGATCGAGGCTTTGCGGCGTTTTGGCGAGCGTCTGCGCGACTTCGCTCCGGAAACCGTGCGCGCGGTGACCACTGACGCGATGCGGGTGGCCCGGAATGCGCGCATCGTGTTACCGCAGGCAGAGGCGGCTCTGGGTTTTCCCATCGAGATCATCGGAGGTCGCGAAGAAGCGCGCCTGATCTTCATCGGCGCGGCCAATGCTCTGCCTGCAGCCAGTCACCGGCGTCTGGTGGTCGATATCGGCGGCGGTTCGACCGAGTTCATCATCGGCGAGAACACCGAACCGTTGCTGATGGAGTCCTTGTTCATGGGCGGCATCAACTATCGGCAACGTTTCTTTCCGGAAGGCAAAGTAGACAAGAAGCGCTTCTACACGGCCGAAGTTGCAGCGGCCCGCGAGGTCGAAGCGATCGCTGCCGACTACCAGCGCTTCGGTTGGCAGGAAGCTGTCGGTTCTTCGGGGTCAGCTCAGGAACTCGCCGACATCCTGGAGATGAACGATCTGAATCCCGAAGGGGTCAGCGGCATCAGTCGGGAGGGGCTGGCCAAGCTGCGTCGATTGCTGATGCGGGCCGGGTCGGCGGAAGCGCTGGGTTTGCAGGGCATGCGCAGTGACCGCATGACGATTCTTCCCGGCGCCATCGCGATCATGTCCGCAGTATTCTCGGAACTGGCCATCGAACACATGACCTATTCCGATGGTGCGCTACCGCTGGGCGTCCTCTACGATCTGCTCGGACGCTTCGAGCATCATGACACGCGCGATGAAACGGTCCTCCATTTTCAGCGCCGCTACCAGGTCGACGCGGCACAGGTCAGTCGCGTCGAGCGAACCTCCCTGGCGCTTCTTGGACAGTTGATCAAGCTTGATTCGCCGGAACACGAGAACGATGTCCACTTTCTGCGCTGGGCAATCTCTTTGCATGAGATCGGCGTCTCGGTGGCGCATTGCGAGTTCCACAAGCATGGCGCCTATATCCTGGGTCACGCCGACATGCCGGGTTTCTCGAAGCGCGATCAGGCGCGTCTGGCCCTGCTGGTGCTCGGCCAGCGTGGCAAACTCCAGAAGCTGGCGGCCATGCCGGCTGGCGATCCGAACTGGCGCCTGGTGTTCTGTCTTCGCCTGGCAGTGCTGCTGCATCGTGCGCGTGACGATCATCCACTCTCCGAATTGTCGGTCCGGGAAGATCCGGTCGGTTTCCAGCTCGACCTGCCCGTCGGCTGGCAGGAAGCCAATCCGATGACGGCTGCCGCCCTGGCCGAGGAAGCGCTGCTCTGGCGCCGGATTGGCATCAAGCTGTCAATCCGGTCGACAGTCCCTGACCAGATTGCAGTGCCCCTGGCGCCGTGAAGAAATTCTGAGTTGCCATGGCGGTGGCCGCGATCGAATCCGTCAAGCAAGCCGACCAGGAGCGACTCGTACTGTCCGGTGACTGGACCCTGGCGACCCTGCCAGCGCCGATTTCCGCGCTCGAACGCCGTCTTTGCGATCTGGCAGCGAGCCACCCGGGCTGGGATCTGCTCTCGGTCACTCGCCTGGACAGCGCCGGCGCGATCCTGCTGTGGCGCGCCTGGGGAAGACAATGGCCGGCCGTACTGGCGATTTCTCCTGGGCATCGAGCGCTTCTCGAACGTATCGATGCGATCCGCGTCGATGTCCAGTCGGCGCTGCCGAAGCAGTCACAATCACAGCCACTGACCTGGCTGCTCGCTCTTGGTCAGGAGTCGTGGGTCACCGCCAGGCATCTCCTGGCGATGGTCGCCCTGATTGGCCAGATGGTTCTCGACCTTGCTTATCTGTGCGTACACCCCCGTGACATGCCCTGGCGCGAGTTTTCTGCAAATCTCTACAAGACCGGTGCCCAGGCCTTGCCGGTGACCGCCCTGATCGGGTTTCTGATCGGTGTCGTTCTTTCATACCTGTCAGCCTTGCAACTGAAGACCTTCGGCGCCGATGTCTTCATCGTCAATCTGCTCGGCATCAGCATTGTTCGTGAACTCGGGCCGGTACTGGTCGCGGTACTGGTGGCCGGACGTTCGGGTTCGGCGATGACCGCCCAGATCGGGGTCATGCGGGTGACCGAAGAGATCGATGCGCTGGCCACCATGGGCGTCTCGCGCAGCCAGCGTCTGGTTCTGCCCAAGGTCCTGGCCCTGGCGGTGGCGATGCCGCTGCTGGTGATCTGGTGCTCGGCCGCAGGAATCATCGGCGGCATGGTGTCGGCGAAGCTGCAGATGGATTTGTCTTACGGCTTCTTCATCGATACCCTGCCCAGGGTGGTGCCGGTTGCCAACGTCTGGATCGGCATTGGCAAGGGCGTGGTCTTCGGTTTGCTGATCGCCCTCATCGCCTGCCACTTTGGCCTGCAGGTCAAGCCGAATACCGAAAGCCTGTCGTCGCGAACGACCACTTCGGTGGTGACCTCGATCACCGTGGCGATCATCGTCGATGCCGTCTTTGCGGTGCTGACGCGCAATCTCGGAATTCCCTAGTCGTGCCCAGCGACTGTCGCGGTCAGGCCTGCCTGCGCCGGCTGCCGGCGATCGAGATTCGCGGCCTGTGCACACAGTTCGGCGATGTCGTGATCCATCGCGACATCGATCTCGACATCGAAGCCGGGCAGATGCTCGGCTTGGTGGGCGGTTCGGGCAGCGGCAAAACCACGCTGCTGCGCGAGATTGTCGGACTTCTGACGCCGAGCCGAGGGAGCGTCAGGCTCTTTGGCCAGGCAGTACTCGATCCCGATCCGGCGCGCCGGCGCGCGCTGCGCCGCCGTTTCGGCATGCTTTTTCAGCAGGGGGCCCTCTTTTCGGCACTCTCCGTTCATGACAACATCGCTTTTCCGCTGCGCGAACTGCACACGCTCGACGAGGCGATGATCACCGATCTGGTCATGCTCAAACTCGCCATGGTCGAACTTGAAGCACGGCACGCTCACCTGATGCCCGCCGAGCTGTCAGGGGGCATGGTCAAGCGGGTGGCTCTGGCGAGAGCCTTGGCGCTGGAACCCGAACTTCTCGTCCTCGACGAGCCGACTGCCGGCCTTGACCCGGATCGTAGCGAGAACTTTGTCAAGCTGCTCAGAATGCTGCAGAAGGAACTCGGTTTTACGGTGGTGATGGTGACGCACGATCCCGAGACACTGGCCGGGTTGGCGACGCGCCTGGCCGTGCTCGCCGACCAGCGACTGATTGCCTGTGGGACGGCAGCCGAAGTATTGGCGGTCGAGCATCCCTTCATCCGCAATTTTTTCAGTTCCGGGCGTGCCGCGGCGACGGCTTTCGGACAAGGAGGGAACTAGTCATGGAAAATCGTTCGCATGCCCTGATGGCCGGGTTGTTCACCCTGTTTCTGGGTCTCGCGGGAGCGCTCTCGATCTGGTGGTTCGGTGGCAAGCACGAAGCCACCACCGAGTACACCGTGGTGACCCGACACAACGTCACCGGCCTCAACCTGCAAGGGCAGGTGCGGTATCGGGGTATCCGGGTCGGCAAGGTGCAGGCGATTGAACTCGATCCTCAGGATGCACACAACATCCTGATTCGTATCAGTGTCGACAGCAAGGTGCCCGTGACACGTGCGACGTCCGCCAAGCTGGGCTATCAGGGAGTCACCGGCATCGCCCACATCCTGCTTGAAGACAGCGGGAAAGATCCGACACGTCTGGCGGGCGGCAAGGACTCGCTGCGCATCGAGATGCGCTCCTCTCTGATCCAGGAACTCTCGGATTCCGGCGCGGCTGTACTGGGCCAGGCGCGCGAATTTCTGGCCAGTGCCAACCTGGCTCTCGACAGCGAGAACCGGCAGCATCTGGCCAGGATTCTGGCCAACCTGGAAGCGACGACCGGCAACGCCAACGAGGTTACACGCCAGTTGCGCCAGTTACTGGCACCGGAGAATCTGCGCCTGCTCAATGCCACCCTGGTGCGTGCCGAGCAGGCGGTAGCCGAGGCGGCGCCGCTGCTGGTCGAATCGCGCCGGCTGATGGTTCGCCTGCAGCCGCTGGGCGACAAACTGGATCGCCTGGTCGGCGAGCCGTCGTCAGATGGAATCACGGCCCTGGTTTCCCGCCTCAATGGGGTCGGCAGTGATCTTTCGGGAAACTCGCGCCAGCTCAATCGCGTACTGCAGATGCTCGAAGAATCGCCACAGAGTCTCGTTTTTGGTCCTCCCGCGTCTGCTCCGGGACCCGGCGAGGCCGGTTTTGTCGCGCCGCCAAGCCGTGAGGAACGTCCATGAACAGGTTCCTGATGTGGGTGGTCGCTTGCCTGCTCGCGGGCTGCGTCGGCGGCACGCGCAACACGTCGCCAGCCGAAGTGTACGACTTCGGACCGCCGGTCGAGCAGCTCGCCGAAGAAGGGCGCTGGTCGGGCGTGCTGCTCGATATCCGGGCGCCGCACTGGTTTGATGCGCGCGACATCGAGTATCGCCTGCTCTACGAAAACCCGCTGAAGTTGCGAAACTATGCGCGGAGTCATTGGGCGGCTGCACCGGCATTACTGTTGTCGCAGCGGCTGCGGCAGCAACTGGGTTTGCCGGGCATGGGCGGAGCACTCGCGACCGGTTGTCTGTTGCGCTTCGAACTGCAGGAATTCTCTCAAGTGTTCGATACCCCACAGCGCAGCCGCGGCATCCTGCAGGGTCAGGCCAGCCTCCTCGACGGCAGGCGCCAGCTCGTCGCCGAGCGCCGGCTGCTCATCGAGCAACCGG
>NZ_JDSS02000027.1:97320-138106 GCF_000584955.1 Candidatus Accumulibacter vicinus
CGCCGACCGCCGACGCCCAGGGTGGCGTCATTGCCCTGGTTGTGGCCAGCGGAGAACTCGGGCGAGAGTTCGCTGCGTGGTTGAATGATCTGGAGAAACGTGGCAGGCTGAAGCACTGCCGGTCAACGGCAGGCGAAAGCCAATCATACTGATCACCTGAGAGGAGAAGCTGGGGATGCCAAATATTTACCAAGAAGGTCTCGACAAGAATACGGCCAATTACACGCCGCTGACGCCGCTGACATTCATTGCCAGGAGCGCTTATATCTATTCCGAGCGCACGGCAGTGATTCACGGTCAGCGTCGCTATAGCTGGCTCGAGACTTTTACCCGCGTCCGCCGCCTCGCGTCGGCGTTGACCAACCACGGTATCGGCGAGGGCGACACCGTGGCCGTGATGCTCAACAATACCCCGGAGATGGTCGAGTGCCACTTCGGCGTGCCGGTCACCGGCGCGGTTTTGAATACGCTCAATACCCGTCTGGATGCCGAAACGATTGCTTTCATGCTCGAGCACGGCGAGGCCAGGGTGCTGATTACCGACCGCGAGTATTCGCCTACCGTGAAAAAGGCGCTGGCCGTTCTGCGCAGCCCGATCCTGGTGATCGATGTTGACGATCCCGAGTACAGCGGCCCCGGTGAACGCCTGGGCACGCAGGAGTACGAGCAGTTCATTGCCGGCGGGAGCCCGGAGTTTCCCTGGGGCGGCCCGGCTGACGAATGGGATGCCATCTCGCTCAACTACACCTCCGGAACCACCGGCAACCCGAAGGGCGTGGTTTACCATCATCGTGGTGCCTATCTCAACTCGATGAGCAACATCGTCAGTTGGGGAATGCCGCCGCATTCGGTCTATCTGTGGACGCTGCCGATGTTCCACTGCAACGGCTGGTGCTTCGTCTGGACGATGGCCGCCAACGCCGGCACCAACGTCTGTTTGCGCCGCGTCGATCCGAAGCTGATATTCGAAGCGATCCGTGCACACCGCGTCACCCACTACTGTGGCGCACCGATCGTGCACAGTCTGATGGCCAATGCGCCGGCCGACTTGCGCGCCGGCATCACACACCAGGTTGCCGGCCTGATCGCGGCCGCACCGCCGCCGGCCGCAGTCATCGAAGCGATGGCGAACATCGGCGTCGATCTCACGCATGTGTACGGTCTGACCGAAACCTACGGGCCGGCGGCGGTGTGTGCCAAACACGCCAACTGGGCCGCGCTGCCGGTGGCCGAACAGGTTGATCTGAACGGTCGACAGGGCGTGCGTTACCACGCGCAGGAAGCGATCACCGTGCTCGATCCGGCGAGCATGGAGGCGGTACCCTGGGACAAGGAGACCATGGGCGAGATCATGTTCCGTGGCAATCTGGTGATGAAGGGCTATCTCAAGAACCCGAAAGCGACCGCGGAGTCGTTTGCCGGCGGCTGGTACCACACCGGCGACCTGGCGGTGATGCACGCCGATGGCTACGTGAAGATCAAGGATCGTTCGAAGGACGTGATCATCTCCGGGGGAGAAAACATTTCGTCGATCGAGGTCGAGGATGTCCTCTACAAGCACCCGGCGGTGATTGCTGCGGCCGTCGTGGCGACGCCTGACCGCACTTGGGGCGAGGTGCCCTGCGCCTTCATCGAGTTGCGCGAAGGGGCGGCGCCGAGCGAGCAGGAGGTGATCGAGTTCTGCCGCCAGCACATGGCACGTTTCAAGGTTCCCAAGCGGGTGATCTTCTGTACTTTGCCGAAGACCTCGACCGGCAAGATCCAGAAGTACGTGTTGCGCGAACAGGCGAAATCCGCAGCCGCGATCGAGTAAGCCGAAGCTGCCGCTGTGGCCGGCAGGCGGGTGGACGCCGCTTGTCCGGCACTCGCAAATGATCCTCTACAACCCGTTCCCAGGAGAGAAGCATGCATCCCCCGACGTCAACCCAGGAAGACCCCTACGTTATCCGCACCGATCACGAGGGCATCGCGACGCTGATGCTGAATCGCGCACAGCAGTTCAACGCCTTGTCGCAGGCGATGATTGCGGCCTTGCAGGCGGAACTGGATGCGATCGCGCCGGATCCGGCAGTGCGTGTCGTGATCATCGCGGGTGCCGGCAAAGCCTTTTGTGCCGGACACGATCTCAAGGAGATGCGGGCCAATCACCACCAGGCGTTCATGCAGGATCTGTTCCGGCGTTGCGGCAAGATGATGATCACCCTGACGCAAATGCCGCAACCGGTCATCGCGCGTGTGCATGGCATTGCCACTGCCGCCGGTTGTCAGCTGGTGTCGATGTGTGACCTGGCGGTCGCTGTCGACAGTGCGCGCTTTGCCACCTCAGGCATCAACGTCGGCCTGTTCTGCGCGACGCCGGCGGTCGGACTGTCGCGCAACCTCGGTCGCAAGCAGGCGCTCGAGATGCTGCTCACCGGCGATTTCATCGATGCCCGAACGGCTTTACAGCAAGGGCTGGTGAATCGGGTCGTCGCCGCCGATGCGCTCGATGCCGAGATTGACCGGTTCGCCCGATCGATCGTTGCCAAGTCTTCGGTAGCCATCGGAATGGGCAAGCAGATGTTCTACAAGCAACTTGAAATGGGGCTGGACGCTGCCTACCAGTATGCCTCTGAAGTGATGGCCTGCAACATGATGACCGCCGACGCCGGCGAGGGGATCGACGCATTCATCGGCAAGCGCCGGGCCGAGTGGAAGGGCCGGTAAGATTTCCCTGCCATGCGCAGCAATTTCCGGCTCCCATTTTCAAGTCGTATGAACAGGCCGGGAACCCGCAGAACGAACTTTCAGGCAGGCTTCTTGAGCTTGCTCTTGGCCGCCTTCTTGAGGGTCTTGAAGAGTTCCGGGTCTTCCGCCTTCACGTATTCGAGAACCTCGATGTCTTCACGTTTGAGGCGCTGAATGTCGATCTGCTCGACATGGACGAGCCTGAGCAGCTCACGCACCGGCTTGGGCATATTGCGGCCGCTTTCATAGCGCGAACCGCCACTCTGCGTCACGCCGATCTTGGACCAGAACTGCTGCTGATTCAAACCAAGCCTGCGACGAATTTCGCGCGGATCGACCTTCTCAACTACTTTGTTGACGGTGCTCATGACTATCCTTTCTTACATTCACGCCAAGTGGACCAGCAGAAAGTCGACTTCCTGCCATACCTTCATACAATATGACTTTGGTAATGCACGACGCACTATAAGCGATTCGCCCGAAATTTTGCAAGTGGCATTGTAATAGAACATCAGGCTAAGCCGGAAGTGGTTCAACAGCCCAGCCAGGCCCTGCAGAACGCCAGGACGTTGCGGACGCGCTTTCGCAAGCGGCGGTCCGGGCGAACCACTTCCTGCCGACCACGGCACAGCCGACGAACCGCCGTTCTGAACACCGTCGATCGCTCAGACTTCAAGGGCCCCCGTCGGCCCCTTTTTATGTCGA
Organism: Candidatus Accumulibacter vicinus; assembly: GCF_000584955.1. Classification (NCBI taxonomy): domain Bacteria; kingdom Pseudomonadati; phylum Pseudomonadota; class Betaproteobacteria; genus Candidatus Accumulibacter; species Candidatus Accumulibacter vicinus. The sequence continues at coordinate 100,753 of NZ_JDSS02000027.1, forward strand.
CTTCAACACACGACGGTGATCCATGATCCCATCGGGTTGGGTATCGTTGCTTGCTTGCAGTGTTCTGATGCGTTAGCATCAATGCATCACTGGTCAGGAGAATGCTCATGCGTACCACTCTCGATATCGAAGACGATGTCCTGCTGGCTGCCAAGGAGCTTGCCCGGCGTGGCGGGACGACGGCCGGCCGGGTGATCTCGCACCTCTTGCGGCAAGCCCTGACCCAGTCGCCGCCATCGACGACCAGCAGCCCCAGCGAGCCGGCGGCCGTCCACGGTTTCCGCCCCTTCCCGTCACGGGGGAAAGTGGTCACCAACGAGCAGGTCGACCAGCTGAGAGACGAGGAAGGCGTTTGATGCGCGCCTTGCTCGATGTGAATGTGCTGATCGCCCTGCTGGACAGCGACCACCTGCATCACACCAGAGCCATGGCCTGGTTGCAGGAGAACATTCAGTCGGGCTGGGCGTCGTGTCCGCTGACCGAGAACGGTTGTATCCGGATCATGTCGCAACCCGGCTACCCGAACGCACTGCCGGCCGGGGCCATCGCCGAACGTCTCGCCGCAGCGACGGCGACCAGCCATCACGTTTTCTGGCCAGACGCCGTGAGCATCCTCGCGAGCGGCCGGATTGCCTGGAATGCCGTACTCGGCTCCCGCCAGGTGAGCGACGTGTATCTGCTGGCACTGGCGGTGCAGCAAGGCGGCCGCCTGGTGACGCTGGATCGTGCGGTCCCGCGGCAAGCCGTTCCTGAGGCAAAAAGTCGTCATCTCCTGGTGATCTGAATTCCCCGACAGGGCCGTCGGTGCAATGGATGCTTGCCCGCCACCCGCCCCGGTCTTCATCGGCGTGGGCGGCCGACACCCCCTCCAGAGCGTCGCCAATCGCCCTCGACTCCCGTGGTCAGCCATCGGGTTTGCGGTGGCCAGACAAAAGAGAGGACTTTGAGCAGGAGCAGCGATTTCTCGGTCTTGAAGTGCGTGGCGATGTGCAGGAAGCTCGGTCCGGGTCCCGCCGGGGCCCATCAGGCGGCGCAGGATCTCCGGCGTGAACCCGGCATCGAGATAGCGCTGGCCGGCAACGACGCCTTCGCCGGCGCGGCAGCGTCCGGCCTGCTGGTCGCGGACGACGCCGGGCAGAGCGACGTTGCCGAACTCCGGATCGGGCTGCGAAGCACCGAGCGCGACGCCTTGCCAGCGCGATTTGTCCATTGAGGGACGATTCCCGAAATCAGGGAGTTAGGGCATTTCATGGTCAAGGGTGACCCGCCAACGCTGGATCAAGGGCGTCGTGAGCCGTTGCTGCCGCCTCCGTCTGCCGTGATCAGCATTTCCCTGGCATGCTGACGGGTAATCGACGTAATGTCGATGCCGCCAAGCATGCGAGCAATTTCCTCCACCCGGGCATCTCCTTCGAGTGTGGCAACGTGGCTGCGCACCGATCCTGCCCGAATCGTCTTGCTGACTTGCCATTGCCAGTTGGCGCGTGCGGCAACCTGCGGCAGGTGCGTCACGCAAAGAACCTGTCTTTCGCCTCCCAATTCGCGCAGCAAGCAGCCGACGACTTCGGCAACACCACCACCGATGCCGACATCGACCTCGTCGAAGATCAGCGTCGGTACGCTTGCCGCCTGACTGGTGACCACCTGAATGGCGAGACTGATCCGTGAGAGTTCGCCCCCGGAAGCGACCTTGGCCAGCGACCGCGGTTCGCTACCGGCCAGGCCGGCGATACGAAACTCGACCTGTTCAAACCCGGCAGCATTCCCTCCTTCGACCGGCAACAAGCCAAGCTCGAAGCGGCCTCCAGCAAGCGCCAACTGTTGCATGACCTGGCTGACTTCGCGGCCGAGCACTTCGGCTGCCTGGGCGCGTTTGCCGGAGAGACGCTGCGCGAGCTGTTCATACTGCACACGGGCGGCCGTGGCGCGCGCCGCCAGGGCGGTGAGGTCGGCAGCCTCACCAAGGACGCTCAGTCGCTCCTGCCAGCGTGCCAGTAGCCCTGGCAGGTCATCGGGAGCACAGCGGAATTTGCGCGCACAACCCAGGATCGCTTCGATGCGTTGTTCGACTTCCACCAGACGCCGTGGGTCGAGTTCGATACGATGGGTGTAACGATGCAGGGCAGAGGCCGCTTCGCTGAGTTCGGCCTGCACTGATTGCAGCAGATCGGTGATTTCGGATAGCGCCGGATCGTACTCGCAAAGCCCATCCAGGCGATTGATCGCGGCAGCGACCTGGGCCTCACAAGCGGCGTCGCCCTCGGCCAATACCTGCAAGGCGAACTGCGCGCCTTCGACAAGGCTGGCTGCATGGCCCAAACGTTTGTGCTCCTCGTTCAGAAGCTGCCATTCTTCGGTCGAGAAGTGGAGTGTTTGCAGTTCACGAACCTGCCATTCCAGTTGCTCGCGTTCGACGGCCAAGGCCTCGCTGCCGCTGCTGGCGGTATCCAACAGCGTCTTGGCCGCGCGCCAGTTGCGCCATGCGGTGGCGACTTCCGCGAGCAGGGATTCGAGCCGGGCGTGCGAATCGAGCAGAGCGCGCTGCGCTTCGCTGCGCAGCAGCGACTGATGCGCATGCTGACCGTGGATGTCGACCAACGATTCGGCCACCTCCCGCAACTGCTGGACGGTCACTGGCGAACCATTCAGATAGGCGCGCGAACGGCCGCTGGCATCCAGTACGCGACGCAGCAGCAAAACGCCCTGCGTATCCAGATCATGCGCCTGTAGCCAGGCGGCAGCCGCCGGCGAAGCCGCAAGGTCGAACTCGGCACTCACCTCCGCGCGCTCGCTCCCGGCGCGAATGAGGCCCGTGTCGGCGCGCTCACCCAGGGCGAATGCCAGGGCGTCGACGAGAATCGACTTGCCGGCACCGGTCTCGCCGGTCAGTGCGCCAAATCCTTGCTGAAACTCGAGTTCCAGCCGGTCGACCAGCACGAAGTCGCGAATCGTCAAACGACAGAGCATAGGGGGATCGTTAATCTCGTCGTCACGGCATGGGATCAATGTTCCTTGGGTCGCTCGCTCCAGTGCAGCTTTTGTCGGAGCATGGCGAAATAGCTGTAACCCGGCGGATGCAGCAGACAGATCGAATATTCGGAGCGACGGATACGTACGGAATCCTCGTTGCGGAGATCAACCGTCACCTGGCCGTCGAAGTGAGCACGCGAATCGGTGGCGTGCACGATCCGGATCTCGATTTCGTTGCGATCACCGACCAGGATTGGCCGGTTGGTCAGGGCGTGTGGGCAGAGCGGAACCAGGGCGATGGCAGAAACCTGCGGATGCAGGATCGGGCCATTGGCCGAGAGCGCGTAGGCCGTCGAGCCGGTGGAGGTGGCGACGATCAGGCCGTCCGAGCGCAGGTGGTAAATGAACTCGCCGTCGATGAACAGTTCGAGCTCGATCATCCGTCCGATCGCGCCCTTGTCCACCACCACATCGTTCAAGGCCAGGTTGGAAACGATACTACGCTCGCCACGCACGACATCCGCATCGAGCAGCATGCGGGTCTCCGGAACGAACTTGCCATCCAGAAGGTCGTCCATGCAGGTCAGCATGTCGCTACGTGCGATGTCGCTCATGAAGCCGAGACGCCCCTGGTTTACGCCGACCAGAGGCACCCGATAACGGGCCAGTTGGCGTGCGGCATTGAGCATGGTACCGTCGCCACCGACGACGATGGCGATGTCGGCATGGGCACCAAGCCAGGTGAAACTGCCGCTCGCCCAGCTTCCGAGTTCCAGATGCGAGATGACGTTGCAGGCGGTCTCTTCCTCGATCAATACGGTCATGCCGCGTTCCTGCAGGTAATGGGCCAGCAGGCGAATCGACTCGGCAATCTCTGGACTGTGGTACTTTCCGACCAGCGCAATCGTCCGGGGTGGCGGTGCGCAATCAGCCGAATCTTCTGGAAAGGCGTTGTTCATGCGTGAATTAAACCACAATTCAGCCTGCTTCCGCGGCGCCCCGTGATCGATGGATTTTTTGTAGAATCGGCCCATGCTAGACGAACGCGCCAAAACGCTCCTCAAGACCCTGATCGAACGCTATATTGCTGAAGGGCAACCCGTCGGATCACGCGCCCTGTCCCGGTACTCGCGCCTGGATCTGTCGGCAGCAACCGTGCGTAATGTCATGGCCGATCTCGAAGAAATTGGTCTGATCGCCAGTCCGCACACCTCTGCCGGGCGTGTCCCCACGTCACGCGGCTACCGCTTTTTTGTCGATACTCTGCTGACTGTCCAGCCGCTCGAAAAGGACAAGCTCGACGCCATCGAGGAACAGTTGCTGCCTTCACAGCCCTCGCAATTGATCAGCAAGGCCTCGCACCTGTTGTCCGGGCTGACCCATTTTGCCGGCATCGTCCTGGCGCCGCGCCGTCTGACGCCGAAGATCCGTCAGATGGAGTTCGTCAGTCTGTCAGAGAAGCGCATTCTGCTGATCCTGGTCACTTCCGACGGCGACGTGCAGAATCGCCTGCTCTTCCCCGGGCGCGCCTATACGCCGTCCGAACTGGTCACCGCGACCAACTATCTGAATCAGCATTTTGTCGGCCAGGATTTTGAGTCCATCAGTCGCCGTCTCCATGAAGACCTGCAGAAACTGCGCGGCGATCTGCAGATGCTGATGGCCGCGGCGCTGACGGCCGGTGACGAGGCAATGCGTGGATCCGACAACCGCTATGTCATTTCAGGTGAACGCAACCTGCTTGAAGTCGAAGAATTCTCGTCGAACATGCGGCGGCTGCGCGAATTGTTCAACCTCTTCGAGCAGCAAACCTCGCTGATGCAACTGCTGGATCTCTCGAAGCGTGCCGAAGGGGTACAAATCTTCATCGGTGGCGAATCGGGGCTGGCTCCCCTTGACGAGTGCAGCGTGGTCACGGCACCGTATGCCGTGGACGGTGAAGTGGTCGGATCGGTCGGCGTCATCGGCCCAACCCGCATGGCCTACGAACGAGTCATTCCAATCGTCGAAATTACCGCCCGACTGCTCTCTTCGGCGCTGACCTATCAGGCCAGATACTGATGCCAGGTTATTTCCCGGAACCGGTCTACCGCCACGGTTCATCCACAAACAGCGCCGTTCTGCTGATCAACCTGGGGACCCCGGCAGCGCCGACGGCCACCGCGGTGCGACGCTACCTCAAGGAGTTCCTCTCCGATCCGCGCGTCGTCGAGATCCCGCGCGCTGTCTGGTGGCTGATTCTGAACGGCATCATCCTCAATATTCGACCGCGCCGGTCGGCGGAAAAGTACGCGGCGGTGTGGACGGCCGAAGGCTCGCCACTGCGCGTGCATGTCGAACGTCAGGCCAAGTTGCTGCGTGGCTTGCTTGGGCAGGCCGGACATCGGGTCCTCGTCGATTTCGCCATGCGTTATGGTGAGCCGTCGATTTCGGCAACGCTCTCCCGTCTCAAGGCCGAGGGCTGCACGCGCATTCTGTTGCTGCCACTCTATCCACAGTACTCGGCGAGCACGACGGCCAGCGCATTCGATGCAGTTGGCGCCTGGCTGCAACGTGTGCGCAATCAGCCGGAAATACGTACGGTCCGGAATTTTGCCGATCACCCCGGCTACATTGCGGCACTGGCAGCCAGTGTGCGCGAGCACTGGTTCAGTCACCCCCGGCCGGACCGATCGTATCGTCTGGTCATGAGCTTTCATGGGCTGCCGCGCTACACGCTGGACAAGGGGGACCCCTATCACTGCGAGTGCCAAAAGACCGGCCGCCTGCTTGCCGAGGCGCTGAGTCTTGGTCAGGAACAATACCAGGTCTGCTTTCAGTCGCGTTTCGGCCGTGCCGAATGGCTGCAGCCGTATACCGCACCAACCCTCAAGGCGCTGGCAGCACAGGGCGTGCAGCGGGTCGATGTGATCTGCCCGGGATTCCCGGCAGATTGTCTCGAGACGCTCGAAGAAATCGCCATCGAGGGCCGGAGTGCGTTCATGCAGGCCGGCGGCAGGGAATTCCACTACCTTTCCTGCCTCAACGAGCGGGACGACTGGATTCGCGCGCTCGCCGACCTGGCCGCCAGCCACCTGCAGGGCTGGCCGACCCGCAGCTCGCCGGACCCGGCCAGCCGCGAACTCGGCGCCTTGCGCGCGCGCGCCCTGGGCGCCTCGTTCTGAGGGCCTATTCCATGGCTTCGTACAGCGGCAGGGTCAGGAACTCCGGGTATTCCGGTGTCAGCGACATCTTGTCGAAAATGACTGCTGCCTGATCGTAGGTGGCGGTCTCTTCTCCCTGAGCACTGACCGTCGTTTTCACCTTGAGCAGTTCTTCGGCGATCATGCTGCGCACCATCTCGGCGGTGACCTTGCGGCCGTCATCGAGGACGCCTTTGGGCGAAACCACCCATTGCCAGACCTGCGAACGCGAGATCTCGGCCGTGGCGGCGTCTTCCATCAGGTTGTGGATCGGCACACAGCCGTTGCCGGCGAGCCAGCTGCCGAGGTAGTGAATGCCGACGTTGATGTTGTTGCGCACACCGGCTTCGGTGATGGGTTGCGAGGGCTGGAAGTTGAGGAAGTCCGCCGCCGTGAAGGTCTCGTCGCGCTGCTTTTCCCACTGGTTCGGGCGATCGCCGAGCACTTTCTGAAACTCTTCGGCAGCGATCGCCACCAACCCTGGGTGGGCCACCCAACCGCCGTCGAAGCCGTCATTGGCGTCACGCGTCTTGTCGTGACGGATGCCTGCCAGCGCCTTTTCGTTGGCCACCGGATCGTTCTTGATCGGAATCAGCGCGCTCATGCCGCCCATCGCCGGCGCGCCGCGCTTGTGGCAGATTTTGACCAGCTGCAGTGCGTAGCTGCGCATGAAGGGAACCTCCATGGTGATCGCGCCACGGTTGGCCAGGCAGAAGTCCGGGTTCTTCTTGAACTTCTTGATGCACGAGAAAATGTAGTCCCAGCGTCCGGCGTTGAGGCCCGCCGAGTGTTCACGCAGTTCGTAGAGGATTTCCTCCATCTCGAAGGTGGCGAGGATGGTCTCGACCAGCACGGTAGCCTTGATGGTGCCGCGCGGCAGGCCGATATGCTCCTGCGCCATGATGAAGATGTCGTTCCACAGACGCGCTTCGAGATGCGATTCCATCTTCGGCAGATAGTAGAAGGGGCCAGCGCCGCGCGCGATCTGCTCTCTGGCGTTGTGGAAAAAGACGAGTCCGAAATCGAAGATGCCGCCAGAAACGCGCTGACCATCGACGGTGACGTGTTTTTCGTCGAGGTGCCAGCCGCGCGGACGAATCTGCAGAGTGGCGATGGTCTCGTTGAGCGTATATTCCTTGCCGGCTTCGTTGGTGAATGACAACTGGCGCCGAATGGCTTTGTAGAGGTTAACCTGGCCCTGGATCTGGTTGTCCCACTTCGGACTGTTCGAGTCCTCGAAGTCGCTCATGTACGAATCGGCGCCCGAGTTGTAGGCGTTGATGATCATCTTGGCCTCGACCGGGCCGGTGATTTCGGTGCGGCGGCGCTCGAGCGCCTTCGGCAGCGGTGCAATTTTCCAGTCGCCGTCGCGGATAGACCGGGTTTCCGGCAGGAAGTCGGGCATTTCGCCAGCGTCGATCCGTTCCTGGCGAGCAACGCGTGCCCGCAGCAGTTCCTGGCGGCGACCCTCGAAAGCGCGGTGCAGTTTGGCGACCAGAGCCAGCGCCTCGGGGGTAAGAATGGTTTCGTAACCGGGTTGGATCGGTGCGTTGATTTGCATGCCGGCGGGTAGATTAAGGCTCATGCGATGACTCCTGTCGATGGGTGATGATGCAATGCAGCGATTCTATTGGAGGCTGCAATCAAAGATAATAGCGAATGGAATCAAATTATCTTTTACTTCTGGTATCGAATCGGCGAGATGGACCATATCAAGCAAATCGAGGCCTTCGTTAACGCTGCAACACGTGGCAGTCTCTCGGCAGCGGCACAGTTGGAAGGGATCACGCCAGCGGTGATCGGGCGCCGGCTCGACGCGCTGGAGGCACGCCTTGGCGTCAAGCTGCTGCTGCGCACGACGCGAAAGCTGTCGCTGACCTTCGAAGGGCAGGCTTTCCTCGAGGACTGTCAGCGCATCCTCAACGATCTGGCGAATGCCGAAGCGGCGGTTTCACTGGGTGGCATTCGTGCCAGCGGTCATCTCAAGCTGTCGGCGCCGGCCGGCTTTGGGCGTCGGCATGTGGCGCCGCAGGTAGCTGCCTTCATGCGGGCCAATCCACAAGTCACCGTGCGGCTTGATCTGACCGATCGGCTCGTCGATCTGCTCAACGAAGGCGTTGACTGTGCGGTACGGATCGGCGAAATGGCCGATTCGAGCCTGGCGAGCAGCAAACTTGGCGAAATGCGTCGCGTCATCGTTGCCAGCCCAGCCTACCTGGCTGAATACGGGGTGCCTCGTACGCCGGCCGAACTGGCCGCGCACAACTGCCTGTCGCTGGGTCAACAACGTGGCTGGGCGCTGCGCCAGAACGTGGGAGGTGAGGTGAGGAATTACAAGGTGTCGGGCACCTTCGAGTGCAATGACGGAGCGGTGTTACACGCCTGGGCGCTGGCCGGCAAGGGCCTGGCCTGGCGATCGATGTGGGAAGTGGGTGACGATTTGCAGAATGGCCGACTCGTTTCCCTGCTCGACGAGCATGCGGCACCCAGTGTCGGCATCTACGCCGTATTTCCGCAACGCCGGCATTTACCGTTACGTGTTCGGCTGTTCATCGATCAGCTCAAGACGACTTTTGGTGACCCGCAATACTGGGGGCTTGGTCACTGAACACCCGTCTGCCGCGTGACTAAAAGCACGTCAGGCTGGCCACCGGATCACTCCGCATTATTGGCAGCTCGCTTGGCGGCTCGCAGCAGCGCCTTCCTGGCTTTTTCTGCCCGGATGTGCGCGAGTGCCTGAGCCTTGTTGCACTCCTTGCAGTAGGAATGCAGGCCATCCGCACTTCGTGAATTCTTGTGAAATTCCAGCATCGACTTTTCTTGCTTGCACTTGACGCAGATTTTCGTAGTCATGGGAGAACGTGAAGGTTAGGGAAGACAGGAGGATCAGGGGCCACATATGAAGATCATAAATTGAATTAATTAAATGATCCGTGATCAATGGCACAATTTATTCCAATGCGCCGCTGTCATTTCCCTCAAACCTTTTGCCGAGACCATTCCCTCGCGCCATGGAACACTCGAGTCAATCAAAAAGTGCTGCATATCAGCATGATGCCCTGTCATACGGAGCGCCCTCGGATCGTGCGGTACCGCCGGCCAGAGCGAATCGAGCAGATTGGAAGTGTCAGTCTGGCCAGAGATGAATAAGAAAATGCTATGCCGTAATATAAACTATGTTTATTTAAAAATGGCTTGGGCGGCAGTTCCCTGGCGCTACCGGCGATTGATCAACCGTAGTCGTAAAAAATTCTGACAGTCTGTGGCGAACGCCGCGCTCGACGATGTCACACCCGGCCGCGTACTCTGCTCAGGGAGGACGAAACCTGCATCCGTACGGATCAAGGGCCGCGTCAAACGGCGGGTGGCCAGCGAAGCGTCGCGGCCAGCAAAGCTTCGACATCGACCGCGTCGACCTGCTCCGGCTGCATGAATCGTTGCGCGTAGTCGAGATATACCCCGGCGCGCAGGAAGAGTGCGAACAACTCCGGATCGATGTGCTGCTCCTGTTGCATCCGGGACATGATGGCCAGCGCTTCCGACAGCGTCTTGCCCTTCTTGTAGGGTCGGTCGACCGCTGTCAAGGCTTCGAAAATGTCGGCGATGGCCATCATTCTTGCCAGCGGACTCATTTGTTCGCGCCTGAGTTGCCGCGGATAGCCGCTGCCATCCATCTTCTCGTGGTGCCCACCGGCAATTTCCGGCACTTGCCGGAGGTGTCTCGGGAAAGGCAGTTGCGACAGCATGACCAGCGTCTGCACGATATGCTCGTTGATCTTGTAGCGTTCCTCTGTCGATAGGGTGCCACGTGCGACAGAAAGGTTGTAGAGTTCGCCCCGGTTGTATAGCAGCGGCGGGACCTGCATGCGAAATCCCCAGCGGTTGTTTTCCGGCATGCGATCCTGCGCCTGCCTGGCGATGAGGTGCTCTGGCTTGTCGGCGAGCAACGCTTCGGCAACGGGCAGTGCCGAGCAAGGTGTGCGCGCCTTGCGCAGCTTCTCTTCGTGCGAGATGCCGATGCGGTCATCGAGTGTGCGCAGCCAGGTGCGCGCGGCGATCGCCTGCAGGCGATCGATGCTTTCCGGCGCCATGAATTCGCCGCCTTCGTTGCATCGGGCAACGAAGGCGAAGTCTTCGTCGAGCTGCTGTAGTTCGGCGGCCAGCTGGCAGCGCACCGTCTCGGCGTCCTTGCCGGCGGCCATGGCCTGCAGGCTGCTGATTTCCGCATCACGTTTGAGTACTTCAAAGCGCATCCGTACTTCGTGAATGCGGTCATGGATGGTTTCCAGCTTCGTGGCCTTGTCCACCACGTATTCGGGCGTCGTCACTTTGCCGCAGTCATGCAGCCAGGCGGCCACGTGCAATACTTCCCAATCATCCTCGGATAACTGAAAGTCCTGGTAGGGACCACAACGGGCAGCGCACGCTGCGTGTGCCAGCATCTTGGTCAGTTCCGGAACGCGTGCGCAGTGACCGCCAGTATAGGGACTCTTGGCGTCAATTGCCGCCGCGATCAGTTGGATGAACGCTTCGAACAGATCCTTCTGCGCCTTGATCAGTGCCTTGCTTTCAAGTGACACGGCTGCCGACCCGGAAAGTGCCTTGACAAAGCTCAGGCGGTGGCTGTCGGTTTCCGTCTCGCTGAGCAGAATCATTGCCCCGACCAGCTCGTTCTTGCGGTTGCACAGCGGAACGGCCATGGCGTGGCTCGTCTGGGCCAGGTTCGCAGTCGCCAACCCCCGGTAGCCCAGGCTATCAAGGTCTTCGGGCTGTAGCCGGCCGGCACGGGCGATGCCTTCGGCCAATGCAGCGCCGAGCAACGGGCCGGCGTGCGCGACGTCGAGCGAGGGCAATTCGCCGGCCAGCACCGAACCGTTGTCGTCGAGTGCCACGGCCGGGTTGAGCTGACTGGCTTCGGCCAGGTAAAGCACACCGGCCCGCGTCCCCGAGGCCGAGAGCGTATCGGCGAGCAGGCGCGGCAGCAAGCGGTCGAAGTTCTGCTCGGCGGCGACAGTCTGGTTGATGTCCAGAAAGCGATGGATGGTTCTCTTCATCCCGTCCATGGTCAAAGCAAGCTCGGTGACTTCCTTGATCGAAGATTCCAGGACGATCGGCCGAGAAAATTCGAAATGGCGGATCGCCTCGGCTTCGCTGGCCAGGCGGCGCAGCGACTGCGAAATGCTCTGCGCCAGCAGCCAAGTGAGCGGAATCGACAACAGCAGAACGAGCAGCGTGGCCGCCGCCGATTGACGTATCACTTGCAGTGCCCCAGCCATCAGCTCGTTTTCCGGGATAGCAGTGACCAGGTAGAGCGGCGGCACTCCTTCGAGCATGAGGCGATTAACCGAGACTCTCCACTCGTTGCCACCCACCTTGACGCCAAGGGCATAGGCAGCCTCCTGACCCTGCATCTGCCTCACGACGGCCAGGAGCGGTACCAGCACCGGCACCGCCAGCTCGTCGATTCTCGCCAACGACGGCTTACCGTCGCTTTCCGGCGAGGCCAGCACCATTCGCGAAACATCCTCGTGGGCCAGTACGTAGCCCTGAGCGTTGACGAGCACCATCTCGCTTCCCGGGGTCACCTTTTGTCCGGCCAGTGACTTGCCGAGCGTATCGAGCAGAATGTCTGCACCGACCACGGATCGTCCGCCACCGGCGCGACTGGCCAGTGTCGTGCCGACCCGCCGGCTCGAGAAAAAGAGGTACGGAGGCGTCTTGACCTGCGTCGGGGAGGCCTGTCCTTCGGTATACCAGATCCGGTCACGCGGATCATAGGCCGCGGCGTAGTCCGGACGATCGTCGTCGCGCAGGGTCTGCAGGGCTGCGTCAAGATAGATAAAACGACCGCGCGGTGCGGCCCCGACCCGCTCGATGCTCTGCACGACGTAGTTCGCGCCGGCCGGCGCTCGCGCGGCCTCGCTCGCGCTGCCATGGCCAACACGTCCAACCAGGAAGAAGTCGCCATTGTCGTAACCGACGTAGAGCGAAGACAGCGCCGGCGAACTGTCGAGCGCCTGGCGCATGAACTCCAGGCTGTCGAGACGCTCCTTGAGCGAGGTCGCGCTGGTCACACGCTGCAGGCTCAACAGGCGAGTAGCCACCTCCGCCGGTTCGATGATGCGCCGCATCTCGAGCAGTGCTGCACGGCTGATGCGTGCCGTCAGGTCGGCAGCGGATTCTTCCAGCAGCTTGCTGCTGAGTTGGTAGCCGATGCCGCCGAGAACGCCGCAAACGAGAAGTATCAGCGCCAGAAACAGCGTCGAAATATGGATGTGCAGTGGGTAGCGATGGTGCATGTAGCGGCCCCTGTGGCGAGTCCCGAATAGCGCACGATACCGAAAAAGGATGGATTCGTGCGCCCAATGATCGGGTGGATCGGCGACGCCGGATTTCGAAAGGCTGTACGATGGGCGCTTTTGCGGAGTGACGGATGCCCAATCCAATGCCTCAACCATCGACCCGCCTGCCGGCATTCGAAAGCAAGATCGTTGCCCCCGGCGAATTTGCCGAGCGCATAGACAGCGTGCCGCGTCCGCTGGTGTTCACCAACGGCTGCTTCGATCTGCTGCACCGTGGCCATGTCAGCCTCCTCGCCGAAGCCCGCGCACTCGGCGCGGCGCTGGTTGTTGCGCTGAACTCGGATGCGTCGGTCAAACGTCTTGGCAAAGGCGATGACCGTCCGGTCAATCCCTTGCGCGATCGTCTGGCAGTCATCGCCGCTCTCGAATCGGTCACTCTGGTGACTTGGTTTGAGGAAGATACGCCATTGCAGCGCATTCTCGATTGCCGACCCGATATTCTCGTCAAGGGTGGCGACTGGCCGCTCGAAAGAATCGTCGGCAATGAGGAAGTGCACGGCTGGGGCGGTTGCGTGCGCTCCTTGCCGTTCATTCACCAGACATCGACGACCGGCTTGCTCGCCAAGATCCGGCAACTGTAGTACGCACGGGCAGTCATCGATTGCGCTGTGGTTCGGGCGGCGCCGGTCGGCGACTTCAGGAGCCAAGAGCGCTTTTCAGCGAGGCCAGGTCTTCTGCGGATTCGGCAAGCAGGGCGCCGAGCGCCTGGGCGTCAAATAGCTGCAACAGCCTGGCAGGGTCCAGCGGAACGCAAAACAGGCTGTCCCGCCATCCATGCTGCAGATTGGCCAGCTTGTTGGCGACGAACAGCACGTCGCCCAGCGTTTTCAGGGTCACGATCGTTCGATCCTGTTCGTGCTCCTGTACCACCACCAGCAGCTCTTCCGGCATCCCCATCGCAGCCAGCAGCGCGTGCCCGATACTGTCATGCCAATCGACCAGCAGCGCATGCAGTTCAGCTGGGTCGCCGACCAGGGCAGGGAAATTTACTGCCCGCGAGAGCAGGTAGAACACGCCGAGGTCATGCACCAGGCCGGCAAACATGGCCTCGTCGGGACTGACCTGGGTCAAGCGACGTGCCAGGACGCGTGCCAGCGCGGCGACCTGCATGGTGTGTTCCCAAAGGCGCCGCGACAGCGCTGCGAATGGGGCCATCTTCTTGGAGTTGAGAAGTTGCTCCATGGCCACGGCAAAGGAAACGCTGCGCACTGCCTCCATGCCAATTCGCGAAATCGCACGATTGACGTCGACGATGGCCCTTCCAGAGGGGTTCATCGCCACCGAATTGGCCAAACGGATGATCTTGGTGCTCATCAGGGGCTCGGCGCTGATCAGCGTACCCAGATGGTTGATGGTCAAATCGGGTTTTCTGAGCGCGGTTCGTACCTGAAAGGTGATATCGAGGAAAGTCGGAAAAGAAACGACATCGTCCGAAAGGTCGCGGGCGATGTCCTCTAGGATACGGAAGCAGTCTTGATTACTCACTTGTCTTGCTCTCACATACGCTGTGCACGACGAGGTGGCCGAGCGGTCTGGCAGGATTGCCAGGCGTCATGGGGCCAGCCAGCAATCGGATTCTGCCTGAAAACGATCCAGGGGGTGAGTCGCGCAGACCTGCTCGATCAAACGATATTCGGCGCTTGTCCAAGCTTCCTTCGCGAGGCAGGATCAGCGGCTTTTCAGGAGTTCCTTCAGGTTCGCGAATGGCTGCGCTGTCGCCGGCGCTCTGGCCGTCGCGCCAAGCGAAGCGATGCCAGACTGGCGGGCCGCGGCTGCGTCGAGTTCCCTGGCGTGTTCGTTATCGTGGCAGTAGAGGCATAACAGCTCCCAGTTGCTGCCGTCACTAGGGTTGTTGTCGTGATTGTGGTCGCGGTGGTGAACGGTGAGTTCGCGCAGATTCTGGTGTGTGAATTCACGGGCGCAGCGACCACAGATCCATGGGTAGATTTTCAGGGCCTGTTCGCGATAGCCCGCCTCACGGCCAAGGCGGTTGCGGATGGCGTCGGCAATCAGGCGATCGGTGTGTGCGGTTTTGGCATGGTCGTTGGCCATGGTGGGACTCCTCGAGAAAAAGTGGGCGCGGAGCAAACCGCTGATCCCGGCAGTTAATAGGAAAGTCATGACCGTCAGGCCAGCAGCGCGATCAGCGGAACGCGCATTTCGCTGCTGCTGATGCCGCCATGTACGCCGAGCATTGCAAAATGCTTTTCTCCCGGCAGCCAGTCCTTGATCGTCCAGTTGTCCTTCATCACCAGGGTGTAGTCACCGATTCGGGATGCGAGGCGCGGATGGTAGGGGGGAGGACCGAACCATCCGCCTGCAATCAGTCGGTCGCTGGCGTAGAGGTGGGCAGCGCGGGCCAGATGGCGGCGCACATAGTCTTCGAAAGCCGGCCGATTGGCCGCGGCGACGTAGCAATAGGCGACCCGGCGCTCACCGCACAAGGGCCGGAGCAGCAGTGCGGCGAGCTGTGGATGGTCGTCGAGACTGATGACTCGGCGATGGGGAGAATCAATGAAACCATGGTCGGCGGTGAGCAGCACCCAGGTATTGCTGCCGCGCAGCTTGTGCAGCAACTCACCGAACAGGGTGTCAACCGTGCTCAGTGTCTGTTGTGCCTGGCGGCTGTCGGTGCCGTAATGATGCGAACAGCTGTCGAGGTCGGGGTAGTAGGCATAGACATAGCGCGAGCGGGTCGTTTCCTGCAGAAGTTCGCCCAGACAGGCAAACATCTCGGCGACCGAGTGGTAGGCACGGGTCTGCGCAGCACGCGAGTGCCAGGCGTTGAAGGGGCTGTCGACGATGCTCTGTGGCGTTACCACCCAGGACTCGCGATCCAGCCTCTGAAACAGCGACGGATGCTCGAACAGGCGCGACGGCAGAGCGGCCGGCGACAGTCGGGGCGGCCCCAATCGGGGTGTCAGCGGCAGGATTGCCAGGGTCTGGTCGATCTCGTCCAGATGCATGTGCCAACCGGTGAGACCGTGCTGCGCCGGCGCGAGGCCGGTCATGAAGGTGGTGATGGCGCTGGCAGTGGTCGACGGAAAGACCGAAGTCATGCTGCCGAGCAGGTGGTGTTGCAGATGCGGGCTGCTGGCGTGTCTGGCCAGCGTCCGTTGCCCCAGCCCATCGATGACCAGCAGTACGATATGCCGCGCCCGGCCCAGTTGCGCCGCCGACAACGCCGGTAGCGGTGGATATGGACTGCTGGTGCTGCCGCAGGCTGTGGCGATGCTCTGCACCAGATTGACGATGCTGCCACCAGCGTAGTCGGGAAGGTGATTCGCACTCATGATCCGGCCATTTTACGCCAAGCGTCAGCGCTGGGTGTTGCCGCAAGCGCCTGGCACGCCACCATCCGGCCAGGTCTGGCTCCTGGCATCGCATGCGCACCTCTTGGTAGAAGAACTCCCAGATCAGCATCGCGCCGTTTTCAGCAACCACCTGCCCGGTGATGACGAAGCGCGGCTCGGCAGTGCCGCAAAAGCCAGCGGCAGACCGAGCAGGTCGTAAGCGAGGATACGTTCGGTGCCCATCAGCTCAGGCAAGCGGCCGCTTGAGCAAGGCCGCGCGCAACTCGGGGGCGCTCGTTCGCGTATCCAGCCAGATGCCGAAGAAGGCGCGTGCGAAAGCGGGGTCGGCAATCTTGCCGACATCGCGGTCGTTGTGGAAGAAGCGCGCGCCTTCCTGCAGATGCACGCCGATGAGGTGATCGCCGGGGCGCACGTCAGGGAAGATCCTGCCCATCTGTTCGCCCCAGACCTTGAGAAGGGCTTCGTTGGCGACTCCCAGATTGCGGATTTCCTTGACGCTGGCTTCGGTGATGTCACGGCCGGCGATTTGGCGCTTATACGTCAGTTTCAAGGCCAGCGGCGGTCGCACGGGATCTTCGCCGGCGGCCCACAGGGTTGCCTCGTAGATGAGGAAACCAAAACGGCGGAACTCGCCGCTGCCCCAGCGCTTGAAGCCGGCGGTCAGGGTTTCCGGACCGCTGCTCGCCAGTCCGGCCAGCGGCCAGGCGGCGAGGGCGAGCAGGAAACGGCGCCTAGCGATGTGTGAGTTCGAAATGGAAGACATCGATGTTTCCGGCCAGGAAGCCGGCCTCGCAATAGCACAGATAAAGGCGCCAGAGGCGGCGGAATGGTTCGTCGAAACCGAGCGCCGCAATCCGCGGCCAGTTCCGGTCAAAGGCGTGCCGCCATTCCGCCAGCGTCCGCGCGTAGTCTTCACCAAAAGCATGTTCGTCCTGTACCGCCAGCCCTTGCCGGGCGGCAGCGGCGCGGAAAGTCGACGGCGACGGCAGCATGCCGCCGGGGAAGATGTACTGCTGGATGAAGTCGGTACCCTTGCGGTAGTCGGCAAACAGCTCGTCACCGATGGTGATGCTCTGGATCACCGCGCGGCCGCCCGGTTTGAGCGCCTTGGCGAGCGTCCGGAAATAAGTCGGCCACCAGCGCTCGCCGACGGCCTCGAACATCTCGATCGAAACGATGTGGTCATACTGCTCACGGGTGTCACGGTAGTCCTGCAACCGCAGGTCGGCCTCTGGCACGCGCTGGCGTGCCCATTCGAGCTGCGCCGGCGAGAGCGTCAGGCCGGTCACCTGCAGACCCTGCCGCACGGCCATCTCGGCCAGACCGCCCCAGCCGCAGCCGATTTCCAGAACGCTTTGTCCGGGTTGTGCCTGCAATCGGCTCAGGATGCGACGGTACTTGGCGATCTGCGCGGTTTCGAGATCGACCGCGTCCTCACCGCCATAGAGCGCGCTGGAGTAACTCATGCCGGCGTCCAGCCACAGTCTGTAGAACTCGTTGCCCAGATCGTAATGGGCCATGATGTTGCGCTTGCTGCCGGCGCGGCTGTTGCCGTTGAGCAGGTGGCGGATACGTGCCGCGAGCAGGTGGCGCCAGCGCCCATAGACCGCCGAGCGTAGCGCAGAACGGTTTTTCGCGAGCAAGGTCAGCAGACCGGTGACATCCGGCGAATCCCATGCGCCGTCGAGGTAAGCGGCGGCCAGGCCGATGTCGCCACGGGCAAGCACCTGGCCGAACATTGCCTCATCGTGCACCTGCAGGGTGACGCCGTGCTCGCCATCGCCGAACAGGCGGCTTGAACCGTCCGGCAGACGCACTTCGAGCAGCCCCCCTTGCAAGCGTTCCAGCAAGTCGAAGACCAGACGGGCATCGCGTGCCAGGGGCACTGCCTGGCGCAGGGTCAGGGTATTCATTTGCTCGGTTCCTGTAATGGGAAATCGGTTTTTCTGCCATGAAAAGGCACGCCTTTGAGCCACAATCTGAGTGCCTGCCAGTGAATGCGGGCCATCACGCCCAAAGTCAGCATGGGCATGCGCAGAAGGGCGGCGGCGAGAGCCCGGGTCGACCACGCCTGCGGCTTGCCCGAAATCGCGGTCAACAAGAGTTCGCCCTGGGCATCGTCGTAATCGATGCGCATGCGTGGGCAATGGCGTTGCAGATCGAAGCGGAAGCGATAGCCCCCCTCGACCTCGCAGAACGGCGAAACATGAAACACCTTGCTCGCCTGCAGCACCTCGCCGTCCAGCAGGGGCGCAGCGTCCGGGTGGTGCAGCAGGTAGCCGTGATGGCCGCCGAAAGTGTTGTTGACTTCGGCAAGCACGGCTATCAGTTCGCCGGCACGGTTGTGACAGAACCAGAAGCTGACCGGATTGAAGACGTAGCCGAGAACCCGAGGGAAGCATTGCAGGATGATTTCGCCGTCGTCGGGCAGACCACGCTCGCGCAGCAGGTTCTGCATCCAGGGCAACAGCGGACTGCCGTCGCGCGGGCCATGATCCTTCTGATGAAAACTCAGCAGCTTGCCGCGGTCGACCGCAAAAAGCGGGCCACTGGCGGCGGCCAGGTCGGCCAGCGGCAGTTGCACGAAAAATACCGGATAGACGAAGGCATGCACCGCCGGTCGCAAGCGCCGGTGCATCACGTGGCCGATCAGCAGGCGTGGGGCAGTCATCGCGACCTCAGACAGTCGCCAGTTCGCTGGCGACCGGCAGCGACTCGCCTTGCCACGGCGCCCGGATGCCCATGCTGTTGACGACGCGCAGCGCCGATTTCAGGCCGTCTTCGTGGAAGCCGTAGCCGCCCCAGGCGCCACACAACCAGATGCCGTTTTCGCCTTGAACCGCCGGCAGGTGTTGCTGCGCGGTAATCGCCGGGCCATCGAAAATGGGATGGGCATAGTCGAATTCGGCGATCACACTGGTTGGATCGGGCTCGTGCACCGGGTTCAGGGTGACCACCACCGGGGTGTTGAAGGGCAAAGGCTGCAGACGATTGATCAGATAGGAGACCGCAACCGGTTGCTCTCCCGGCTGGCCATGACCGGCAAGATAGTTCCAGGCGGACCACAGCCTCTCGTCGCGCGGCAGCAGACGGCGATCGCTGTGCAGTACGGCGCGGTTGGGCTGGTAGCGGATCGCCGAGAGCACCGCGCGCTGCCGGTCGCTGGCACCAGTGCCGAGAATGGCCAGGGCCTGATCACTGTGGCAGGCCATCACCACCTGATCGAAGCGCTCGCTGCCGGCAGGGGTGTGAACGCGCAGTCCGTCGGCCCCGTGCCGGACCGCAGTCACCGGGCAGGCGAGACGGATGTCGTCGAGCTGCGCGGCGATCTTCTGCACATAGGTCCGTCCGCCACCCTTCACCGTGCGCCACAGCGGCCGGTCGAAGACCTGCAACAGGCCGTGGTTCTGGCAGAAGCGGACAAAGGTGGCGAGCGGGGTATCGAGCATGCGGGCCGTCGGGCAGGACCAGATGGCAGCGGCCATCGGCAGCAGGTACCATTCCGAGAAGGCCCTGGAATAGCGTCCCTCGTCGAGGAAATCGCGCAGGCTGCGTCGCTTGTCCGGGTGACTGGCCAGCCAGGCGCAACTCTCGCGATTGAAACGCAGGATGTCCGAAAGCATCGACCAGAACTGGGGGCGCACGAGGTTGCGCTTCTGACCGAAAACCGTCGTCAGGTTGCTGCCCGACCATTCGAGATCCGGGTTCTGCAGGCTCACTGCGAAGGACATTTCGGTTTCGATGCTATCGACTCCGAGCAGAGCGAACAGGGCGATCAGATTCGGGTAGGTCTTTTCATTGAAAACCAGGAAACCCGTGTCGACCGGATGCGTCCGGCCCTGCAGGTGTACGTCGACCGTATTGGTGTGACCGCCGAGGGTTCTGCCGGCCTCGAACAGCGTCACCTGGTGCTGGCGGCTCAACAACCAGGCACTGGCCAGACCGGAGATGCCGGCACCGACGACGGCAATGCGTTGTATCCGTTGCATGGCGCTCCCCACGTGCCGGATGGACAGACGGCGGCTGTCCGGAGCCGATTGCACGTCAGGGAGGAAGAAATGCGCGGGTGCGTTCATGGTGGTCACTCCTTTTTTGTCCTGGACAAATTAAATAGTTTTGGCTATCCTATCGTTCGATTTGAAGATTGTCAACGATTCGTCTAATTATTGTTTAGGACAAAAATGCATATTCCCGATTTTGGCATCGCTGCCGTCGAACGTGACACAGGCCTCTCGAAGGACGTTCTGCGCGTCTGGGAACGCCGTTATGGTTTCCCCGCGCCACGCCGCGACGCCAACGGCGAACGCAGCTACCCGGCCGAGCAGGTCGAGCGCTTGCGCCTGATCAAACGCCTGATGGATCAGGGCCACCGGCCGGGGAAACTGATCGCGGCAGCCACGGAAGAACTGAGCGGGCTTGCCGCGTGTTCTCTGGTGCCGCGTGCCGCGGGGGAGAATGGGGAAGTCGAGCAACTCGGGGCTTTGCTCGCGCTGATCAAACAGCGCAACGGCGCCGCTTATCAGCAAGCCATGCAGCAGCGCCTTGCCCGACAGGGCCTGCAACGTTTTGTCCAGGACTCGGTGGCGCCGCTGACCCGGCGCGTCGGCGAAGCCTGGGAGGACGGCAGCTTCGAGATATTCGATGAACATCTGTTTACCGAACTCACCAAGCGCCTGTTGCGCCAGGCCATTGCCGCGCTTCCTGTCGGCCGGAGCCGGCCGCGCATCCTGCTGACCAGCGTACCGGACGAACAGCACGTGCTCGGCCTGCTGATGGTCGAGGCGCTATTCGCACTCGAAGGTGCCGATTGCATTCCTCTCGGCGTACAGATGCCCTTGCTCGAAATCGGCCGCGCGGCCAGCGCGCACCGCGCCGACATCGTTGCCCTCTCCTTTTCGGTCGCTTTTCCGCAACGCCAGATTGCCGTCCTGCTGCAACAGTTGCGGCTGATTCTGCCCCCGGAGGCAGCCCTCTGGGCCGGCGGCGCCGGCATTCGACGACTGGTAAAACTGGACGGCGTCGATCTCTTGCCAACCTTCGACATGGCACTCGCAGCGCTGGCCGACTGGCGCGCCGCGCACCCCTGAAACATGCTCCTCGGATATTTTCGGGTCAGGCGGGCGATACCGCTGCTGGCCTCCGGACAAAACGGATCAGTCCATGCGCGTCCTCGATGCGCAGCAGACGTCCGGCATGTTCGAGTCGATTCAGGTGCGCTATCGCTTCGCCCATGGCGAACATCATCTGATGCGTATCGAGATCCCGCGAGAACAAGGTCATCAATAGCTCGGCAGCGCTGCGTGGAGTGGTGCAGTGCGCTTCAAGAACCTGCAGGCGCTCCTGGTGGTGTGCGTGCAGCGCATTGACCCGGTTCTCGATGCCGTGGAAGGGCAGTCCGTGCGAGGGAAGGACCAGAGTCTCGGCAGGCAGTTCGCGGTAGTGATCGATCGACTGCAGGTAGTCGCCGAGCGAGTCGGCCAGGGGTGTGACGGCAAAGACGCTGACATTGGTCGAGATCTTCGGCAAGAGCATGTCGCCGGAGATCAACACGCCGAGCTCCGCGCAGTAGAGTGCCGCATGTTCCGGCGAATGGCCAAAACCGATGCGGACTTGCCAGCGATGTCCGCCAATGGCCACCTGGTCACCACCGAACAGGCGCTGGTAATGTGTCGGCAGACTCGGTACGCCGCGGTTGTAGCCACTGCCGCGACGTTCCAGTGCCGCGCAGCGATCGGCATCAAGGCCGTGTGCACGAAACTGCCGCAACATCGGCTGATTGCCGTGACCGCCCACCTCGTGCCAGACCGCATGCGCCGTCAGATACTCGCCCACCGTCATGCACACCGGCGCACCGGTGCGCTCCTGCAACCAGGCGGCGAGGCCGAGATGATCGGGGTGGAAATGCGTGACGATGATGCGCACGATTTTCCCGCCACGTGCCGTCGACACCAGGCGGGACAGGATTTGCTGCCAGCATTCCTTGACCGTATCGAGGGCGAAACCGGTATCGACGATGGTCCACCCGGCATCGTCTTCAAGCAGCCAGAGGTTGATGTGGTCGAGGGCGAAAGGCAGCGGCATCCGCAGCCAGTGGATACCCGGAGAAACCTCGAAGGTTTCGCCAGCAACCGGCGGGGTGGCAAAGGGGTAATCTGGCAGCATCGCGGGGCGGATTGTAAAAAATGCTGAAACCTATACACTGGGCGTGCTCAGAGGCTGACTACCGCCAGCGTCGAGCTGGCACCATTCTACACGTGATTCAGTGCCGTGCCGCCCTTAAAGCAACCCGGCACAAGCTTCCAGATTACAATTCGTAGCCATGCATAAAGCCCAGGATCCCCATTTTGCCGAACGCGTCCGTGCCAGCTTTGCGCGGCAACAGGCCATGAACCTGATCGGCGCCCGCATGGCGGTGGTCGAGGCGGGTTACACCGAGATTCATCTGCCCTACAAACCCGAAGTCACGCAGCAGCATGGCTACATTCACGGCGGCATTGTCGGCATGATTGCCGATTCGGCGGCGGGTTACGCCGCCAGCACCCTGACGGCGGCCGACACCGAGGTGTTGACCGTCGAGTACAAGCTCAACCTGCTGGCCCCGGCCGAAGGGCCCCTGTTGATTGCCGAAGGATCGGTGGTCCGCTACGGGCGAACACTGATCGTGACCCGTGCCGAAGTGTTTGCCGTCAGCCATGGCAGGAAGAACCTGTGCGCGCTGATGCAGCAGACCATCATGGCCGTGCACGGCAAACACCCCGCCAAAACCTGATCAAGGAGCGACAGACATGCCCTACCCGAACCTCGGTTTTGCCCATGGCGAGACCATCGACATGCTGCGGGCAACCGTTCAGGCTTTTGCCGCTGCCGAAATCAGGCCGCGCGCCGAAGCCATCGATCGCGACAACTTCTTTCCCGCCGATCTTTGGCAGAAGATGGGCAGCATGGGCCTGCTCGGCATCACTGCCGAGGAGGAGTACGGCGGCAGCGGGCTCGGCTATCTCGCACACATCATCGCCATGGAAGAAATCTCCCGAGCTTCGGCGAGTGTTGCCCTCTCCTACGGCGCGCACTCGAATCTCTGCGTCAATCAGATTCGCCGCAATGGCAATGCCGCACAGAAAGACCGCTATCTGCCCAGACTGATTTCCGGAGAACACGTCGGGGCGCTCGCCATGTCGGAAGCCAACGCCGGTTCGGACGTGGTCAGCATGAAATTGCGCGCCGAGCACAAGGGCGACCGCTTCGTCCTCAATGGCGGCAAGATGTGGATCACCAACGGCGGGGATGCCGACACGCTGGTGGTCTATGCCAAGACCGACCTCGAGGCCGGCTCGAAAGGCATCACCGCTTTCATCGTGGAAAAGGGGATGCCGGGTTTCTCCTGCGGCACCAAACTCGACAAGCTCGGCATGCGCGGATCGAACACCTACCCGCTGTTTTTCGATGACTGCGAAGTGCCTGAAGAAAATGTCCTCGGTCAACTGAATGGCGGCGTGCGCGTGCTGATGAGCGGCCTCGACTACGAACGCGCCGTGCTCGCGGGCGGTCCGCTGGGAATCATGGCTGCCGTCATGGATCTGGTCCTGCCTTACATCCATGACCGCCAACAGTTTGGCCAACCGATCGGTGAATTCCAGTTGATGCAGGGCAAGATCGCCGATCTGTATACCACCTTCAACGTCTGCCGAGCTTACGTCTATGCCGTCGGCGCGGCCTGCGATCGTGGCGAAACGACCCGCAAGGACGCCGCCGGGGCGATTCTGTACGCTGCCGAAAAGGCGACCTGGATGGCCGGCGAGGCGATCCAGATCCTCGGCGGCAATGGCTACATCAATGAGTACCCGGCGGGTCGCCTGTGGCGCGATGCCAAGCTCTACGAGATCGGTGCCGGCACCTCGGAAATCCGCCGCATGCTGATCGGCCGGGAGCTTTTTGCCGAAACGCTGTAAAACCCTATGAACCGCTAGGAAGATCATGACCTGCACGCTGCGCGCCGTCAGCGCCAACGACACCACTGCCATCGAACACGTTCGCCAGTTCTTCCGAAATTATGCCGCGTGGCTCGGCGTCGACCTGTGTTTCCAGAATTTCGAAGCGGAAATGGCATCGCTACCGGGCGCCTACGCCCAGCCTGACGGTCGCCTGTTCTATGCCGAACGCGATGGCCGGCCGGCTGGCTGCGTCGGTATCCGACCCTTCTCGACGGGCCTTTGCGAACTGAAGCGGCTGTATGTCGAGCCCAGCCAGCGTAGCTTCGGCATCGGCCGCGTGCTGACGATGGCGGCGATCAAGGCGGCCAAGGAAATCGGCTACCGCAAGTTGCTGCTCGACACCCTGCCAACCATGCGCGTTGCGGTCAAGCTCTACCGCGAACTGGGTTTCAAGGAAACGCCCGCCTATTACCAGACGCCACTCGAAGGCACGATGTTTCTCGCCCTCGATCTCGAAAACTGGTCGGAGGAAGAAGTCGTCAACGAAAACCTCTTTCACCTGTTCGACTTCAACCGCGCCTGGTCGAGTCGCATGCAGGAGATCGATCCGGGGTACTTCCTCAAACTGTCGCACTTGCAGACACCGCAATACCTGTGGATCGGCTGCTCGGATTCGCGTGTGCCGGCCAACGAGATTGTCGGTCTGCTGCCGGGCGAGCTTTTCGTCCACCGCAACGTCGCCAACGTCGTCGTACACACCGATCTGAACTGCCTGTCGGTGATCCAGTTCGCCGTCGATGTCCTCAAGGTCAGGCACGTCATGGTCGTCGGCCACTACGGTTGCGGCGGCGTCAAGGCTGCACTCAATCGGGATCGTGCCGGGCTGGTCGACATCTGGCTGCGGCATGTCCGCGACGTGCACGACAAACATCTGGCACTGGTCGATACCCTGCCGCCAGAGCGGCAACATGATCGACTTTGCGAACTCAATGTTCTCGAACAGGTGACCAACGTCTGCCAGACCTTCGTCATCCAGGACGCCTGGCAGCGCGGTCAGCCGGTCACCGTGCACGGCTGGATCTACGGCCTGCGCGATGGACTGATGCGTGACCTCGGGTTCACCGTGCACCGCCACGAAGACCTGCTGCCGAACTATGTCGCGGCACTCGCAGGGCTGCAGGTCTGAGTCGCAGACGCGACATACCCATGACAAACCCTGCCATGCGCCATTTCTTGCCACTTCCCGGCAGCGCAGCCGCGACCGCGGAAACTCTTTGACCGCAACTGCCGAACGGGCGCAGGCGTTCCCCACGACCTACCTCAAGCTGCTCGCCACCGTCCTGGTCTGGGGAGCAACCTGGATAGCCGGCCGGGTGGCGGTCAGCGAAGCCTCGCCGCTGGCCGTGGCCAGTTGGCGCTTCCTGCTCGCGGCGCTGGTCCTCGGCACGCTGGTGGTAATCCATGAAGGCTGGCCGCGCTGGTCGTTCAAGGAGTGGTTGACGCTCGTGGCACTGGGCGCCAGCGGCATCTTTCTCTATAACCTGTGTTTCCTCTACGGTTTGAAGATGATCGAGGCCGGGCGCGGCGCGCTGGTGGTGGCGCTGACGCCGGCGGTGGTCGCGGCCGGTGACTGGCTGCTGTTCAGGGCGCCGATGTCGCCGACGAAAGCTGCCGGCATCGCACTGGCGATGTTTGGCTGCCTGCTGGTGGTCACCAACGGCGACCCCCGTCTGCTGCTGGCCGGCGAGGTGGGTCTCGGCGAATGGCTGATCATCGGCTGCAGTGTGCTGTGGGCGGTTTATACTTTTGTCGGCCGGCGCGGCACGCGCTCACTGTCGCCGTTGGCGATGACCTTTGGTGCCAGTCTGACCGGCTGGGGGATGCTGACCATCGCGGCGCTGCTACAGGGGTCGCTGTTCATGCTGACGGAAATCACCTGGCGTGGCTTGAGCGCGATCGTTTTCCTCGGGCTATTCGGTACCGCCCTCGCCTTTACCTGGTACGCCGAAGCCGTGCAACGCATCGGCGCGACGCGCTCGGCGGCGTTCATCAACCTGGTCCCGGTCAGCGCCGTCATCCTCGGCGCCGTGCTGCTCGACGAACGGCTCGGGGTCGGGATTCTGTTCGGCGGCACGCTGGTCATCGCCGGAGTCGTCATCACCAATCATGCCGGCGCGCGCCTTGCGGCCGGCGTCATCAGCAAGGAGAAAATCCAATGATCTTGACACAGGAACAGGAAATGATCCGCGACTCGCTGCGCGTTTTCGCGCAGGAGCGTCTGGCGCCCTACGCTGCCGAGTGGGACCGCCATCACACCTTCCCGGCCGATGCGCTACGCGAACTCGGCGAACTCGGCGCGCTTGGCATGGTCGTTCCCGAGCAATGGGGCGGCGCTGGCATGGACTACATGTCGCTGGTGCTGGTGATCGAAGAGATCGCCGCTGGCGACGGCGCGACCTCGACGATCGTCAGCGTGCAGAATTCGCTGGCCTGCGGCATCACCATGAAGTACGGCAGCGACGAACAGAAGGAAAACTGGCTCAAGCCAATGGCACGCGGCGAGATGCTCGGCTGCTTCTGCCTGACCGAACCGCATACCGGCTCCGATGCCGCGGCCATCACCACCCGCGCCGACCGCGACGGCGATCATTTCGTTCTCAATGGCGTCAAGCAGTTCATTACTACCGGCAAGTACGCGCAGGTGGCGATCGTCTTTGCCGTCACCGACAAGGCCGCCGGCAAGAAGGGCATCTCGTGTTTCCTGGTGCCGACCGCGACACCCGGTTACATCGTTGCCCGCATCGAGGAAAAGATGGGTCAGCGCGCTTCGGATACCGCGCAGATCCTCTTCGAGAACTGCCGGGTTCCGGCTTCCTGCCTGCTCGGCAAGGAAGGCGACGGCTACCGGATTGCCCTGTCGAACCTCGAAGCCGGCCGCATCGGCATCGCTGCCCAGTCGGTCGGCATGGCGCGTGCCGCTTTCGAAGCGGCGGTGCAATACGCCAAGGAACGCGAAACCTTCGGCAAGCCGATCATCGAGCATCAGGCGGTGAGCTTCCGTCTCGCCGACATGGCCACGCAGATCGATGCCGCTCGTCTGCTGGTCTGGCGGGCCGCGACCTTCAAGGATGCCGGCAAGCCCTGCCTCAAGGAAGCGTCGATGGCCAAGATGTTCGCCTCCGAAATGGCCGAAAAAGTCTGCTCCGACGCGATCCAGATTCTCGGCGGCTACGGCTACGTCAGCGACTTCCCGGTCGAGCGGATCTATCGCGACGTCCGTGTCTGCCAGATCTACGAAGGTGCCAACGACATCCAGCGCCTGGTGATCGGCCGCGCCGTGACGGGTGATTAACGACGCTCGTCAATCGACGTTTGGGAAAAACATGTCCACCCTGCGCTTGCTCGGCGACAAGCTGGCGGGTGGCGACTATTACACCGGGGAAGTAAAACAGAACCCATGGGACCAGGAAATTGGCCCGATCAAGGCCTTTGCCTGGCCCATGCTGCTGCAGGCCGGCGGTCTGGCGGTTGGCGTCGCGGGCCGTCTGCAACTCAAGCCCGGGTGGTGTCAAGGCTCTCAGCCTGCCACCGGCACAGGTGCTGCGCGGGCTTTGGCAGAAGTGGCTGACGCCATCTCACGCGACCGGCAACGCAGGGCGGGAGATGGCGTGACCGAGCCTTGTCGGGCCTGCGCGCGCCGGCTGGCGTTTTGACTTGTGGACACCCCGGATGAGAAAGAGCTGACAGCGCTGGACCACATGTTGAACCGATCGACCCTACCCTACCCGCGACTGCTTGCGGTGGCGCTGTTCCTCGGCGTACTGTTCGCGACCTTCGAGCTGTCCGGTTGGCGCGACCACTTCAGTCGGCAGTTCCTGCACGACCAGTTCCTCGAGCACAGGCTGAACGGAGTCCTGATTTTTGTCCTGCTATTCTCGCTGGGCAACCTGATCCAGATCCCGGGCTGGATCTTTCTCGCGGCCGCTGTGCTGGCCCTGGGACGAAGCTGGGGCGGCGTCGTCACCTACCTCGCCGCCAGCATCTCCTGCGCACTGACTTTCCTCAGCATCCGCCTGGTCGGTGGCGATGCCCTGCGACAGTTGACGAACCGGCCCGCGCGCCGCCTGCTGGAGCAACTCGATGGCCACCCGATCCGCAGCGTTCTCTGCCTGCGCATCCTGTTTCAGACGGCGCCGGCGCTCAACTACGCCCTCGCCATGTCCGGGGTCGGTTTTCGGGAGTACATGCTCGGCACCCTGCTCGGCCTGCCTCTGCCGATCGCCCTCTATTGCCTGTTCTTTGACTTCCTGGCCAGGCTGCTCCACCTCGGCTAGGAGGAGTCGACATGGCCAGATCTGCGTCGCAAGTTCTCGGCAACAGAAATGTAAGGATCTGCGCCGCGAGCCGACAAACCATCGGCAGTCCGGTTGTCGACCAGTCGCTGCGACCGGGGGACTTGCGCTCACGCCGCCGGCCCTGCCAGCTTCCTGATCACCCGGCGCGGTTTTTTTGCACGAGGAGAGCGACCCTGAGCAAGTGGATGTCGGACCGATGGCGCCGCTGACGATGCCCGCCGATTGCCGTTGCGGACGAGTCCGACGAGCTGCCGCGATGCGTTCGCAAGGCGGTGGCGCACGGTCGGTTGGCGCCGGCGCCAGCGCCAGAATCGAGCGATGATGCGCAACTGTCGGGAAATAACCCGCTTGTGCTCGGAGGCGCTCGAGCGGGAGCTCACGTTGCGTGAGCGCGTGACGATGCGGACGCACCTGATGATCTGCCTCCCCTGTCGAAACTTCCGCACGCACCTCGCCTTCCTGCGCCAGGCCATGCGCCGGTACACCGAAGGCAAGAGCGGTGCCGGACCGGACGACTCCTGACGGCCCGGGAGAGGCGATGCAACCCTCCGATCACAGACGCGTCGACGGCAGCCGTGGTAGGCACGCGGCGCGCCCGCTTCACGGTATTGAGTCAAGCGAGATTCTGCAGGATTGGCGTCGCGAAGTTCTGGATCGCGCCGAACGCCGTCGTGATCAGAAAGAAAAAGGCGAAACACAGCCATACCGCCGGCGAGCGCAGGAACGCCAGAAGCGGCGCCGGCGTCGCGACCTCGGGCGCCGGCAGGCTGTGCGGCGGATCGGCGAGCGTACGGCGGCGCCAGAACAGGAGAGCCAGTGCCAGAGCCGCGAGCGCGGCGGCGGCTAGTGCCGCGACCCGCCAGCCGGCCGTGGCGGCAATTCCGGTCATGAACACCGGCGCCAGCGCCCAGCCGAGATTGCCGGAGAGGCCATGAATCGAGAACGCGTAGCTCAGCCTGGGTGGCGACACGCGGCGATTGAGCACTGTGAAATCGGCCGGGTGGAAGACACTGTTGCCCAGCCCGGCCAGCGCCGCGACGATGGCCAGCGCGGCATAGCCGTCAGCGACCGCAAGCAGCAGCGACGCAGTCAGGCAACAACCGATGCCGCCGCCGAGAACCCTCGCCGCGCCGTAGCGATCGACGAGGAAGCCGGCAAGCGCCTGACCCATTGCCGAGACAACGAAGAAGACCGTCATCGTCGCGCCGATGCCGGTGAAGCTGAGTGCGAAGTCCTTCATCAGCCACGGAAAGAGGGGCGGCAGGAGGAGGTGAAAGAAATGCGAGACGCCATGCGCGCAGCCGATCAGCGAAACGACCTCGAGGTCACGGCTTGGCGGCAGCGCCGCGGAAGTGGCAGTCATGGCGGTACTCTTGGACGGATGCCTGCAGTGTACCGGGTTCTGGGCGGCCAAGAAGCCTCGGCGGCGCTGCCCGTTCCTGCCGGCGAGTGTCCGTTCGGCGCGCCTAGACCTGTTCGGAAATCGACAACCTGCGCAGCATGTTGCGCCGCTTGTGCTGGTGGGCATGCATGCGCTCCAGCACGCCGTTGAGAAAACGCACCGCCTCGACGATGTAAGGCCCCTTGTTGAGCATCACGGCCTCGGCACGGCCGCTCATGACGGCGTCGGAGACCTCCGCACGCGTTGGTGCTCCCGTCTTGGCCAGCCCCTCCAGCACTTGGGTCGCCCAGATCACCGGCACATGGGCGGCTTCACACAGCCAGAGGATCTCTTCCTGCACCTCGGCCAGACGCTCGAAGCCGACTTCGACGGCAAGATCCCCGCGCGCCACCATCACGCCGACCGGCGGCGAGTACATCGCGGTCAACAGCAGGCGCGGCAGGTTCTCGAAAGCCTCCCGGTTCTCGACCTTGAGCACGATACCGATATCTCCACCACCCAGCCTCTCGAGATGGCGTTGCAGGAGCAGCACGTCCTCCGGCGTGCGCACGAAGGAGAGTCCAACCATGTCCACGTGCTTCACCAGGAACGTCAGGTCATGGACATCCTTTTCCGTCAGGGCCGCGATGGCAAGTTCGGTGTCGGGCAGATTGATCCCTTTTTCCGGCCGCAGCCTGGCGGTTGTCGGGCCAGTGTCGCCGATCTGCACGACGATTTCCCGACCGTCATTGGCAATGACGCGGCTGCCGATCTTTCCGTCGTCGAAACAGATGGTCTCGCCGGGTCTTGCGGCTTCGAAAGCGGCATCCAGGGAGCATGAAATGCGCGCCGGGTCGATGAGCTGACCCCCGGCGTCGCGCACCGCGGCCCGCCCCGGAATGCGATCGCGGGTCAGGATCAGTCTGTCGCCCACCGCCAGCTCGATCGGCGAGACGACCTCGGGCAAGGGACCAAAGTCGCCTTCGGCAATCACCTCGCCGGCGCGGAGCAGGCGAGCCAGGCCGCCTTGTTCCACGTAGGCCGTCCGGCTCGCCAGCGCCAGACGCGAGGCATTGCGCACTTCGCTCACCACGAGTTCCCGATATTTACCCCGGCAATCGTCGAAGGCGATGACGTCACCGACAAGCGCGGACGCGACCAGATGGCCTTCGATCGGCAAGGTGAAACGCACACCCGGAGGTGCCGGCTCGGGAGCCGCGGCCGGCGTCAGCCAGACCTGCGCCGGCTCACTCACCGACCCGCGCAGGTCGCGGCGTGGACGATATTTGAGGACGCGCCCGAGCGACTCGATCATGCCGGTACGCAGCTTCGGACCCGCCAGGTCGGCATAGATCTTGGCCGAGCGGCCGAGTTCCCTCTCGGCACGGTGCAGGTTTTTGATCATGCCCAGCCAGGCCGTCTCGTCGTCGTGTGCGCAGTTGATGCGCATCACGTCCATGCCGGCAGCCAGCAGGTTGCGCACCAGCGCGTAGTCGAAGGTCGCTTCGCTCGGCATCGTCACCATGATCCGCACCGAACGTTTGCCCGCCGGCGAGCCGAGGAGAAGCTGGCTGTGTTGATCGAGGACGATGGTGCCATCGTCGCTGCTCAGCGGTGAAGCCGGAGACTGCGGTTGCCGCGGCCGGCCGACGAGGCCATGCAGGGCCGCCAGCACGGCATCCAGCGAACGCAGTGTTTGCGCCTCGCAGCCGCCCAGTGAAGTCAGGCCGAGAGCGGTCAGTTCCTCCTGCAGCGGCCGCAGATCGATCTGCCGCAGGGCGAGATAGTGCAACAGGTTGCGGGCGCTGCTCTGATAGCTGGGCCCGATGCGCTGCAACTGATCGACGTGGCTCAACTCGAGCGCCATGGCGCGAGCACGCAGCTCACTGATTTTCGGGATCAGACGTTCCGCCTGCGGGTGGCCGCCGCCGGCAGTGGCCTCTGCGCCGTCACTCAGGCGTGGACTGTCCGGGACTTGCTGGGTTTGGTTCATTGGCTGTTTTCCGTCCGCGGGATGGCAAGAACCCCCGCAGGCTACGCCAACAATGTTTCGGCAGCGTGACGAGGCGAGCCGCCAGGGTGGCGGCGGACCGGCAAGCCACTGGGCCCGGAAAGAGCGGCGCACGACCCCGCAAGCGATGACGCGCTGATCTCCAGCACCCTCCTTGCTTGCTCAGCGGGGCGCGAAGAAGATCCTCGGAGCCGCCCGGAGCTGCCGTTCCTCCCGAATCCGTCGCGGGTAATCGAAGTGCCCGGTAGTGAGGACGAACAACTCCTTGCTGCCGCCGAGGGCGTTGAAGACCGAAAACTGGCTTGGTGGTGCGACCGTCGGGTCGAACAGGGCTGCCGCCACGTGCATCGGCTGGTGGATGAATCACTCGCCGAAATGACCCCGGCGGCTTCGCGAATGCCTTTGGCGAGGCCGCTGCCCGACGCCGTCAGTCCAGCCAGTGGATCGGCGATGCCAGATCCGGGTGCTTGCCGCGCCGGTCGGCGTAGTGGCGCGCGATGGCCGCCAGATCGCTCGCCGGATTGGCGGATAGCGTCACGTAGGCAAGAATCCCGGCTTCGCGGCGCGCGTAGTCCACAAAACCCAGGGCGACCGGCACATCGGCAGCCAGCGCTATCCGGTAGAAGCCGCTCTTCCAGCCGCGGGTCAGCCTACGCGTGCCTTCCGGGGCGACGACCAGAAGCAGGCGGGGATCGGCTGCAAACTGCGCCACCATCTCGGCGACGAAGCCCTGACGGACGCGCCGATTTACCGGGATGCCGCCCAAACGGCGCAGCAATCCGCCAAAAGGCCAGCGAAACAGCGACTCCTTCGCTACCCATCGGGCATCGAGACCGAGCGCCAGCTTGCCCAGCAGGGCATAGAAGGCGTCCCAGTTGGACGTGTGCGGATAGCCGATCAGCACGGCGCGTGCCGGCCGCCCCGGTGGTTCGCTCAGCGTCCAGCCCAGCAGGGCGAGCAGGCGACATGACAGGATCTTCAACATGTGGGCAGTGTAACCAGAGGTGGCCCGTTTGTTACTATGAAAGTCGCGAGCGACCCTCGAATCTCCCCACCTCTCCACTTGCAGGAGAGGGATCGGGGGGTGACATGCTTTGCGCCGACAGAAGTCGGCGGTCAGCGTTCCAGCGTCAACGGGCCGATCTTGGCGTGCCGTTTCGTCAGGCCCGGATCACTCCTCGCGGGGCTGCTGGTGTCACCCAAAACCTGCACCGCAGGCGCCATCCATTGCCGCTTCCCGTCATGCTGCTGCCTCAGTTCCGCTCGCGTCTTGTCGCTCTTCAGCGCCGCCAGGGCCACTTGCGCCTTGAATGCCGGTGTGTGGTTCCGCCTTCATGCTCTTGCTCCTGTGGTGGCTGCTTCGACAGCCGTTGATTGGGGGCAAGGCTACCACTTCTCCTGCTGTCCGAAATTCCGGGGGGCCGCTCTGTTTTCCGATGAAGGCATCATTGTGCGCTCCTGTAGAGGATCGTGAGTTTGGGTCTCAGGTTGGGATTGGAGGCCGACTCTCGGGTATAAAAGCGTTTGAGATTGTTGTTGCCGCTGACCTCGATCAGGCGCCAACCGAAATTGGGCTGGCCTTGTGCCATTTGCTGTACACCCACGCTGACATCGATGTTCAGCCATCCACTATTCCATCCGACGCTACCCTGTCCATCAGCGATACTGAGGTAATCGCTTCCGGAATTGTTTGCGCCAGCGGCACTCCATGCGGCACCGGCCAGACGTTGCTGCCATGTAGCCTGCGTTTCACTCCAATCCATCAATATTCGATGGGCTCGATAGGTGTAATCGTACGCGGTTGACTTGTACATACTCAGCGTGGCGGACTGGATGGTGGCCCCATCGGGTATGGGGCCACCCTCGGAAGCAAAGATCGCAAACCGGACCAGACTGGTATACGACGAGCCACCAGACAAGAAGTACGTTTGGGTACCCAGGCTTGTGGTCTTGGAATATACCGAAAGATAAGTATCGCGCGTTCCAGCGTAGCCGTTGACCCCATCTTGCAGAGAGAGCGTGCTCTCTGGAAGGGGTGTGATGACAGTCACGGAAATGGGCGCGGATGCAGTGCTGGCCCCCAAGTTGTCATACGCGATCGCCGAAAGCGTATAAGAGCCGACGACACTGGCAGACCAGGCGACGCTGAAAGGAGGTGACAGGGATTCACCGATCTTTTTGCTTCCCTCGAAGAACTCTACCCTGGCAATCGAACCATCGCTATCGGAGGCGTTGGCGTTGATGCTGATGAAGGTGCCAGTATTGATCGTGGTGCCATTGGCTGGACTTGACAGACTGACGACGGGAGGTTGGTTGATCCCTAACATGGTGATCGTGATGGGAGGTGAGACGGCTGTTTTCCCAAGATTGTCGGTGGCTCTGGCCGTCAAGATATGGCTACCTGCAGGAGGGTTTACCCAGAAAAACTGATAAGGCGGTGAAGTGATTTCGCTGAGTTTTTCCGCGCCGGCGAAGAATTCTACCTTGCTCACCGTCCCATCAATATCGGAGGCATTGGCAATCAGCGTGACACTGCCGCCCGCGGCGATCGTGGCACCATTGGGCGGCGCCGTGAGATTCACGACAGGCGATTGGTTGGTTCCGCTAACGGGCTTGTAAACCCAGACGTTGCCCAAGGTCCTGTCCTGCAATCCGATGAAGACCCCGAGGTCGGAAGCGTACTTCCACTTGCCGAGAATGCCGGTTCCCGTGTCCCCGTTTGGCACGGAACCGGTTGGCGTTGGCTGCAACGAGACAGACCAACCAGATGCTGATATTGTTTCAGGAGGGCTGATCGACCACACGCGACCATCTCCACACCACAGCATGTACTTGCGTTGCACCGGGTCAAAGTCAAGACCACATTTTTTCAGTGTGATGGCATTTGCCTGCAACAATGGTAGCAGTTGGCCGTTGGGATCCGAGAGATTGATGCGAACCTCATAATTCTTGGAGCCTGGTGTTGCCGTGTTCCAGTAGTACAAAGGAAATGAGTTGTTCCCGGTCAGCACGAAGAGTTTTTGTCCCGGGTCGAATGCACACGATGTGGAATCTGTTGGCGAGCCCCAGTAGCCACCAATTCGTTCCCAGTTGTCTGCCGCGGGAGCAGTGACATCATTGATCACATAACGATACAGATTGCGTGCCGTACCGCCAGAGGTTGCGCCCACGTAAACCGTATCACGCCCGTTCTCCGCAGCGTAGGCAGTGCATCCATTCACATGACTCGCCGGGAGCGGGGCACTCGCGAGATTGACCGTATGATCACGGTTCTGCCACATCTCACCACCGACTACTTCGGGATGTGGTGCGGTATTTTGCACGTGGGAGCCGGTGCTTCCTCCCACCTTGCCGGGGTCGGCCCGATTGGGATCAAAAAAATAGGGGCCCGTATTTCTGCTGGTAGTCGCTGTGGCCTGACGCCTGTATTGCCCACCGTTTTGCCAAGCGGCGCCACCCAGTACCAGCAGCCGGTCGACGATAGGCAAAAATATGTTGTTATCGTAGGTGTGGGCAGAGGCTGGGGCCGCGTCTGGCCCATCTACCGCAATGTAATTGCCCAGCGGGTCCTGTATTACTTGGCTCGGCAGGGACGCCCTTTCCCACATCATCGTGCTTGCACGCCAGCGGTAGACGTCATTCCCTGAGTAGTTCGCGTGCCCGCCGCCATAGAGCCACAAGTCAGCCCGATTCGTATCCCAGCCGAAACTGCTCCAGGCACCAATTATCGCGCTTGGATAATACGCACCAACCGGGCGCAGATCCGGCGGGGTCCACACGTCTGAATAGTTGTTCGTGTTGACCTTCGCCCAGTTTCCCTCGGGAAGGGATGCGATCATAGCCTGGAGCTCAGTCAAGGCTTGGCCGCTAGCCATTTCACTTGTCGTCGGCGCAGCGGCAGCGTTGATCTCGGAATTGCTCGCACCAGGACTGTACAAAACCGGGGTCGCGCGCGAGCGCTCCTGATCATTGGATAATATCTCGAGACTCAGCACACGCTGTTGGTGAACGCCAGACGAATCGAAGCAGGAAACGGTAATGTCCCACTGCCCAGGTACGGTCGGCGTTCCCGAAATCGCTAAACGGGCAGCATCCAGAGCCAACCCGCTTGGCAATGGAACATGGCACTTGACCGGGGGGCGACCGCCATCAACCTCAAGAAAAGCGTCAAAGCGTTCATTCACGACGGCAATCGGCAGGGCCGAGGTGACGATCCGCAGACCAGGTCGCGACTCGCCAACGAACTGCAACCTCAACGCATCAACGACTACCGGCTTATCCGAATTTCCAACCAGCTCGATTTTCGACGACGATTCGGGCGTGAACGGAAAGGTGCCGATGCGTTGCCAAAGTCCACCGCCCATCGTCTGATCGGCCCTCGCAGTCGAGCTTCCCTCGGCATGTTGCACGAGTATCTGAGCTTGCTTGGCATTAACTTTGGTAATGGGCCACCAGAGATAAACGGTGTACCAGCCTCGACGCGGAATCTGCGGCTGAAATGTAAATGAACTTTTCCCCGGGCCGACGCTTGTCAACGCCCAAGAACTTCTGGCCAGATACCCCCTGAACTCCTCGAATGCCCCCAGGCGTTGGTTGTTGAAATCATCGGTCGTCAAGACAATGTTCGGGTAATCGGGGGATTCCGGGATCGTTTCCGTTGCGGCCACATTGGCGCAGAGCGCTAACAGCATGAGCCAGAAAACCATCAATCGACACGGCATTCGCCAGCTGCTGACGATCAAACCATAATTCATATTTCCCATTTCCCATCCTCATTGTCAACTTGATAATGAGACATATTCCCAAGGTTCACATAACCGCAAGCTATCGCAGATGGTCATCAAGTCATTATCTTGTTTCCTGGTGCCGGAGCCACTGCTCAAACATCGTCAGGATCCACGCCATCTCCCCGTAGTAGCCGGGGTGGGCGGGCAGATATTCGCTCATCAGTTTCTGGATGAAATCAGCGCGAATGATACCTCGTGTCGCGAGCGTGCCGAGCGAATCCTCGACGAGTTTCCTCAAGGCTGGCGTGCGTGTCGTCCAGAGGCCAAAGGGCAGTCCGAAGCCTTTTTTCTTCTTGGTAATGATCGCATCGGGCAGGAAGCCTCGCAGCGCTTCCTTGAAGAACCAGCGTAGCTTGAAGCGGCGAAGCTTCCAGTCGGGTGGCAAAGCCATCGAGAAATCGGTCAATGTATCCGCCAGCAATGGATAGCCGACTTCGATGCCAGCCATTCGAGTGGCACCGCGTACCTTGGGAAGGTCACTGTCGGCCAGCGTGTAGCGCCAGTCGTAAGCCAGCATTCGATTGATCAGGCTCGGCGCCTGGCACTCGCTCCAGGTGGACTGCATGTGTCTCGATGGCTCACTCAGGTCGATCCGGGCGAGGAAATCGGCACTTAATACGCTGGCAGGGTCAAGCTGCATGAGCAGATTGAAGCTCTGCAGGCGATCCGGCATCGGCACACGGGAATGACGGACATAACCGGTGGCTTGCTTGAGACCGGGTATCCGCCGCAACGGACTGTGGTCGTCGCACATGGGCTCGATCAGGCGCCGCATGCCCTTCGGAACGGCGTGATAGAACTCGAACAAGCGCTGCATCGCGTAGCGGGAATTCCCCCCGAACAGTTCGTCGCCGCCATCTCCCGCGAGAATCTTGGTGCAGCCATCGGCGCGTGCGATTCTGGCGCAGTAATAGGCTGGCAGGGCCGAGGAATTACCGAAGGGTTGATCGAAATGCTGCGCGACCGCCGGCATGCTGGCCACCAAATCAGCCGGCGTGACGTAGTATTCATGGTGCTCGCAGTCAAAGTGCTTGGCGGCGATGCGGGCATAGGCCATTTCG
>NZ_JDSS02000027.1:138439-145051 GCF_000584955.1 Candidatus Accumulibacter vicinus
CGTCATAGCCCTCGGCATCGAAGCCGATCGAATAGGCGGGTGCCGGCCTGCCTGTCACCTGGCAGAGTACGCCTGCCACCGTCGAGCTATCGGTGCCTCCGGAGAGAAAGCTGCCGACGCGCTGGTGGCCGGCGACTGCTTCAGCGACGTTTTCGCGAATCAGATTGCGGAACGTGTCGCGTGCGTCGGCGAAAGCTGGTTGGCGGCGCTCGTCGAAAAGCAAGGGCCAGTGACGTGTTTCATGTACGCCTTGCCGATCGAGCAGTACGCTATGCGCTGCCGGCAACCGGCGCACATCACTGAATATCGTGCGTGGTGCCGGGATCATGTGAAAGTACAGGTAGTCGAAAATCGCCTGCGGATCAAGTTCGTCGCTGCGCCCCGGAACACAGTCGGCACGGTCGGAGAAAGCCAGCGTCTTGCCGTCGGTGCGATAACACAGCGTCTCGACCGCGAACCGGTCAACGGCCAGGAAAACGCATCCGCGCGCGCCATCGACAATCACCAAAGCGTAGGATCCTCTGATGCGTGCGACCACTTCCACCCCGACCTCGCGCCAGGCCTGCAAAAGTTCTGCAGAAAATTCTGTCCTTCGCGGGGTGCCGATGCTGCCCCCCTCTCTGAACGAAGGGGAACCCATTACCGCGCAAAGGGTATCGGCGTTGCGGGCAACCTCTTCGCCCCGCAGGGTCAGCGAGCTGATCAGCGCCGGAGCTGCGCCGGAGTCGAAGAGGCCGGCCAGATTAATCTGGCCAGAGAGGATGTCTGTCATGGAGTCTGCGTGGCTGCGGTTGGTGGAACAAGAATAAAGCCCCTGATCGGGGCAGATGTTGGCGAATTCAATGCTACGCCAAAGCGACGAGTCGTGCTGTGTCAGAATTCACTCGGGCGGTACATCAGCCCCCGGCCTGCACAACAATTGGATACGCACCTCTGCTTGCGATGATCGCGTTTGCTGTGCCGCCTGGGGGTAAAATGCCGGGATGCTCGAGAGTCCGTTCATCCACCTCCGCCTGCATAGCGAGTATTCGATCACTGACGGCATCGTCCGTCTTGACGATGCGGTTGACCGTGCTGCCCGCTACGGGATGCCGGCACTGGCGCTGACTGACCTCGCCAATCTCTTCGGTCTGGTCAAGTTCTATTCGTCGGCGCGCAGCCGAGGGATCAAGCCGATATTTGGCAGCGATGTCTGGATTGCCAACGACAGCGACCCGGATCGTCCCTATCGTCTGTTGCTGCTCTGTCGCTCGCGGCAGGGTTATCTGCAACTGTGCGAGCTGTTGTCGCGTGCCTACCTGGCGCCGCGGGTGCGTGGGCGGGCCGAAATCACGCGCCGGATGTTGCAGGAAATTGGCGTCGATGGATTGATCGCTCTCTCAGGTGCGGCTGCCGGCGACGTTGGCGAAGCGCTGTTGCAGGGCAATTATCAACAGGCCGCAAGTCGAGCGCGCCAATGGGAGCAATTGTTCCCTGCAGCCTTCTACCTTGAAGTTCAGCGTTATGGCCAGGCGCAGCAGGAGTTGCTGGTCTCCATGACCGCCGATCTGGCGGCCGATCTTGAACTGCCGCTGGTTGCCACGCACCCGGTCCAGTTTCTCGAACGTGACGACTTCAAGGCGCATGAAGCGAGAGTGTGCATTGCCGAGGGCTACATGCTCGGTGATCCGCGCCGCCCCAGGTTGTACACCGAAGAGCAGTACTTCAAGTCGGCTGGCGAAATGGTCGAGTTGTTTGCGGACTTTCCCGAAGCGCTCGAGAACTCGGTGGAGATCGCCAAGCGCTGCAATCTGCAGATCACGCTCGGCAAGAGCTACCTGCCCGCTTTCCCGACCCCGGACGGCGTGACGCTCGATGATTATCTCCGCCAGGAGGCCGTTGCCGGCCTTGAACTTCGCCTGCAGCAGCTTTTTCCTGACCCGGCCGAACGTCTCGCAGAGCGCCCCCCCTATGATGCTCGCCTGCAGCTCGAAACCGATACCATCGTACAGATGGGATTCCCCGGCTATTTCCTGATCGTTGCCGATTTCATCAACTGGGCCAAGCACAACGGCTGTCCGGTGGGGCCGGGTCGCGGATCGGGCGCGGGTTCGGTCGTCGCCTACGCGTTGGGGATTACCGACCTCGATCCCTTGCGCTACGCGCTGCTCTTCGAACGTTTTCTCAACCCCGAGCGGGTATCGATGCCCGACTTCGACATCGACTTCTGTCAGGACAATCGCTGGCGGGTCATCGAGTACGTGCGCCGGAAGTACGGGGCAGCGGCGGTCTCGCAGATCGTCACTTTCGGCACCATGTCGTCGAAAGCGGTGATTCGTGACGTCGGCCGCGTCCTCGATCTGCCGTACAACTTCTGTGACCAGCTTGCCAAACTCATTCCGGTCGAGACCAACAAGCCGCTGTCGCTGGCCAAGGCAATTGCTGCCGAACCGCAATTGAAGGCCCGGATCAATGACGAGGAAGAGGTCCGCGATCTCTTCGATCTGGCCGCCCGCCTCGAAGATCTGACACGCAATGTCGGCATGCACGCCGGCGGCGTGCTGATTGCG
Source organism: Candidatus Accumulibacter vicinus (assembly GCF_000584955.1). NCBI lineage: Bacteria > Pseudomonadati > Pseudomonadota > Betaproteobacteria > Candidatus Accumulibacter > Candidatus Accumulibacter vicinus. Next base: position 140,989 of record NZ_JDSS02000027.1, read on the forward strand.
CCCGGCAAACTCACCGACTTCTGCCCGGTCTATTCGGCCGACGGCGGCGGTTCGGTGGTTTCCCAGTACGACAAGGACGATGTCGAGAAGGTCGGGCTGGTGAAGTTCGACTTTCTGGGTCTGCGCAATCTGACGATCATCAAGCTGGCACTCGATTACGTCGAGAAACTCAGCGGCCAGCGTCCCGATCTGACCGTGCTTTCCTTCGACGATCCGCTCGCCTACCAGATTCTCAAGGACGGCAATACCACCGCGATTTTCCAGGTTGAATCGGAGGGCATGAAGAAACTGGTCCGGAAGCTCGCTCCCGATCGCTTCGAGGACATCATCGCGGTGCTCGCGCTGTACCGGCCGGGGCCGCTCGGTTCCGGAATGGTCGACGACTTCATCCTGCGCAAGAAGGGTCAGCAGAAGATCGACTATTACATCGACGATCTGAAGGTCTGCCTTGAACCGACCTACGGGGTCATCGTCTATCAGGAACAGGTGATGCAGATCGCGCAGATCATTGGCGGCTATACGCTCGGCGCCGCCGATCTGTTGCGGCGTGCGATGGGCAAGAAGAAGGCTGAAGAGATGGCCCTGCACCGCGACCTGATGCGCGAAGGGGCGAGAAAGAAGGGGCACGACGAAAAACTGGCGATGCAGCTGTTCGACCTGATGGAGAAATTCGCCGAGTATGGCTTCAACAAGTCGCACACTGCCGCCTACGCCGTGGTCACCTACCACACCGCCTGGCTGAAGGCACACCATTGTGCCGCCTTCATGGCGGCCACGCTGTCGTCGGACATGGACGTCACCGATACGGTAAAGATCGTGCACGACGACGCCATCGCCAATGGCCTGCGCATCCTCGGGCCGGATGTGAATGCCTCCGAATACCGCTTCACCCCGGTGGACCGCAGCACGATTCGTTACGGTCTCGGCGCCGTCAAGGGAACCGGCGAACAGGCGGTGAACGCGATCCTGAGGGTGCGCGAGGCCGGCGGTCCGTTCAAGGACCTGTTCGATTTCTGTCGACGCGCCGACAAACGCCTGGTCAACCGCCGCACCATCGAAGCCCTGATTCGTGCCGGCGGTTTTGATTCTCTCGACAGCCATCGCGCGCGTTTGCTGGCTTCGGTCGGCATCGCCATGGAAGCCGCCGAACAGGCCGAGCGCAATGCCATGCAGGTCAGCCTGTTCGACATCTTCGATGTCGGCGAGCAAGGTGGCGAACTTGGCCCGAGGTATGTCGAAGTGCCACGCTGGAGCGAGCGACAGCAGCTCAATGAAGAGAAGCTGGCGCTTGGTTTCTACTTCTCCGGCCATCCTTTTCATGGCGTTCAGGCCGAGGTGTCGCGCTTCGTGCGCAAGCCGCTGGCCGCGCTCGAAGCGAGGAAGGAATCGCAGTGGCTTGCTGGCCTGGTGGTCGGCGTCCGCAGCAAATTCACGGCACGCGGCAAGATGGCCTTCATCCAGCTCGACGACGGCACCAGCTCAATCGAAGTCTCGGTGTTCAACGAACTGCTCGAAGCCGAACGTGCCAAGATCAGGGAAGACGAGGTGCTGATCATCGAAGGCCGTGTGCAGCGCGATGACTTCGCCGGCGAAGGCCGCGTCAAAATCGTGGCCGAACATCTATGGACGCTCGCCGAAGCGCGCGGTCGTTTTGCCCGTCATCTGCGCCTGTCACTCAATGGCCAGGCCAACGGCAGCAACGCGCGCACCGCCGTGCACCGACTGCAAACCCTGCTGGCGCCTTACACTCCCGGTGATTGCCCGGTACGGCTGGCATATCGAAACGGGAACGCGACCTGCGAACTGGCTTTCGGCGACGCCAATCGGGTTCGCCTCGAAGATGACCTGCTGACGGCGGTTCGCGAATGGTTGGGGAGCGACAATGTCAGCGTGGACTATGCGTGAAGTGATTGTTTCGCTCCTCACAGCCCAAGAAAATTCTTGATCATGGCGAGCATGCCGGCCTTCGGTTGAGACACTGCGTGATCGCTGGAAGCGTTACTGAACTGGCGAATGAATGCGTCCATCTCGGCCTCACGGCGTGCGAGAATTTCGGCAACCGCCTCGGCGATTTCCGGGCGCGAGCGGATGACTTCTTCAACCGTGGCCTGGTCCAGTCGGTAGCAGACCACGTCAGTCTTGGCGATGACCGAGGCGCGGCGAGCCTCACCGGTCAACACCCCTTTCTCGCCGAAGGTGCCGCCGGCATGAATGGTACGGAACAGGCGCCTGGAATGGTCGGCAAAATCCATCCACACCTCGGCTTCGCCAGCGGCCAGCAGGTACAGCCAGTGTGGCGCGTCGCCCTGATGAAAGATCACGTCGCCGCAGGCGAACGGCGCATGGACCATACGCTCGCTGATGGTCCGCAGTTCCTCTTCCTGCAATCCGGCAAACAGTTCCAGCTTGCGCAGATCGACCATGCGTCGCTCGATTTCACGCCGATGGAGCGACTCCCGGTAGGCCTCGTTCTCCTTGGTGATATGCAGGGACTGCTCGGGCACCGCCAACTGCATGCCCGCGCGTTGCAAGGCAGCGAAGATATGCACCCGCACGGCAGAGTCGGTGGGATCATCGGGCTGCGGGTCAAGCATCCAGTAGCGTAGTGCGTAGCGCCCGTAGCCCGGACCGAACTCCATCAGCACGCAGGTCGGGCGAGGTTCACGCGCGACATTGGGGATTTCGGCAGAGCTGATCGTCGCCTCGATCTTCTGGATCACCAGCGTCGGGGATGATTCATAGGTGACGTTGAACCATACCCAGCGTCGCCAGGGCCAGGGGGTGATGTCGGTGCGGCCGAAAACGGTGAACTTGCCACGCATCAACTGGCTGTTGGGGACCACCACCACGTCGCCATTACGTGTCCTGATCGTCGTCTGCCGCCAGCGGATCTGGGCAACCCGGCCGGTGATGTCTTCGATCCTGATCCAGTCGCCGGTACGCAGCGAGTTATCGAGTTGCAGGGCGACGCCTGCAAGTACATTGCCGAGGGTGTCCTGCATCGAGAAAGCCAGGACAGCGGTGAGCACCGCCGAGGTGGTCAGCAGACTCGACGGGTCGAATCCGACAATGTGCAGCCGCCCCATAATGAAAACGGCGTAGACCACGAGCACAATGATGTCCTCGGCGATACGTACGACGACCATGCCAAAGCGCGGCAGGATGACCCGAAAAACGAAGATCGCCGCCAGGCGAAACAGCGCCATCCCCGATCCGATGACGAAGATCTCATGCACCATCACTGCGACGCGTGAATAATCGAGCGCCTCAAGCAGTGCCCCGAAGAGTTGTCCGCAAAGGCAGAGCCCGAATACCGCCACCGTCCCGCCGACTCGCCGACGTTCCTTGGGCAACAGGCGCAGCGACAGCAACGCAAAGATGGCGACAGCAGCAATCACGTACTTGGTTTCGGGCAGCCAGAAGTAGGACCAGATACGCTGCATGATTTCGGTCATCGTTTCTCCTTGGTCATCTCGGGCCGTGGTACTGCTTGCCAGGTCGTCTCGGCAAGCCTCGACCACCAAAGCCCACCCGGACCTCAGACCAGGCCGTCGAAGACTTGCACGCTGACCGTCTCACCCGAGGCGACGCTGCCGCGATCCTGTTCCAGGACAATGAAGCAGTTGGCGTCGGACATCGAGCGCAGGATTCCCGAACCCTGGGCACCTGTCGGCCGAACGCACCATTGGCCCTGCGCGTGGCTGAGGATGCCCCGCTGGTACTCGGTACGGCCGGGAGACTTCTTCAGTGCGACACTGCACCGTGCCGGTAGCAGCGGCACGACGGGCAGCGGGTCGGCGCCCATCAGCAGGTAGAGCGCGTCGCGGACGAAGGCGTAGAAAGTGACCATTACCGCCACCGGATTACCCGGCAGGCCGAACAGCCAGGCTGCAGCCTTCTCCTCGCCACCTGTCCCGGCAGCGGTAATGCGGCCAAAAGCCATCGGGCGACCGGGTTTCATGGCGATTTTCCAGAACAGGACTTCGCCCAGTTGCGTCATCAGCGGTTTGACGAAGTCGGCCTCGCCAACCGAGACCCCGCCGCTGCTGATCACCACGTCGGC
>NZ_JDSS02000027.1:145398-148903 GCF_000584955.1 Candidatus Accumulibacter vicinus
GCGGCCGCCTGTCGGAAAGTCGCCTCAAGCAGCGCCGGCTCGTCGCGAACGACCCCGAGGTCGAGGATTTCGCAACCCATGCGGCAGAGCATGCCGAAAAGCGTGTAGCGGTTGCTGTCATAGACTTCGCCACAGCCCAGTGGCGTACCAATCGAGCACAGTTCGTCGCCGGTCGAGAAGAAAGCGACGCGCAGGCGGCGGTAGACGCTGACCTCGGCGCAACCCAGCGATGCGATCAGACCAAGTTCCGCCGGGCGGATCAGTTGCCCGGCTGCGAGCGCCGCTTGTCCGGCGGCGAGGTCCTCACCGGCGCGGCGGATGTTCTGGCCGCAGCGCTGCCCGGGCGGAATGACGACGCGGTCGCCAGCAACCTCGACGACTTCCTGCATCACCACCACATCACTGCCGGCCGGCAGCGGCGCACCGGTCATGATGCGCACACACTCACCGGCGGCCATGCTGCCGGTAAAGGCCTGGCCGGCTAGCGCTGTCCCGGCGACGCGCAGGCGGGTCTCGCCACTGCTCGACAGGTCGGCATGACGCAGCGCGTAGCCATCCATCGCGGAATTGTCGTGTGCCGGCACATTGGCCGGTGCAATCACGTCGCTGGCCAGAATGCGTCCCAGCGCGCTGCGCAGCGCCAGCCTTTCTTGCGTCTGCAGCGGTGTCAACTGGCTGCGAATGAAGGTTCGTGCCTGCTCGACCGACAGTGCATCGGGATCGTAATCGTTGAAACAACTGAAGCGGTCAGTGAGATGCATGGCAGATTTCGCAGGATGGGTGGAGGGTTGTCGGTTCGTCACGCGGGGCGCGCGCGACCGCCCCGGCCAGGGACTGCCGGGGATCAGCCGCCGGTCATCGACATGAAGCGCACCACCTGCGGTGCGTCCATCTGGTGACTGAAGTCATGGGCCTGAGCCTTGATGCCCATACTGTGGACAATCGCCGCCCGCAGAGGAGCATCATCGGTCCGATGCGCACGCAGTAGCGGCAGCAGTGCCACAGCATGGTTGTTGCCGAGGCACGGGTACAACTCGCCACGGGCAGTGATGCGCACGCGGTTGCAGCTGGCGCAGAAATTGTGACTGTGCGGCGAGATGAAACCGACGCGCGTCGAGGTACCGGGAATTCGCCAGTAACGTGCCGGCCCGCCGGTGGTTTCGGTGGATGGCAGGAGTACGAAGCGTGTCTGCAGATGCGCCAGGGCCTCTTCGCTGCCGAAGACCTGGCGCGCGTGACCGATATCGCCGAGCGGCATTTCCTCAATGAAAGCAATATCGATACCGCGTTCGACCACAAATTCGACCAGGTCGATCAATTCGTCATCGTTACTGCCGCGCATCATGACCGTGTTGATCTTGAGGCGCCGGAAACCAGCCGCCTGCGCTGCGTCGAGACCACGCAGCACCTTGCCAAGATCGCCGACGCGGGTGATCTCCCGGAAACGGTCGGCACGCAGCGTGTCGAGGCTGATGTTGATGCGCTGGACACCCGCGGCGCGCAAGGCCGGGGCAAATCGATCGAGCTGCGAACCATTGGTGGTCATCACCAGCTCCAGCAAACCCGGCAGGCGGGCCAGCTGTTCGAGCAACCAGAGGGCGTTTTGCCGAACCAGCGGCTCGCCGCCGGTCACCCGAACTTTGGTCACGCCGAGATCGACGAAAACACTGGCAATGCGCAGGCACTCTTCGAGGGTCAGCACCTGCGCCCGTGGCAGGAAGGTCATCTCCTCGGCCATGCAATAGCGGCAACGGAAGTCGCAACGATCGGTGATCGACAGACGAAGGTAAGTGACGTGCCGGCCATACCGGTCGACCAATGTTCCGTCGGCATGCCGCGAGGTCGCCGGCGAAGTCGGCGGAGTAAGACCGAGTGGAGAATGGGGAATGACTTCGGGTGTCAGCAATTCATTGCGCATGCAAGAGGCTCCCTCGGAGGTGCCCGAGGCAAAGGGAAGGAACGGTTTGCGGACGATTATAGCGGACTTTACCAGGCGTCAAGCGCGGCAAACCGGAGCCCGATGATGAGCATGAGTGTGTGTGAATGGCGTATGCTGTATCTACCAACGCTCCCGACGCAGGCCGGTATCGATTACAGTCGCCCCGAGTGGCGTGCGTATTCCGGGCGGTGACCCAGGGCAGGGTGAGTTGCACGTTCAGCGCCCCCCTGCAGGTATGGTGCCTGGGTGTTACATCGCTCCTGCCGGAGCGCGTTCAGGGTGGTAGTATTATCAATTCGTAGTTGTTTTCAGGGAGTTTTCAGATGAAATACGTCAGAATGATGGGATTGCTGTGGTGCACGCTGGTTCCGGCGGTATCGCTCGCACAGACTGAGAAGGTGCTCAGGGCTGAGGAGATTAATGAACGCGTGCTGGTCGATCTGCTCGCCCCGGCCCCGGCCCGGACGAAATCGCGCTCGATCAATGTCACTCGTGATGAAAGTTCGTTGGCGCCTGCGAAACCGGCGGCAGCGTCCTTGCTGATTACCTTCGAAACGAACTCGGCGGGCCTGACACCGAACGGCAAGCAGTCGCTGGATGTGGTGGGCCGGGCCTTGAATTCGGAGAAACTTGTTCCGTTCCGCTTCGCTATCGAGGGCCATAGCGATCCGCGTGGTGGCGAGGAATACAACCGACAGTTGTCGCAATCACGCGCCGAAAGCGTCGTTGGCTATCTGTCGCAGAACCACCAGATTGATCGTAGTCGGCTCAAACCCGTCGGCAAGGGTCCGTCACAACTGCTCAACCCGGTCCGGCCCGAAGCTCCAGAAAATCGTCGGGTGACCATCCGGCGGCTCGACGAGTAACCGCATTCCGGGGTTCTCTGCGGCCGTTGACGTTTTCGGTCAGATGATCTCGTCGATGACAAACAGGGCTGCGCCATAGCTGGAAGAGCAAGCGCGACTGGCTGGACAGATCACCTTGCCGGCAAAAGGATTGGTGGCTGCAAAGTTCGCCTCATGCGCGATGCGGTCGGCGATCTCGAGCGGAAACTCGGCAAACGGATTGACCTTGCGCAGGCCGGTTGCCGAGAAATCCCGTCGATTGTCGGAAACGATCACCACGAAGCGATTGCTTCCCGGCGGCCCGTCAGGCGTCATCGCCCAGCCGGGGCGAGGCAGACTCAGATCACCGTCCCCGGCAATCCCGTTATCGGCGTCAATGGCATTCGGGAAAAGCAGGTTGAAGCGGCCATTGGTGCCCACCATCAGAATGTACACATAGCCCGGCTTGTGCGAACTGACGCGGAAACGCAGCTTGTCCTGACCGATTTTGACCCTGGCCTTCTCCGGCACCACCGCCACCACGTGCTCGGGATCGCGGTGTCGATAAATCTCCTGCAAGATATCGACCGGGTCAAACGGCTTGACGGCCTTTGTTGACGTCGCCCCGTTCTTGCCGAGCAACATGTCGACCAGCTGCTGCTCGGTGAGCGACTTCCGGTCTGCCGTCTGAATCTCTGCTGTCGGCTGCGCAGCCGGTGTTGTCGCCGGTGTGGCAGGCGTG
>NZ_JDSS02000027.1:148928-163249 GCF_000584955.1 Candidatus Accumulibacter vicinus
AGTGGGTGGCGGCCGGAGTGCGTAATACGCCCCACCCGCAGCAACCGCCACAAGTGTGCCGCCAACCCCAGCCAATAACATGGCCTTGCTCCGTTTCTTTTCCACCGGCGCCTGGCTGACCGTGGTCGTTGCAGCCTGTTGCTCGGTCACAGGCAGCGCGGTCACCTCCGGCGTGCCCGGCATCTCCGTCCCTGCCAGCAGGGCACGAAACTCGGCGACGCTATGCGGACGATCTTCAGGTCTGACCGCCAGCGCCCGATCCATGGCCTGCAGGAAGGTCTTGCTGTAGCGTCCAGCTGCAGCCTGCGTGAGCGGGACCATGGTGTCGTTGATTGACCGGGCAACCGATGCCATGGGTGGCCTGCGGGTGATTGCGTTATAGACCACGGCTGCCAGGGCATAGAGGTCGGTCCATGCGCCCTGTTTGACATGGGGGTCTTCCGCATACTGCTCCAGAGGTGCATAACCTGGCTTGAGAATGACCGTCAGTGCCTGCGTCCTGTCGCCGATGACCCGCCGAGCCGCACCAAAATCGAGCAATAGTGGGCGTCCGTCGGCGAGCAACAGAATGTTGTCTGGCGCAATGTCGCGGTGAAAGCAGTTTTCCTGGTGAATGACCTCCAGCGCGTCGAGCAGGGGGTCGATCAAGCCCCTCAGCCATTCCTCTGAAGGCGGCTCAGGCATTTTCTGCAGGGCCTGCCTGAGGGTAATGCCCTCGTAGAACGGCATCACCATGTAGGCCGTGCCGTTCGCCTCCCAGAAGCGATATACCTTCACCAGCGAGCGATGATCGAACTGGGCAAGCATCCGTGCTTCATTGACGAAACTGCGCAGACCAATGGCAAAAGTCTCGGCCAGGCGCGCTGATTTGACGGCGACGGTCAGACCCTCGACTCTCTCTGCCAGCGAGGATGGCATGTACTCCTTCAGAGCGACGTAGCGCCCGAGCGAGAGATCGTGGGCGAGGTATACGATTCCGAAACCGCCAATGCCGACCAGGTTGATGAGTTCGAATTCCCCGATGTGCGTGCCCAACGGTAGCGCATTGCTGCTGACGCTAGCTTCGGCGGCAGCCGAAGCTGCAGCCGCCGGAGACGAGGGGGCCGCGGGTTGGCGTACGACCCAAGTCCGTTCGTACTCTTCTGGTTCCGACATCGAGTTCCCTGTAGTCAATACGGCGAAGACAATCCTCGCATTCTGCCGCAGTTTGCCTTTTCGGCAAAGCCGAAGTGATCAGGCATGTGCGGCGAACGCCTTGTGTACCCGCGGATTGCACAAGATGAACAGGTTTTGCCATGGGGTGCCTTGCCCAGGGACGGCAGCTCGCAGTCTATTCGTGAGTCGCTGACACGACTTTCACATTAACGCTGGCCGAGGACGAGAGGAAAGTCGGGTACGCCGCTGGGGACGATGGTCACCGGCGACTGCGCGCCCTCGGTCAGAGACTTGACACGTTCCGAGACGTAGAGGTCGAGCATCTTGTGCGTGATGCGGCCGGACTTGTTGTAATCGGCTTTCCCGCGCAATCCCTCGAGGATGGCCTTGGTGAAAGCACCGTTGCCCCAGTCGGGTGATTCCTGGGCATATTGGCGTCCGGTTGCCGCAGCAAACACGATGACCCCGTTATCGGCACTCGACAACTCATTGATGACGGCGGTGGTGTCGAGGCGAAGCGAGCGCGCGCCCGTGCCGAGAACATTGCCCGCATGGCAGGTGTCGATGAAGAACATCGCCTTGCCGGGCAAGGAAACAAGCGTGTTGCGAATCTCGCTGAAGATCACGCCGGTGCGTTTCAGGGCCTTGACGTTGACATCCTGTGGCAGGAAGTAATAGGTGCCGTCAGCATCATTGACGCCATGCCCGGCAATGAAGACCATTCCCACGTCCCGCGCAGTCAGTTCCCGGCGAATCCACTCCAGTCCGTCGAGGACATCGTCCCGTTTGGCGGCATGGTCGGTGAGCAGACGAACCGAGACCTTACGGTACAGACCGCCTTCCTGGGCCCTGAAGAAATTTGACAAATCGGTCGAGTCCTTGGCAGCGAACTCGAGCTGAATCGAAGGATCCTGGTATTTGCTGATGCCGATCGCGAGGACGTACAGTGCGGGTCGCAGGTCCACTCCGCCGGTGGCCGGCGCGGATGCAGGAGCGGGCATACCCATACCATTCGCCGCAGCGGCGGCTTCCTTGGCAGTCACTGGGGGTTTCTTGAGCGTCAAGGTCGCTTCGGGCGAGACGCCATGCTTGTTCTCGGCGAACAGCAGGATCTGGGCTTCGAGTCCCGACAGGGAAAGCGGCACTTCATAGATGCTCTCGTTGGCATCAGCGCGCGAACTGCGCAGGGCAGACAGCGCCGGCAGGGCAACGGGCTGGCCGTTAATCCGCGCGCGAAGTTTGGTTGGCGGGGCATCGGCCGGTGCGCGAATGGCGACCTGGAGCTTGATGTCGCTACCGGCGGGCCAGTTGCTTGCGTCAGGTGAAACGATACGCACGGTCGGCGGCAGCCGTTCGCGGATTGCCTGGCCGCCGGGCGGGGCCGCTGCGCTGGCCGGGAGCGCCGCCAGCGCAGCGTCCGTACTGCCCTTGCTGATGACTTCGCTGATCAGTTCGGGCCGATAGTACTCGGTACGAAAGCGCGATACCGGATAAAAATCCGCGGCCTGTGCCGAACCGCGATCGACCTGCCAGCCGACCAGATTCTCACCGCCCGGGCTGGCAGCGAAATAGCCTCCCGGGGTCCACATGACCCAACGGCGTCCGTCAGCTTGTGGGAAGAAGACGAGTTGCTCATTGCCGTCGTGTTGCCGGTACCAGCGTAACGTGCCATCGCTGAACGCGGCGACCACCCAGCGGCCGTCATCACTGGTGTTCACCTGCCACGGTGTCGCGGGCGCAGCAGTCTTCCACAAGGCGCGGCCGTTGCGGTCGTAGAGGCGGATTTGGAAGTTGGTGGCGATGGCAATGCGGTTGCCGTCACGAGAGACGCTCGCTGCCAGCGACCACTCGTTGGCGTCCAGGCCGAGGCCTTTGCCATTGATGGACGGTTGTTGCCGCTCAAACCAGTTGTCGACCATGGTCTTGCCGGCTGAGGTCCGCGGTGCCTGCCAATCCCTGGCGGCTTTTGCCCAGGCCAGTTGACGGGTGTCGAAGGCATCTCCGGTGTCACCGGGCCGTGCGTCCTGAAAGGCGAGCGCACTGCCATCCGCAGCCAGGCGAAAGCGGCTGCGCTGGTTGCGAAAGTCCAGCAAGCTGCTGCCGATGGTGAACTGCGATTGTCCGTTGGCGGCAAGCATCCCCCACGCGGGATCGGCGGTCGCGTACAGTAAACTGCCATCAGGGGTGGCGTGCAGCGCAGTGATCGTGTTACGCGCCACCGGAATGACGGAGGGTTCGCTCTGGCCAGCATCAGGCCAGACCAGAATCGCAAACCGTCCCTTGTCGTTGACCCAACTGCCGGCCGCGTAAACGCGTTTGCCATCCGTCGACCAGGCGACAACGCTGAGGCTGCGCGCGAGACTGCCCTTGGCAGGCGACAGCACCTTGCGCATTTTCAGGGTCTTCGCGTCGAGCAGGGCGACGCTTCCCTGGTCCGAAGTGCCGACGGCCACGGTCTGCCCATCGGGTGAAAAAGCCAGGCCAAAAGGCACGCCCGTTCCGGGTGTGCTGCGCGAAAGCAGCCTGAGGCCTTTCGGTGTCGCTTCGTAAGCGCGGACGAAGCCATCGGCACTACTGACCACGACTGTCTTGTCATCAGGTGACCAGACACTCGCATTCACCTCATCCGAGAAGTCCGGGTCACCCTGCAGTTCGCGCGCGCTGCTCCAGGACTCGGTGCCCTGGAAGACGCGTACTCCCTGTCTGCCCCACAGACCGGCGACGAGCATTCGGCCGTCGCGAGAGAAAGACAGATGCGTGACGACATCAGGCAGTCCGGTGATGCGGTGGATGATCTGGCCATCGCTGCGGCGGACCAGGTAAACGTCATTGCTTGCGGACCAGCCGGCTGTGGCAAAAACTGCACCGTCCGGGGCCATCGCCACCGCATACAGCTTACCATCGTTGCCGGGTCCGGACGGTGGTCTGAAAACCGACAGTGGCGAACCACTGGCAGCGTCCCAAACGCGCGCGGTTTTGTCCTCGGATGCCGTGACGGCATAGCGGCCATCACGATCCATGCTTGCCGCGCGAATCGGGGCGACATGGGTCCCGGTTTCAATGCGCAGGCTGGGCATCGTCCCCATGACCTGTGCGGTCGCCCCGGCGGCTGGCGGAAATCCGCCCAGCAGTGCGCAGAAGAGTGCCCAGGTGAATTGTCGAAGAGTTGCCCTGATGCCGAGCACGGTGGTCGGAATCGGTGATGGGTTAATGTGAAAGTCGCGTATGCGACTCACGAACCTCCCCTCCCCCCCCCTCGCGGGGGAGGGGTTGGGGGAGAGGGAAACGGTCATGACTTTCATGACCGTTAGCAGGAAACTTTCTTGAACTCGATGCGCTGATCAAGAGCATCCGATTCGTTGCCTTTGCCGGTACCGACGATTGCGCGCTGCGAACCATACCCCTTGGCCATCGACCGCTTCGCCAGGGCCGGGTTGGCCGCCACCAGCTTCTGCCGGACGAACTCGGCGCGCTGCAGTGAAAGGCGTTCGTCCATCTGCTCCGAGGTGCCCCGCCGGGTGTGTCCGGCGACCTCGATGCAGGACGACTGTCGCAGCGACTGTTTGGCGATCTCCGACAACCACAGCGAATAGGGCTGCTGTTCCTGGCTGAAGGCGGTTGCTCCAGGCTTGAAATCGAAACGCACGGCGAGCCGGTCGCTTGCCAGGCCCATTTGAACCAACTGCCCGAAGGCCTGCATGGCAGGCTTCGTACGCCCCAGTTTCTGATTGTCGAGGTAAATCCCGGCATAAACGCGCGCCTGGTTGCCGGCCGGATTCGTCAGGACCGACTGGTAGAGGGCCAGCGAGTCCTTGTATTTCTTTGCCTGATAGGCCTTGGTTGCTTCGCTGATCGTCGATGCGGCCAGCACGGCGTCGATGTAGGCGGGATTGATCGGGTCGCCGGCTTTCGTTCCCTGGCAGGTCTTTACGTATCCGTCGACAGCCGTATCCTTGGCCCAGACCGGCATCTCGCGGAAGAAAGGCAAGGGCGTCGGATCGAATCCTTCGGGCAGCGAGCGTGCCAGACCCTTGCTGATGATCTTGCCGGTCTTCAGATCGGCAAGCGCGAAGCAGATGCGGTAGGCATCGCGCTCGCCGTCAGACTTGCCCTGCAGGTTGATGGGTGTGAATGTGCCGATCATCAGCAAGGGAAGCGTGGCGACGGTTTCGTTGTTGAAGGGTTTGACGTCGACCTGCTGATAGTTTTCCTTCACCAATTGAACGACCGACTGTTCCATTGCCACCGTCGCCTCGGTCTGCATGCCGCTGTTACCGTCTACCAGTGGATCAACCACCATGCTGTATTTCTGATCCTTGGCCAGATTGGCGTTGGCCAGCAAGTCCTGCGCAGCCTTGCGCACCGCCTGTTCATAGGGAAGGGCAACCACCTGCGACGCGGGTCCGGGCGCTGCCACGGTTGGCTTTTCCTCCGTGCTGCTGCAAGCGGTGGCAAGTACGCCGACAGCAAGACAAGCGCTAACGAGAAAGCGGGGTCGAAATGGCATGAGTAATCTCCCTGTTGTTGTTCACGGCGATTGGACAAACGATGGCCTAAGCGAGTTCATTGGCAAGGAGAACCGAGGCTGGATTCCCGCAAACCCTTGCAACCGGGGAGACCTCGTCATGTCGTTCGCCGCCCTACTGCTACTGCCATCGCGAGCGGCCTGCCTCAGCGAATCCAGAAAGTCCATGCCTGCTTCCTTGGAAGATAGGAGCAATTTGTGGTCAGCGGCAATATTTGCCGGAAAGCCGGCAAACACCGGTACCGCAAAGGTGCAGTCCGAAGTCGAAGCCATTGCCTGCGCCCGGATCGCAGGATTGGCATCATTATTGCTTGAACTCTGCTCGTCAACCTTCAGAGGAGACCATTTTGGCTAGCAAGCTTGACAGCACGCTTTTCGCGGGGCACCAGGCGCTAACGCTGCGTGTCCATCGGCAGCAGGTGCTGGCGGGGAATATCGCCAACGCCGATACACCGCATTACCAGGCCAGGGACTTTGATTTTGCTGCAGCGCTGAAGAACGCGCTGGCTGGCCACGGCGAAGGCAATCTCAATCTGGCCACGACCTCTGAACGTCATCTTCAGGGCAGTGCGGACTCTGGCCCGGTGCGCCTGATGTATCGCCAGACCAGCCAGGCGAGTGCCGATGGGAATACGGTTGATATGGATGTCGAGCGAGCGCAATTTGCTGAAAACACCATTTACTACGAGGCCGGCATGAGTTTTCTCAGTGGCAAGGTCAAGACCCTGCTCGCGGCTCTGCAGCCCTAACGGTCACGGCTGTTGTAGACACCTTCGATCATGAACGCATTCGTTTCCCTCTCTCCCGGACCTTCGCATGCTTGCGGGACGCGACTTTCACATTAATTGCCATGAGCCTGTTCAATACCTTTGCTGTGGCCGGCAGTGCAGTGACCGCACAGGCGATACGCCTGAACGCGGTCGCCAGCAACCTGGCGAATGTGGATAGCGTGATTGGTTCGGACGGCAAGCCTTATCGGGCCAAACAGGTGGTGTTTGCCGCAACACCGATGGGCAACCCTGCGGCACAAGGGGTTCGGGTTACACAGGTGGTTGAGGACAACAGTCCGGGGCGTATGGTTTATGACCCACGCAATCCTGCCGCTGACGAAAAAGGCTACGTCGCGATGCCCAATGTGAATGTGGTTGAAGAAATGACCAACATGATTTCGGCGTCGCGCGCCTACCAGAACAACGTCGAGGTGATGAACACCACCAAGCAGTTGCTGCTCAAGACACTGACGCTTGGTCAGTAGCCATCGAATGGGAGATACCGGAGAAACTCATGAACACCGTGCAATCAGCAGTCAATTCAAGCAGCGACATTTTTGCGGCGATCAATGCCCAGGCAAAGGGCGGCGTGACCGATACGGGTTCAAGCAGCGAGGATGTCCAGAACCGCTTTCTCAAGCTGCTGGTGACTCAACTGAAGAATCAGGACCCGCTCAACCCGCTCGACAACGCTGCGGTGACCACGCAGATCTCGCAGATCAGCACGGTGACCGGTATCGAAAATCTGAACGCGACGATGCAGACCCTGTTGAGCAACTTCAACGACAGCCAGTCGATGCAGGCAGCGGCTCTGATTGGCAAGCGCGTTCTCGTTCCTGGTTCCCGGCTTGCTCTGGGCGACGGCGGAGCTGGTGGCGGTGCCAATCTTGCGGGCCCCGCCGACAAGGTGACGCTGACCATCCTCGATGCCGCCGGTAAGGTGGTGCAAAGTCGGAATCTGGGTGCGCGCGATGCCGGCAGCTTCGGCTTTACCTGGGATGGCAAGACCGATTCCGGAACGACCGCACCGCCAGGCAACTACAGTTTCACGATCACTGCCGTGCGCGGCAGAGAAACAGTGGCCGCAGAAGCGATGCAGTTGGGCACGGTTTCTGCTTTGGTCAGAGACAAGGGCGCCTTCCAGCTTGAACTCGCCGGGCTGGGCAGAGTGGATTTCAACAAGGTACAGCAGATTTTCTAGGAGCAGGGGTCAACCATGAGTTTTCAACAGGGTTTGAGTGGTCTGAATGCGGCGGCCGCGTCGCTGAATGTGATCGGCAACAACGTTGCCAACGTCGCCACCGTTGGCTTCAAGAGGG
Source organism: Candidatus Accumulibacter vicinus (assembly GCF_000584955.1). NCBI lineage: Bacteria > Pseudomonadati > Pseudomonadota > Betaproteobacteria > Candidatus Accumulibacter > Candidatus Accumulibacter vicinus. Next base: position 156,698 of record NZ_JDSS02000027.1, read on the forward strand.
CAGATGCGCACTTCGCGGATCTCTACGCGGCTTCACTGGGTCTCGGGTCCGGTTCGCAGATCGGTATCGGGGTCACGGTGTCGGCAATCCAGCAACAGTTCACCCAGGGTAATCTGACGACCACCAACAATCCCCTGGACCTGGCACTCAATGGTCCCGGCTATTTTCGCATGAGTCATGAAGGGGCAATCACCTATACACGCAACGGCCAGTTTCACCTCGACAAGGAAGGTTACGTCATCAACGACAAGAACCTCCGTCTGACCGGCTATCCGGTTGCTGAGAATGGTGACATTTCCCCGACCAACCCGGTCGAGATACAGTTGTCTGCCAGCCAGATTCCGCCGCGGGCAACCAGCGATCCGTTGGCTGGAGACATCAGCGCGGCAATCAATCTCGACGCACTTGATCCGATTCCGTTGGTGACCACCTTCGATCCTGCCAATACGCAATCGTACAATTTCTCGACCGCCCTGAATGTTTTCGACACCCTCGGGGTGATGCACAACCTGAGCACGTACTACGTTCGTACTGCGACTCCCGGGACATGGGATATCTATGCGACCCTTGATGGGGTGCTGTCTGCGGACGCTGCTCCGGGGGGTCGGAGTCTGGTATTCGATACCACGGGGGTACTGACGAGCGTGGTGCCAGCACCGGCTGCAGGAGACCCCGTGTTCTCCATTCCGATGCCGGAATGGGATCTGACGGACGGTGCCACCACGCCTTGGTCGCCGGGAAGTATCGATTACACCGACACTACCCAGTTCGGCAATGATTCGACCGTCGATCGTCTGATACAGGGAGGATATGCCGCGGGCAGTCTGGTGGGCGTGGGCGTCTCGAGAGACGGAATCCTGCAGGGTCGCTACAGCAACAGTCAGTCGCGCAACCTTGGACAGGTCGTGCTTGCCAATTTCAGCGACCCCAATGGCCTGCTGAATCTGGGCAACAATGAATGGAGTGAGACTTCGACCTCAGGCCCGCCGCTGCTCGGCGCGCCGGGGACAGGAACACGCGCCGTGATCCAGTCGGCGACGGTGGAAGACTCGAACGTCGACCTCACCAAGGAGTTGGTCGACATGATTTCAGCACAGCGCAACTATCAGGCCAATGCACAAACCATCAAGACCCAGGATCAGGTCATGCAGACCCTGGTGAACCTGCGCTAACGGCGATGACTTTTTCAGGCACCCTCGATCATGAAAGTCATGACCGTTTCCCTCTTCCCCGGCCCCTCTCTCGCGAGTGGGGAGGGGCGATTCATGAGTTGCTGACGCGACTTTCACATTAAGCTCAACAGCGAAAGAACGCGACGAAAACCATGGATCGTCTGATCTACACCGCAATGAGTGGCGCCAAACAGGCTTTCCTGCAGCAGGCCGGCGTTGCGCAGAATCTGGCCAACGTTGCCACGGTCGGTTACCGGGCCATGGAGCACCGTTTCCGCGCTGCACAGGTCCTTGGCGCGGGCGCGCCGACGCGGGCATTCGCAGTCGATGCTTCGCTGGCCAATGTCTTTGAACAGGGGCCGTTGACGGTCACCGGGCGACCGCTCGACGTCGCGGTCAACGGCGCTGGCTGGATTGCCGTGCAGGGGGCCGATGGTCGCGAGGCGTATACGCGTGCCGGCAATCTCAGAACCGATGCCAACGGCGTGCTGCTGACCAGCTCCGGCTTCAACGTGCTCGGCGAGGGCGGGCCGATCTCGCTGCCGCCGGACAACAACATCACGATTGCTCCGGATGGCACGGTATCGAGCATCCCGCGACTCGGTGCGGGAGCGATCAATAACGCCAGCGTAGTCGGCCGCATCAAGCTGGTCAACCCGCCGGAGAACGATCTGGTGCGCGGTGATGACGGACTCTTTCGCATCCGCAACGGCGACGAGGCGCTTGCCGACGAGAACGTCAAGCTCGTCCCGGAAGCGCTTGAGGGCAGCAACGTCAACTCGGTGGACGCGATGGTGCGGATGATCAGTCTGGCGCGCCAGTTCGAAATGCAGATCAAGATGTTGCAGACGGCGGACAGCAACGCGCGTGCAGCTACCCAGATTCTCACGATCAATGCCTGACAGGAATACCGATGATCCGCTCGCTATGGACCGCCAGTACCGGCCTCAATGCCCAACAGGTGCAAATCGACATCATTGCCAACAACCTGGCAAACGTCAGCACCAACGGTTTCAAGCAGGCACGTGGCATTTTCGCTGATCTCCTCTATCAGACCCTTCGTCAGCCGGGAGCCCAGTCGTCACAGACTACCCAGATTCCTGATGGTCTGCAGATCGGTCTCGGAACGACCCCGGTGTCCACGGGTCGCATCTTCACGCAGGGTTCGCTCCAGCAAACCGGCAACAGCCTCGATCTGGCGATCGACGGTGCCGGCTTCTTTCAGGTTCTGCTGCCCGATGGCACGACTGCCTATACGCGCGATGGTTCGTTCCAGAAAGACAATCAGGGGCAGATCGTGACGGCCAATGGCTATCCCTTGCAGCCCGCGATCACGATTCCGCAGAATGCCTTGACGATCACCATCGGGACCGATGGCGTGGTCAGCATCACGCAGCCGAATTCGCCAGCAACGGTACAGATCGGAACCATTCAGGTGGCAACTTTCATCAACAACGGGGGTTTGCAGAGCGTCGGCGAAAATCTCTACCTGGAGACCGCATCGAGTGGTACGCCGACACCGAATACGCCAGGAACCAATGGTTCCGGGGTCGTTCTGCAGAACTTCGTCGAGGCGTCAAATGTGAACGTGGCGCAGGAACTGGTGATGATGATCCAGACGCAACGGGCCTACGAACTCAATTCCAAGGTGGTGTCGACTTCGGACGCGATGCTGGCGCGTCTGACCCAGTTGTAGCAGGATGCACAGGATGGGTAAGGCATGGCTCTTGGCGAGACCTCTGCTGGCGCTGACCGGACTGCTGCTGGGGGCATGTACGACGGTGCCGCCAACCAACGTCCATCAACCGATGAGCGCACGCCCCGCGCAGCGGCCCGACGCACTCGCTGCCAGCCTCGCGGCGACTGGCAGCATTTACCAGGCCGGAACATCGCGAACCCTGTTCGAAGACCGGCGCGCTCGTTATGTCGGCGATACGATCACGGTGACGATTACCGAGAACACTTCGGCCGCGACCAAGTCGAACAGCAGTCTTTCCAAGACTGGCAGCATCAGCGCCTCGTCAGGACCAAACGTCAATCTGCCCGGCAAGTCGCTGATTGAACTCAAAGGCAGTAGCAGCAACACTGCTGCCGGCAAGGGGGAGGCTGCCGCCAACAATGTGTTTACAGGTACCATCACGGTCACGGTCATCGAAGTGCTGGCAAACGGCAACCTGCTTGTCTCCGGCGAGAAGCAGGTGGCGATTGGTCATGGGCAGGAGTACATCCGCCTGTCAGGGATCATCAACCCTTATTTCGTGAATGCTGCCAACACCATTGCATCGTCGCAGATTGCGGATGCACGCATCGAATACAAGGAAAGCGGCGGGATCAGTGAAGCTCAGGTCATGGGCTGGCTGGCGCGCTTCTTCCTGACCTTCATGCCTTTCTGAGGAAAACCGCTGATGGCACCGATCATGGACAGGCAAGTCGGCAGGGGTCTGTGGCGCACAGTCATTCTGGTCGCCCTGGCGGGCTTGTTGAGCGCTCCGGTCGCAGCCGAGCGGATCAAGGATCTGGCATCGGTACAGGGCGTGCGCAACAATCAGTTGATTGGCTATGGTCTGGTCGTGGGACTGGATGGGAGTGGTGACCAGACGACACAGACCCCCTTTACCACGCAAAGCATCATCAACATGCTGGCGCAACTCGGGACAACCTTGCCGACAACGCAATCGCTGCAGCTCAAGAACGTCGCAGCAGTGATGGTGACCGCCAATCTGCCTCCCTTTGCAAGGGTCGGGCAGCAGATCGACATCACCGTATCGTCGATGGGCAACGCCAAGAGTCTGCGCGGCGGAACGTTGCTGATGACGCCGCTGAAAGGGGCAGACGGTCAGATCTATGCACAGGCACAAGGCAATTTGCTGGTGGCCGGTGCGGGAGCCGCAGCAGCCGGCAGCAAGGTGGTGGTCAATCATCTGCTTGCCGGGCGGGTGGTGGGTGGCGCCACCGTCGAACGTGAGGTGCCGACGGCACTCGGGCAGGGCCCATTCGTTCATTACGAAATGGCAACGACCGACTTCGGCACCACCCAGCGGGTGGTCGAGGTCATCAACCGCGAGATTGGCCCGGGTACGGCGCAGGCGGTGGACGGCCGCCTGATTCGCGTGCTCGCCCCCGAGGAAGCGAATAGCCGGGTGGCTTTCCTGGGACGAGTCGAGGCCCTTGAAGTGCGGCCGACCCAAACCGTTGCCAGGGTGATCATTAACCCCCGGACCGGTTCGGTGGTCATGAACCAGAAGGTGACCATCGATTCCTGCGCGGTGGCACATGGTAATCTGTCGGTGATCATCAATAGCGAACAGAAAGTCAGTCAGCCCAACGCGCTGGCTGGCGGGCAGACAGTGACCACGACGCAGAGTGAGATCGAGATCAAACAGGGAGGTGGTTCGTTGATCCAGCTGAAGGCAGGCGTCAGTCTCGCCGAGGTGGTCAAGGCAATCAATGCGCTGGGCGCCGGCCCGCAGGATCTGTTGTCCATCCTGCAGTCGATGAAAGCTGCGGGCGCGCTGCGCGCCGACCTCGAAATCATCTGAACCCATATGTCGAGCAGACCACCAAGGGGAGCCTTGCACGGATGAATTCCGCCAATCTCGGGGTCAATCGTCTGGCGATCGATCCGGCTCTGGGCGGCGATCTGCGCGCCAGACTCAAGGCGGATCCGCAAGCCGGCGTGCGGCAGGCCGCGCGACAGTTCGAAGGCATGCTGCTGCACCTGATGTTGAAAAGCATGCGCGATGCAAATGCCGCCGGCGGTTTGCTGGATAGCGATCAGAGCCGTTTTTTCACGGCCATTGGCGACCAGCAAATGGCGCAGGATCTCGCTTCGCAAGCACCGCTCGGTTTCGCCGCAATGATCGAAAAGCAATTGGCGAGGCAGATGACTCCCAGCACAGCGGTCCCGGCAACCTCGCCCCTCGACCTGCTGCAACAGTCGCTGTCTGCGCAGATCAACGCGAGTACGGCGACCATCCGGTCCGTGGCCGGTGCCCAGCGCAGCACTGCCGCGTCCCCCGCGATGAAGAGCGGCGCGGTGAGCACGGCCGGCACGTCACCCGATGCGCGAGCCTTTGTCGATCGCGTTTGGCCACAGGCTGTCGAGGCGGCCGCACTGACCGGCGTGCCCGCGCATTTTCTTGTCGCACAGTCGGCACTCGAGAGTGGCTGGGGCAAACGTGAGATCAAGGCCGCCGATGGTTCGCCAAGCTTCAATCTGTTCGGGATCAAGGCCGGACGGAACTGGTCGGGGCCAACAGTCGAAGTGCAGACCACCGAGTTCGTCAAAGGGGAAGCCCAATCGGTACGCGCCAGGTTCCGCGTCTATGGTTCGTATGCCGAGGCCTTTCGCGACTATGCAAAAGTTCTGAGCAGCAATCCCCGCTTTGCGGGGGTCATTGGGCAGCAGGATGGCGTGCAGTTTGCACGTTCCTTGCAGCAGGCGGGTTACGCCACTGACCCGATGTACGCCGACAAACTGGCTCGCATCATCAATGGGGCAACGCTGCGACAGGCGCTAAGCGCTTAAGAGAGTGTTGATTAATTTGCCCGGAGTCGGTAAAAGTGGTGAGTGGTGAGCGTCTCAAGGGCAAGATCGGGGTTATGCCGCAGCCGGCACGTATCGAACTGCTGACCTGGCTGAAGTCTTGCTACTGACTCATGAGCGCAAACCACCCACTCGATGCGGAGTTGCGTGATCTCTGGAGCCGCCGACGCGATCTTGATGAAGCCGGCTGGACACGACTGTACGAGATCTCCGTAGCCGTCCTGATGAACTACAAGCCGCGTGAACTGGCTGGGCTGCCTGAAGATCGCGAGGTCTACATTCTGGAATTCTTCCAGGACAAGGTCTTTCGCCTGGACTCGCTGAGTCGCTGCGATCATGTCGGAGCCTTGCGACTCTACTATCAGCGCTACTTGCGGGACCTGATCCGCAGTAGACAGGTGAGAACGAGTCATGAAGTCCCCGACGAACATGATCTGGAACGTGAGTCTCCGCCGTCGCTCGACGAGGCCCTTGATGTTGCGGCCGGTCGCCTGGACATCTTTGCAGAGCTGGCGGAAGCGGGCTTGGCGCCGGCCGAAGTGGCAGTGTCAGCAAGCGCCTGGCTGGCCGCCAGCGAAGAATGGGTCCGCCTCTTTGTCGCGCTCTCGAACTGCCCTGACGCCGCACGTTCCGAACCCCTGGTACACCTCGCCCGGCGCAAGAGCATCAGGTCACAGGCCTACAAAGCCGAGAAGCTCGGTTTCAATTGGCGTGGCGGCGACGTCGATGGATTTACCGGGACCCTGCTTGGCCGTTGGATCGTCGACTCGCTTGGCATTGAGCTCATCCCTGACGGATCTTCCCCCAGCCAGCAAGCGCAGTTATGCTGTAACT
>NZ_JDSS02000027.1:163274-170818 GCF_000584955.1 Candidatus Accumulibacter vicinus
AATTAATCAATGACTTACCTCAAGGGCTCCGGGAAGGTCCGCCTGAAAACAGCCCGTTGATTCTTGGCGTCTTGAAAATTCTCTGCTTCGAAGCGTTGTCATGGGCAGAACAGCAGGAGGCTGCCACATGAAAAAGCACTTTCCGCTCTCTCCCCCGATCGAGCAGATCGAGCGGCGCCTATTTGGCGTCTCCGAAGGACTGATCGAGGCTGTCAAACGCGGCGAGACGTCGCCAGCCATCGCCGACACCGTGCGCCGCTCGCCGGAATGGACGGAATACCACAACGATATCCAGGACGATCGCACGGCGAAGTTCGATGAAGAGACACGCTCCCCGCCAGCCCTTCCCGACCAGATTCGCGACATCATCCGGCGCCGTGTGGCAGCGGCCCCGTTGGCCTCCCTTGCCCTCCCGGCGCCCGGTCAGATCGTCAGGGGGGACAAGATCGTCACCCCACGGCCCGCGCAGCTCGACGCCATCATGATGGCCCCCCTGTACGTCCTGCTCGACGCGCCTGCCGAAGCCGCGGCCGTCTGGCACGGCTGGCTGGTATCGGCGGAAACCGACTACGCCGGCTGGTGGGATTTCGTCCTGCAGGAACAGGACGCCCCCTTCGACCCAGAAGCGGCGATGGTACAGCTATGGAACCCCGTGCACCTTTATCTGCCAATGGCGGCGCGCATCGTCGGACAGTTGTCACCAGCCCGTCTGCAAGCGGTACGTTCGCTGGCCGCCGATTTCGCCGTGACCGAGGCGCCGGTCAACATCGCCGCCTGGCCGGGACGGGCGGCATCGCGAACCACGTCAACAGGCTTGCGCGTGACCACCGGTAGCCCGTTGGGCAGTGAGCACGACGCGAGACACCGCTATCAGCAACTGTACTTCGAAGCCGCCGAGGCGGTTCGCGAACCCGCTCGCCTGGCCTTGCGCGCACTCGCGGAAATCCCTGCGGGTCGCGAAGGAAGCTTGCTCAATCGCCTGATCGCCGCCGCCGGCAGGGCTGCCGAGATTCTTCTGCCCGAGCCACCGGTGGCCGTGCCCATGAGCGGCGACGATGCGTCCGGCCTTCCCGACCTGTCCTGGCCCGGCCTTGCGCGCCTGCGGCTGCATGAATTGACCGCCAAAGGCGAGGGTCGGATGGAAGTGACGGCAGTCGGAACGGAGCCGCTGGTGGTCGAAGTCCGGAAAGGCGCGCAGGTCGAAGAAAGAGTAAGCCTTCTACCCGGCGATACCGACACAATCGCCTGGGACCAGGGCAGTACGGCATTGATGCTGATCACCGCCAGCGGCAGACGGCTCGAACTCTCCCTTGAACCCTCCGAGCCGCCTGCCGATTGGCCATGAACCACATGTTGCCGTTCGTTGCCCTGTGGCGCGAAGACCGCGCCAAAGAGAGCGCCGCACTGCACCTCCTCACGCGAGACACGCATCGAAAACTACCGCTTCCCAATATGGCGGAGCCCCCCCAGGCCGTCGAGGCGTTCCTGCCCGAGTTGCTGCCGGTCATGCCATCGCCCAATCCTGCCGCCCGTTGGCTACTGCTGCTCGAACCGAGCCTGCCGCAATCCTGGCAACACCTGCGCTGGGAGGCGCTTGCCCTTGGGGGCCGACCTCTTGCTGCACAAGCCCTGGTCATCCGCAGAGCCACTTGGCATCGCGAGGAAACCAGCACCCACCAGCCCGCCCGCTTTCTCGATCTGTTTCCACCGGCAGAGTTTTCCTTCCTCGACCGCTTCCAGCCGCTGATCCAGTCCGAAAGGTTGCGCAGGAGCCGGGCGTCCTTTATCGAACGAGACTTGGCCGCGACCGGCGACTTCATCATCGTGGCCCATGGCCGGTCGCACGGTCTGGTCGATGCCGATGGAAACTCCTTTGCCCTGCCTGTCGCCCACCCGATGCCCGAGCGCATCTGGCTGCTCGCCTGCAATGTTGACAGGGCGATGGGCGACCTGGCGCAGAAGTTCCTCAATCAGGGATGCCGCACCGTCATCGTCGCCACAGGCGATATCTCGGCGCCGGAAATGGCGGGCGTGGTCGAGAGCGTGTTTGCAGGGACTCGTCTCCCTGGCGAGAACCGGTCGTGGCTGGCGCGAGCAAGAGCAGCTTTCGATGGCGCCGGCAATCCGCTTGCACTGACGATATGGGGTGAATGCGACATTGACCCGACAGCGTGCGCCGCATGGAACCGGATGACGTGGGATGACGAACATGGCAACTCTCGCCGCCCGCCCCTCGATGACGAAACGACACGCGACGAGTTTCTCGCCGCCTACCAGCACGCGACCTCCCCGCAAGCCTGGCCGCTGACTCGTGATTGGATGTTGCCGCCGCTGCTCTGGCTGGCGGAAAAACACGACCATCCGGCGATGCGAGATCTCTCCACACAGCTCGGCGATGCGGAATCCCCAGCGGCGATCCGTGGCCTGGCCTCGGCGGCACGCCGGGTCGGTAACTACGCGCAGATGGCCAGGTACCTCTCACGCGGACTCCAGATTCCCGATCTGACGGTTAACGAGAGGGCGGAGTATCTCGGCGCACTCGCCAATCTTTTCATCGACATGAATCTACCCGAGAGCGCCGCAGCCATCATCGAATTCCATCAGGACTGCCTGTGGGATGACCCGGAAAATCGCTACTGGGCAGACTTCAAGCGCCTCGACTGGCTGGCACGGATGGAAGCCCGCCGTGGCCGACTGCATCTCGCGCTCGATTACATGACGGCAAAACGCCGACAGGCAAGGACCGACAGCGGTCGCGAACTGGCCTGGCAGCTCTATCTCGCGACCTGGGGATACCTCGCCGGCCAGGTGCGCGCGGACACCGCCACCGCGTTTGCGGACGAAGTCGCGCAGCGACTGGCGGGATCAAGCAGTGAAACGCTGGGTAACGGCAACGAAACCGTCGCCTATCTGCTGCGTGCACTCGCGGCACACGCCTGGGTCAGCCACGATTCGGCGCAATTGACGCTCGCGAAATGCTGGCTGTCGCATGCCGAAGCAAGGCTCACTGACGACGACCCCGGGCCATGGGCCTATGCCATTGCCTATTCATGTCTTCAAGGAGCCGCTCCGCCCCTGAGTCTTGATCGCGCCCTGTGCGCACTGGAGCGTGCCCGTTACCTCCTGGAGGCCGCCTGCCTGTCGGGCTTTGCGGGTCGTGGCGATGAGCGCCGCCGGCTTCTTGATCGCTTCCAGCAACGGCGCAAGGGCATCTTCGGCCAACTGGACGAAAGCGTCGGTACAGCATTTGCAACGGATCTGGTGGAATCGGCAACGAGGGCAGTAGCGGAGATCAACGCCGACGACCCTGGAAGTGCGGCGCGTCTCGGCACGATGCCGTTGTGAGGACGGCTCGCCGCATGGCACGCAGAGAGGAAACGGGATCAGGCTGGCGGACTGGCGATGGCGAGGAGACTAGCCGGAAAGATCCGTGAGCGCCAGGGGGCCAGCGCTTGCCAGCTGTCACGCTTCCTCACTTCCGCAATCACCGCGAGCAAAGTCCTCGGTGTCGGATCACCATCCACGTGCTCGCCCACCAACTCGGGCACGGCGTCGAGCGCCTTGTCCCATTGCTGCAAGGTGTCTGCGATGCGATTCAACGCCTTGCTCGCCATGCCTACGCGGGGATAGACCAGCGGCAGCAGCGCCAGCGTCTCCGCCATGTAGTTGTTCTTGAGCAGATCAGCGATCGCGCCCAGACCCTTGTCGCGAGGCGCGCTGGCGGCGACGGCGGCAAGCGCGACTACCGCGCGTGGCAGGACATCGCGATCGTTCGAGGATTCATCGGTGCCTTCAAGTCGATTGAGGCAGGCGATGACCGCGGCACGATCATCACGCTGTAGCGCCAGCACCGCCTCACCCATCAGGGCATACGCATTGAGGCGGGAGTCCTTGCGCGCATCGGCCGCGTGGGCCTCGGCATATCGGGCGGTAGCCTCGTCCAGGCGGCCCGCGAGCAGGGCCACGTGTCCGCGATAGACGGCGGTCTGCCCACTCACGCCCGTCGTACCGAATAACTCTTCCTGAGCTGCGTGCGAGCGCTGATAGAAATCGGCGGCGCACTCCAGATCGCCCGCACGAAGGGCGATTTCTCCGCAGCGGCCAAGTGTCTTGTAGGCTTCCGGGTCGCCGTCGATCTCCTGACCGGAAAACGCCTCGGTGGCCAGCCGGCGGGCGGCGCTGAGCGCGCCAAGGTCAGTGAAGACGTTAGCGATCAGGCGCCGCAGGCGCAACCGGTGCTGCTCGGAGCCGGACTGCCACTCCCTCCAGTACGCATCGAGCGCGGCGCGAAAGTCTCCTTGGTAATAGGCACGTCGCCCGACGCTGACACCGAATCCGGGAATCTCCCCTTCGGCCAGCCCCGGCAGACGTTGCCGCAGCTCGTAGCAGGCCTCGCGGTAGCGATCAGTTGCTGCACCCGCCTCACGATGAAGGCCCTGTGCGGCGAGTTGATAGCCCGCCTCCCACCAGATGGCCTGGCGGAAAGCGATCGGCAACGGCGGCGTCTGTGCGCCAAGCGAATCCGCCAGATCCTCATAGCTCGCAAGCGTCACGGGGATTCGGCGGCGGAGCGTGAGTTCCTTGAACAGACGCTGTGCGGCGGCGAGCAAGGGTTCGAGTGGGCGCCGCCGGCTCCTCCAGTCTGGCGAACGCCTGACCAGCACCTCGTGCGTATCGCTGCGCCACGACTTCTCCAGATCCGGGCGCCCGCCAAGTGGATGGGTCGAGCCGAGCAGCCAATAGGCCAGTGCCTCGCGAACATCTTCATGCAGAGTCGCTCGACGGGCTGCCAGCGCCCCTCTGACGGCATCGAGGTCATTGACCTCGCGCGACGGTACCAACCAGAGTTCCAGCGCCAGTTCGGCCGCGAGCAGATCCGAAGTCGACGGCAGCGCAGTGGACTTCACCCAGACACGCCACGGCATGGGCAGCGGCGCGACCTCGCCCGCCTTGCCCGCAGCCGCGAAAGACTGCGCCCGCAGCGCCTGTGACAAGGTGCTGAAAACGCCCTCGTCCGGAGAACTGCCGCCAGCAGTCGGCGCCACGTCGATCTGCAGGCGAGGGCCATCGGCCTGCCACGCGAGAGCCACCGCTTGTCCGGCGAAGAGAGCCAGGCCACTGTCGAGACGCAGCGCAAAACGCCAGCGGCTCATGCCATCACCTCACTTGCCGAAAAGAAGCGGACATTGGGACCGATCGGATCGGGAAAGCGGATGCGCAGATCTCGCGCCCGGGAATCGCAGCTTGCGGCCATCAAGCTGCAGGCCAGGTCGGCCAAGCTGTTCAGTCGGTTTTCTTCCCCGCGAATCAGATTGGCGGCCTGTATGTCTTCTCTCTCCAGCGCCGTGACCAACGCGTCCGTGCTCATGTAGCCGGCAAAGACTGTCTGGCGCGCGGCCGAGCCTGGAGGCACCGGCCATTGATCCCCCATGCTGGCGAGGGTTTGCCAGAACTGTCGCTCCATCGCGTCCAGCAAAGCGCGATTGCCACCGGTCTTGCTGGTCGTCTGCCGCTTGCCGAAGGCAGGCGCCGGGACATCCTGGCCGGCACGCCGGATAGAGTCGGAATCCGGTTTTTCGGAACGGCGACCCGCGAGCATGCGAATTCGCGGCGACGCGCCGAGAAACGGCTTTATCAGCGCGAGCATCCGCCCGTAGAGCGTCCCGAGGACCGCCATCGAATCGCCACCCGTAGCGAAATCGCTCATCACTTCCCTTCCACTTCCATGAATGCCTAGCGAGACGATACCCGGATGTCCTGCCAACCAGCGAAACGCCGCCAGCAGGTTCCTCAGAACCTCATCCGCTGGCGTGGCATCGAGCGGGTATTCGCCCGTGACGCGCTTTTCACGCAGGTAAAGCCACGCCTCGCGCACGTGGTGCCTCTTGAGTTCCTCAGCTTTCTCCGGACCTTTGGCAAGCAACCAGCTCCGGAGTCCCTCGACCGGTGCGTCCATTCGACTGCGAATCGTCTTGCCGTCGAGGCTTTCGTTGAGTGCTGCGACGAGAGTGGCAGGACACGCGAGAATCAGGCCAGAGCCATGGAGAGTCGGAGACTGGGGATCTTCAAAATCCCCGGTTTCGTCGCCGATCGCGAGCCAGAGATTGACCTTCGAAGCAGCGCCGGAATGGCGTGGTTTACCGTTGGAAGGTGTCATGGAGGGCATTCGGAAAAGGAAGGCATTCTACGGCCCATTTTCGAGGCCGGGCGCGGCAGCACTCACAGCAGATGCTCAATGATCAGGTCGTGTCGCCGCTGGGCCAGGTACTCCGCCACCAAGCGCCGATGACACTTCTCCGGCGTCGCCTCGCTGCACAACAGACACGCGCCGTCGAGGAGTTCCGCCGACACCGCTTCCTCGACGCGACGCTCGCTGATCAGCGCCAGAAAATCGCGCTCGTAGGCAGTCCAGTCGCCCTTGCCGTCGCGATACTTCTTGAGCATATCAGCAGTCGGTGCCAGTTGGGGCAGATGCACGTAGTCCTTGCCGATAACGCGACGCAGAAAGAAGCGCAAGTCGGCGCTCCGGGTGAAGCCGGCGAGTTGCGAGGTGTTGTTCAGGCGGATATCGAGCACGCGCTTGAGGTCCGGGCGGTCGAGCAGGCCGAAGAACTGCTCGGCGGTCTTTCGCGTAAAGCCGATCGTGAAAACCTTCATTCGCCGTCCTCCTCGCCTTGCGGCCTGTCCGGGCTATACGCGACTCGCGCTGCCTCGCGGCGGGCGGTAGCCAGCAGCAGTTCGGCATCGTCGCCGAACAGGCTGGGCGTACCGGAGTCTGCCCCGGCGACGCGGCGCAGCAGCGCATCGTGCGGCTCGACGGTGCCGTCGGCCAGGATGTGCGTCACCACGGCCCCCGTTTCATGCAGCGTCTGCGCCACCAGCCAGGTGCGGTGGCAGTCGGCCGGGTCGCGCTCGGCGCACATCAGACAGATCCGGTACTCCTCGGCGCCGCGGCGAAGTCGCGCCAGTGCCTCGGCAAAAGCGGCGGAGGCACGGATGCGGTCGAAGTCGGCGCGGCCCTTGACGTAGCAAGCGGGGTCGTGCGGGCGTGCGCCGAGCCCCTCCCCGAGAAACACATAACGAATCCCTGCCGCCGCCAGGCTCGCCTGCAGTGCCTTCTTGTCGAACTGCGGGAAGCGGCGGCTGACCGGCTGAGAACGCACGTCGGCGATCGCGGTCACACCCCGAAGTCGCAAGAGGGCGATGAAGGCGTCGATGTCATGATTTGAATGTCCGATGGTCTGAATGGCCGTCATCGCATGCTCTCCGCTCGCTCCCTGGTGATCACCGCCGTTGCCAGCTTGTAGGCGAAGCCGTCGCGAAACGCCACCGCCAGACTGATGCACAGGTAGGCGTCGGCCACTTCCAGCCGCTGCATACCCGCCAGCCAGGCGGTTGCCACCGCGTCGGTCAGGGCCAGATTGTAGCGCCGCTGGCCGATGCGAAAGTCGGCACGATATTTCGTCTGGCCCGCATGGCCCGGCTTTCCATACAGCGCCAGTTCGCTCACGGCAAGCAGACACAGCGAACCGGACAGACCGGAT
>NZ_JDSS02000027.1:171167-177148 GCF_000584955.1 Candidatus Accumulibacter vicinus
TAGCTGGCCCGCCGGCACGCGGTCGTTCAAGCCACAGTGGCTGGAGTAGCCATCGAGCCACAAACCCGATGAGGCTTTGTCGGCGAGGATCGACAGGTCATCCCAGCGCACGCGCCCACAGCGCTCGAGCGCCGCTGGACCGATCAGACAGTTCTCGCGCTGGTGAAGGCTCGGCGCCGGCCGACCCCACTCCAGGCTCAGCACATCGAGGACCGCGGCCTGCCGCCCGTCGCTGCACCGCGTGCGCTGCCACGGCAGCCCATCCGAGACAGACGGCGTCACCGGCCGCACCCAATTCCCAACGCGGCCATCGAGGTCCAGCGCCTTGCCGGCCAGGCAGTAACCGCCACACTTCCTTGAATTCGCCAGTACCACCATTCGTTGCATCGCTGCCGCCCCTGACATCGTCTTGATGCCAGGACAACGGGGCACACGCGGCAATTTTCAAAGAACGACAAAGCTGCGGCTACCCGCATTCCGATTCGGCCACGCGGAGGTTTGCCACGGCATCGCCGTTCGGCATCTGACGAGTCTCTGGATCGGTGCCGAGGTTGCCGACGAGGAAAATTTTGTTGACGGAGGCCATGGAGAAAATCCCGGTTGACGTTTTCGTTTGAAAGAGGGCGGCCCACACTCACAACGCCGGGCCGGCACAGTACACGCCGCTCAAACCACGGTCTCCCAGCAGCCCGTCGCCGCACCACTGCCGCAAGGCAGGAAGCGGGCATCGCGCTCGCTGCGGCCATGCATCCGCACCAGTACCGCCTGCGACAGGCAGCGACCGAAACCGAGCTTCGGATCATGCCGACGACCGAGCCAGGGCTGCAGCGGGACGCCGCCGACCCCGTCGATCGCCGCGCCGGGCAACACTTCACCCGCCGCCAGGCGTAAACCAGCCGCGTCGACCGCAGCACCAATCCCCGGATAGGCTGACGCATCGGCCTGCCATCCGTCGCATTCCACGCGGCCGCAGCCCGTCTTGATCTCGCCACCCAGCCGGATGATCGACAGCCACTCGCGCAGCCGGTGCGCGTCGAGTCGCTCGTCGTCGAACCACACGCCGCCGCACAGGCGAATACCGCTGCCGGCCGGCACAGCCAGTTGCTCCACCTCGAAAAGCGCCGATTCGACCGCCGAGCGCGTCGCGCCATCGAGCGTGACATGGTGGCTGCTGCTCAGCAGTCGGCGCTCAACCTCGGTATCGTCGAGCCGGCTTTCGCCGTCGATGAAGAACGCCGCTCCGAAACGGAAGCGGCGCATGATTTCCGCCAGCGCCTCGGCAAAATGCTCCGG
This sequence comes from Candidatus Accumulibacter vicinus, assembly GCF_000584955.1. Classification (NCBI taxonomy): domain Bacteria; kingdom Pseudomonadati; phylum Pseudomonadota; class Betaproteobacteria; genus Candidatus Accumulibacter; species Candidatus Accumulibacter vicinus. The sequence goes on from NZ_JDSS02000027.1 coordinate 172,461, forward strand.
CAAACCGCCACGCGCGGCGCCGACCGCCGCCGCCAGGGCATGCACGAACAGATGCCCCGGCGCATGCCGGTGAGTCTGGGCCACTACACCCGCGCGTCGGCTACCCAGATGCAGCGGCGAGAGCAATTTGAGAGAGAAGAAAGCGAAGGTGCTCATCGTCTCAGCTCTCGTTCTTCAGTGCCTTGGCGGCATAGCGACCGTAGGTGAGCGTCGTCTCGAGCAACTGCTTGGCGAGCAGGATGCGGCGCAGCGCCTCGACAGCCGATTCGTCAGGCTGGGTCGCGGTGAGGCTGCGGTAGAAGCTCGGCATGTCGGGCGCGCGCGTCTGCTCGACGCTGGCGAGCCCGGTAGCCTGCAGGAGCCTGCGCGCCTCCTGGTCGATGCGCTGGGCCGGTATCCGGTCCTGCTCGCGTTTGCGCGTGGCGAGGAAGAGACCGAAGGCATACAGACCCTGCTCGGCAAGAACGGCAAGCGACTTGGTGATGATGTTTTCAGCATCGTTGGCGCACATTGAATCATGTCCAGCCATCTCGTTGGCGGCGAGCGCGGCGAGGGGTTCAAGGTTCAGCATGGTGTCCTCCTCACTTCACCAGGGCGAACTGCATGCGACCAAAACCGCGCGTGGTCATGCCACCCAGCCCGAGAGTGCAGGCCAGGGCAAGCGCTTTTTCCAGCAGTGGCATCGCCGCTGGCACAAGCTCGCGGAAGCGGCCGTCGTCCACATCCACCTGGCCGCGGAACAGCGTGCCGCGCGGCGTCGCTTCGTAAGTGAACAAGGCGCCTTCGGCGGCTGCGCCGGTCTCGAAGTCGATCGAGACCGAGGTGCGCGTCTCGAGGTTGGCGTTGACGATCGCTGGGAAGATGTTGTCATGCACCACGACCAGTCGCTCCTTCAGGTGGTCGAACACCGGCAGACCCTTCGCTGGTTCAGGGAACGGGATCTCCTTCGCGACAGCCGACAGTAGCAGCCAGCCCAGGTTCAGCCGTTTGGGTGCAGCGGCGCCGGCCTGGACGATCACCTGATCCTCGCTCGCCGGACGCGGCACCTTCGTGCAGCCCGCGCTTTCGAGCAGATGCGCGGTAGTCACCCAGCGTGGTCCGAGCATCGTCGGCACCGGGAAGGCAAGGATTTCGGCATCGCGGAAAGAGACCACGCCGATGCGCGATTCACCTTCCGTATCGCCCTCGGCGTAGCCGAAGATGCTGGCGATCGGGTCCTGGCTGCCCTTGTGCGGGTGCTTCTTGTTCTTCTCGTCGATGGTGGCGCGGGCGTAGGCCATCGCCCGCTGCCGCTCGTCTTCGGGCAAGGAATAGATTGCCGCCGAGCGCGTCGCGCCGTTGATCGACGAACCGGGCACCTTGGGCAGGTTGCTGCCGGCATCGCGTAGGATGGTCAGGTCGACGCGGCCCATGCGGTAGCCGCCGGCACCGATGTGGGTCGGGTCGAGTGCGTAGAGGTAGAGCGGATGCGACTTCATGCGTTTTCCTCGCTGAGTGATCGGTGGGTTCTGGAAACGAAAGTGCTCCATTCAACGGCGTCGAAGAAACGGCCGTCGATGATGGCGTTGAAGAGTCGCTCGCGCCGCGCCGGGGCATCGTCGCCGGTCACGTAGCGCAGCAAGATGTTGCGCAGATGGGCATGCCAGGCGTCACGGCCGGCCGGGCGCAGCGCGGCGGGAACGTCGCGTACCCATTTCTCGTAGGTCTCGACCATCTCGCCCTGCAGCCCCTTGATCTTCGAGGTATCCCAGCCGCTGTCCGCGACCAGCCGCGAGAACTCCGCGAAGCCTTCGAGCAGCAGCGGCGAGCGGCCGGCATCGTCCATCACCCAATGCGGGCGGCGCACCTCCTCGCCGTCACGTCGATAGGCGAGCTGGTGGCGGCGCGCCGAGCCTTCGAGGACCATGAAATCAAAGGTCATCGGTGGAATGAGCACCTCGTCGCCGGGCAGCAGGTCGAGGACATGTGTGAGTCGTTGCGGGCCACTGACCGGCTTGCCGGCGCGCGTGACCGCGATGACATGCGGGTGCCACATGTCGCTCTGGCCGGGGTCGTCAGTGGCCGTGTCGACCTGCCAGGCAACCAGCCCCTGCGGCGTCGCCCAAATCAGGTCGACGGTGCGGCCATCCGCCGCCGTGCGCGCCGATTCGACGCGCCAGGTCTGGTGCGGCACCTGCGGCACGCGCGCGTCGAGCCGCCCGAGCACGTCGAGGGCGATGTAGAGCGGGAATTTCGCGCGCATCACGGCGCACGATACATGCGCCGACAGACCGCCGCGTACTTTCGACAGTCGCTGCGCCAGCAGCCGGCCGATGATGGCCACCGTGGCATCGGCATCGGCAGCAGAAACGATGAAGCGCAGGCCACGCGCGTCGAGCGTCAGAGGCAGCAGGCGATCGTCGAGCGTGCCGGCCACTTCGTTCGCCAGCTCTTGCCACAGGGCGCGCAGGTCATCCCACAGGCGCTGCAGGCGGGCGGGTGAGGCATGCTTGCGCATCGCGAACAGCGCCAGGCGATCGCCGTCGTGGCGAGCAAGTCGCCATGCCTCGGGCAACGCGGCCGACTCGCGCAGCAAGAAGTCTTCTGCGACCTCGAGCGCCTTGTGTACCGCGTCGGGCGCGGCGCTGCGGCCGTCCTTCTTCGTCAGCCAGAATGTCTCACCGAGCAGGCTGCGGGCGAGATTGGCGTCATCCTTGCTGGGCAGTTTGCCGGCGTGCAGATCATCGAGACGCTTTTCGAACCAGTTACCCAGCGCGTTGCTGTCGATAAGCCAGGAGATGTCTGCGCTCTTGTGGTTCTTGTTGTTTCCCTTTTGTTTCTCGTCTTCGGCTGTCAAAGCTGATCGCACCGACGCGACCGGTCGCGCCAGTTGGGTGATCAATGACGTGCCGGATGCGATGGCGCCGGCATCCACCTGCACCGAGAGCAGCGCCATGCGACTGCTGTCGCCCTCGTCGGCCAGTTCTTCCATCGTGCTGATGCGGCTGCGGAAACCGAAGTCGGCGGCCAGGTGGCGCACCCGGGAGCGCTTGGCATCGCGGTCGGCGAGAGCAGTGCAGTCGTCGCACAGGGGCTGCGCGCGGCTGCGGCTTTCGGTCAGCGCGTATTCACGCGTTTCGGCCGGGCGCAGGCCGCATTGCGGGCAAATCTGTATCAGCTTGCCCTGCTCCGCGTTGGCCGACTCCCAAAGCACGCGCAATTTTTCCTCGCCGGCCTGCAGGTGGCGCTGGCAGCAACTATCGGCATGCAGTCCCAGCGCTTCGGCGTAGTCGGTGAGGTAAAGCGCGGGCGCGCTCCAGCACAGGCGAAACGGCGTGCCGACGCCGAGAGGTTCGATACATTCGGCAATCGCCTCCTGCAGCGGGTCGAGGAGGTGCCGGGCGAACAAAGCGTCGGACCTGGCGGCTTCGTCTTCCTGAAAGCCGGGCGCGAGGACCAGCACGCCGTCGTCGTCCTCGTAGATGAGATTGCCGACCGGGGATCTCTCCTCGAAAAGCTCGCGCAGATCATCCACGACTTCACGGCGCAAATGAGAGAGGCTGACCAGCGCCGTCGTCGTGAGCATGCCGCGGGTGAGCGCCTGCCAATCCCAGCGCACACCGAGCAGACGGAAGCGCACGCGGCCAAGCTGCGCCAGGTCGAAGGCACCCTTGTCGGTCTGCAGTGGCTTGAAGTTCACTTCGGCGCGCAGCGCTCCTTCAGCGACGGCCGCCTTGAAGAAACTGGCCGACGAGTGCGCGTGGTGCCAGAGCGTGACGTCGTTGGTCGGGCGACGGGTTTCGCCCAGCGCCCTCGAGAAAATCGGCTGCAGCTCTGCGAGCAGCCGGCGGCGGGTAACGGCGATGTCCTGCGTGGCAGCCGGCGAGAAGACGTGCGCCTTGATGACGGCGATGGCGTCGTCCCAGACAGCGGCAAGCCGTTCGGTCGAATACGGGGCGCGCATTTGCCCGAAGGCATCGGCGATTTCAGCGTGCGCCGTGGCTTGCCTGCCACCCTCGGCCACACCGGAAGCCTTGTCGAGCGCGGAATCGCGAATGTCGGCGCCGAAGGAATACAGATCACCAAGAAACGACAATTGCTCGGCAGGAAACTCGTTTCCGGCGTGATGCTGGCGCAGTGCCGCCCCCAAGCCGGATGCCTGCACCGCGCCGGGCCTGAGCCAGCTCGCAGGGATCGCCAGTGCCTCGGCCCAGGCCAGGTCGGCCAGCAGCCCGGCCAGCACGCCCGCCAGATCGGGTTTTTTCGCCATCTCGGCGGTGCGTGGATAGGCACGGCCCGCTTCGAGAATGGCTCCGTGCGCGACCTGGATGCCGCAGGAATCCCTGGTCTCGTCACCCAGGTTCTTGCCGTCGCCCAGCATCTCGCCGGCAAAATCGGGATGCAGCTTGCCCAGGTCGTGCAGGTAGCCGGCGATCTCGGCAGCCAGGATCAGGCGGCGGGTGCGCTCGTCAAATGCGTTTTTCATGCCCTGCCTTTCGCGATGCGCTCGGCGAGTTGCCGCCAGCTTGCCGCGCCCGAAAACTCGAGCGGCTGTTGCATGTCCGCGTAGCCCGTGGCACGACAGACGGCGGACAGCGGCGCGATCGCCCCGTAGCCGGCGAGGCGCTTGGCGCCCAGGCCCAGCGCCGGCCACCATGCGGCCAGCGCGCCGACCAGGCAGGCGAGGTCTGCGCGCGCCGTGGCCTCGT
>NZ_JDSS02000027.1:177173-179379 GCF_000584955.1 Candidatus Accumulibacter vicinus
CCACCATGCGGCCAGCGCGCCGACCAGGCAGGCGAGGTCGGCGCGCGCCGTGGCCTCGTCCGAATCATTCGCCCCGGCGGGGTTGAAGTAGAAAAAGCTGATCTCGGCCTGCACCGGCTTGCCCTTCTCGGTCACCGGGGCGACGGCCTCGAACTGGATCGGCTGGGTGCCGATGCCGCTGCCGTCGGGCTTGCCGTTCTTGTCGGTCTTGCTTGGGTTCATCACCAGGTACTGCACGTGCGAGAACCATACCGGCGAGAAGTGCAGCCGGCCGGCCGCGCTGGCGAGCTTTTCGGAATCGTCGCTGGCGACGCCGAACAGGCGCGTTGCCGCGGCCGTGTCCTGGCGGTAGCGCATCGTCCGCGTCTGGTCGTCGCGACCCAGTTCAGTCCACGCCGAGCCGTGCGGGAAGCCGCGCTGGAAGGCATCCGCCGCGAGGCCCTTCACCGAGGCGGCGGCAAGGAAGGGAACGCCAAAGACATGGTCCTTGCGCACCGGGTTGTCGAAGAGATAGAAGGAATCGTCGTCGCGCGTCAGGAGGGGCGTCAGCAGACGAAAGCGCAGCGTCAGCGCCGCGGAAAAGGCCGGCAGCACCGCGATGTTGACGGGTGCCGAACACAGGCCGGCGCGGTCGATCTCGCGCGTCGCGCAGGGCAGCGAGCGGGCGCCGCCGCGCGCCTTCTTCGGGTCGTCGAGAACCTCCTTCAGTTCGACTCCCTGCAGTTCCATGGCGTGGCGAATCAGGAAATCGCTGCGCCGCCCGGTCAGATCCTCGGGCCTGACGACCCCTCGGCGCAGGTACGCGGCATGCGCCTGCCAGGTCCATTGGGCGGCGGCGATTCCCCCCGATTCGATGGCGACGCGTTCTTCCGCGAGCAGTTCAAAGTTCATGAGTCACACTCCTGCGAGCTGGTTGAGCCAGGCGGCACGCGCCTTGGCGTGCTTGCCGCCGAATTCCCAGGCGATCCTGCCGTCGACGCGATAGCCAAGGCGATCGATCATGCCGTCGATGCTGCCGGCGGCGTTGGCGAAAGCGTTCATCACTTCGCTGCGCTCGGCAGCGTCTTCCGGCTTGAGTGCCACCGTAAGCCGCAATTCGATGCCCTCGGCGATGGCGTAGGCTGCCGAGACATTGACCGCGCTGCCCGACTGATTGAGCTTGCCCAGCATCTGGTGGCGGAGCGCCGTCAGACGGGCCTTTTCGGCATCCGGCGCGTCCGGTCTTGCGCGCAGCGCGTTGCGCAGGGTGGCGCGTGTCGCCAGCGCAAGCTGCAGCGCGGCCGATCGGTTGAAGCTGGGCTGCTGTCCGGGCGCGACGCGAAAGCGCAGCCGGCCGAAGGCATGGCGCAACAGGTTGAGCCGACCGGCCGTCGCCGGCACGGGTTTGCCAAGTTCGCAGCCGACGTTCAGCGGCACGGCAAAGGGGCGGGCGCCGTCCGCAACAGCCAAGACGCCGAGCCCGAACTGATCCTTGGCGCCGAAGGTGGCGTGGCGGAACTGGATGGACAGCGCCAGGTTCAGGATCTGCCAGTGCGTATCCGAGATTCCTCGCCGTGCAAGCTGCAGGCCGACTTCGCCTTCAAAGGCGGAATTGAAGTACCAGCGCGAGTCGCTGCCGCCGGCCCTGGGCACCCTGACCGTTTCGGGCAGGCTGACGCGCGTCAAAGCCGAGGTATCCCAGCGCAGTGCCACCTGCTTGGCTCTGGCTTTCTGCTCACCACGGCCGGGATTACCCCAGACGGCATCCTCGAAATCGGAGTCCCCGAGCGTCCGCGCCACCAGACACGAGAAGTGCCGGATGCCGCCGAGCAGGTTGGATGGATGAACCTGGTCACCAAGCTGACCAATCCCGCCAGTATAGAGCGGCGTCAGCGTCTTCAGCCGCAGGACCAGTCCGTCCGCCTGCGGCGTGCGCAGGCGGGCGAGCATCTCCGGTGCATTCATTTCCTGTTGCCCTCCCAGATGATTTCCATGATGTCTTTTGTCGGCGACGCATTCAGGCCTCAACCGCCGGCAGAATTTCATATTGCCCGCAACCGATGCCGGTCTGCCCACCGGCGTGCAGTTCGCTGCCGGCGCACAGCATCCGCCAGGCGTCCGCGTCGATTTCGCTCAGTTCCAGATCCCATTGCGTTCCGGCCAGCACGCGCCGTGCAAGGGGAACGCGGATCGTCTTCCGCGCCAGCACCCGGCAGCGCCAGGGCAG
>NZ_JDSS02000027.1:179724-180851 GCF_000584955.1 Candidatus Accumulibacter vicinus
TGGGCCGCGGCAAGTCGCTGCCGTCACCGTGCTGCTGCACGAGGCGCTGCAGGCGAGTGTGCAGGGCGCCAAATAGCGGGTCGCCGACGTGCTTGCTGACCAGCGGCGAAACGAAGCGCACTCGGCAGGTTTGCCGAGGCGGCAGGTCGTCGGTCAGCGTCATTGCCGCAGGCATCGTCAGCCAGCCCACGCCAGGACGCCAGCTTGCTCCATTCGTCGCCGGCGTGCTGGCGAGTTCAATACGTACAGGTGAACCACTGAACGCCATGCCCGCGCCCCGATCGCCCAGTGCAGTCAGCCATTCGCCAACCGCAAAGACATTCCGGGCACCAAGCCAGCGGATGCCTACGGTCCAGGTCTCACGACGGTGTTGCCAGCCGTGCAGCCAGAACGGCGGCAAGGCCGCATCGTGCACCGGCTTGAATAGGGTCGGGTAAGCGCAGGCGCCAAGGGCGGGGCAGGTAGCACAGGCCGGAACCGGGAACGAACAGACGCTCCGAAACAGTGCCTGTCCCATCAAGCCGCGCCAGGCCGCACCGCTAAAACCCCTGCTGCGACTGAGCGCCGCGAAATGCAGGCACAGGCCGAACACCTCCAGGCCGGAAAACTCGTTATTGGTTGTCATTGCCGCGATTATGCGCCACGTATGTTCATGACCCATGCAACGGGCAGCGGCAGACAAAAATAAAAAAAGCCTGTGCCGGGATGCAGGCTTCGGCTGCTGGAAAGTCGCCCTCGCTATTAGCGGGGAGATTTGACGGATGAAAAACTTCGTCGTGCCAGGTCTAGCCGCGACCGCGTCACAGAGGTCTATCAGTGAGCAGGCCTGATGGGACATGGTCTCGGGGGGTCACAAAGCCCTATCAACGGGCAGATCTGACGGACGCAGACACGCCACCACACCAACGTAATCACTCTCGGGTCACAAAGCCCTATCAACGGGCAGGTCTGACGGACGCGCGTTCCTGCTGCTCAAGATGCGCCGGGAGGTGGTCACAAAGCCCTATCAACGGGCAGGTCTGACGGACGGACGAAGGAAGACAGACTTCGCCCGTCCGATGTGAGTCACAAAGCCCTATCAACGGGCAGGTCTGACGGACGCCGGGAATCGGCAGCAAAACCCTGGA
>NZ_JDSS02000027.1:181154-184218 GCF_000584955.1 Candidatus Accumulibacter vicinus
ACGAGGTCACAAAGCCCTATCAACGGGCAGGTCTGACGGACGGCTGAACGATCCGGCAACAGGTCCGGCCGACGTAAAGTCACAAAGCCCTATCAACGGGCAGGTCTGACGGACTATGCGGAGTAGTGGCGATGCTCGCCCTCCCTATCAAGTCACAAAGCCCTATCAACGGGCAGGTCTGACGGACTGTCTTGTCCCGCACTTCGTCGCTGCGCCCAGAGAAGTCACAAAGCCCTATCAACGGGCAGGTCTGACGGACCGCATGTACGCAGGCTTGTCCTAAACCCTCACACTCGTCACAAAGCCCTATCAACGGGCAGGTCTGACGGACCCGACGAGGGAACGACCTTCACCTGGACCGCCGCCGCGTCACAAAGCCCTATCAACGGGCAGGTCTGACGGACAGAGGGTGGAGGTCATCCTGTACTAGTGTCCCGCTGTCACAAAGCCCTATCAACGGGCAGGTCTGACGGACCACCCGTCAACATTTCAGACAAGTAGGGGGACTCCGGTCACAAAGCCCTATCAACGGGCAGGTCTGACGGACCCGGAAACGGCGGCGCACCCGATCGTCGACGCCTTGCACGTCACAAAGCCCTATCAACGGGCAGGTCTGACGGACGGTGCGTTGCAACGCACCCCAACCCCAACAAAGAAGTCACAAAGCCCTATCAACGGGCAGGTCTGACGGACCCAGGTGCCCGCACTTGTCCCAAGCTCCGCTGTTGTTGTCACAAAGCCCTATCAACGGGCAGGTCTGACGGACGCAAGCCTGCCCTTGCCCTTGCAGCAGCACTTGTAGTCACAAAGCCCTATCAACGGGCAGGTCTGACGGACCTGCGTTGTCGGTCGCCGACACCAGCCCGGAATTAGGTCACAAAGCCCTATCAACGGGCAGGTCTGACGGACTCGGTGTGGATTCGGTTATCAACCACCGCCCTTGATGTCACAAAGCCCTATCAACGGGCAGGTCTGACGGACCTCGGCTCGCGCTGGCGACGGCTTCCGGCAATCAAGGTCACAAAGCCCTATCAACGGGCAGGTCTGACGGACAGTGCCTTCCGGAACCCTTGCCCTGCCTGCCTTTCCGGGGCGGAAAAGGTGAACGGGGTCAAGAACCGGGCCAATAATGCTTCCATCATCCCTCGGAAAATTCTTCCTGTACTCTTTCAATCCCTTGCAGCGGGGTGAACGTCGAAGAAACCTGTCGAATGGTCAAGGAGCGAGGCGACGGCGTCAGTCTACCACGTTCCCGCGCGCATCAGGCGTCGTCGAGATGCCAGAAACGCGGAGCAGCGGTCGTGCCACCCAGCCAGTGCGCCAGTTCTCGCGCCTGCAGGTGAATGAGCCTGCGCCACGACAGACTCTCGCCCCGCCAGCCAATGCTTCCCGCAAGCAAGCGCTCCCAGGCTCGGTAAACAAGTCCTCGCCGCCCATCGTGCAGCAGGCAGCGATCGCCCTCGGTCTGAAAGTCGTCGGGAGCGAGTTCCGACTTCAGTAGTCTGGCACTGAAGCGGTCGGTGAGCGGCCGCAGTGGTTTCAAAAACCGAAAACTGTGCCGCGTGAAGTATAAGCAAACGGCTTCCCCGGCACGGCATCGAACGACTCCAGCGCCACTTCGGCTAACCTCTGCACTGATCTCCTCGGCGCTCAGCAACTTGCCGCCAGACTCGATATGGGCCTTGCGCGCTGCCAGTGCCAGACGCCTGGCTCGCTGGTAGTCTGAATTTGAAGTGCTTTGCCGCATACGGGTTTCCTCTACATCGATTTCCGGAGAACATGCGCCGCGGCTTCGCCTATCGCGTCATATCACCCCGTGCCCCAGGTCGGCCATGACGCCGGTGCCGAGCGCGCCGAACGGCGGATTCATCGCCACCAAATCGGAAGGCTTTGCGAGTGAGATCGATCAGGCGCAAGCCTTCCAGCGCATCCTGGGCAAACAGGCGGCCCTGGTAGGTCGCCTTCGCCGCCCGGCCATAATCTCTCAGGGCGACGCACAGGTGGTCTTCGGCCCTTTGCCAGGTTCCTTGCGCACCTCGTTGACGAAGCGCTGCAGGCGATTTCTTGTGGTTTGGTCGAAGGCCATGGACTCAGCCGAATTCCAGGGTGAGGCCCAGGCGTTGTGCATTGACGCCCTGCTTGTGATCCAGGGTAGCGAAACGCTGAACTCCCAACTCCTGGGCGACGGCGATGTGCAAGGCATCGGCGCCCCGAAGCCCCTGCTCAAAATCATCCACCAGAGCCGCCGCCGCGCGGTAAGCGACCCGCGAGACGGGCGTCAAGGTCAGTCCGCCGGCGCTGAGTTGCTCGAAGAGAACGAGCACTTCCTTGGCCTGCCGGCTGAGCAGTTGGCCGATGCGGGTCTTGAGGGCAATGGCGCTGTGGAACTCGGTCAGTGTCCAGTCGGCGCTGACCAGCGTCTCGGACAGATCTTCGAACCACTGTTCCACCCGGGCCGTTCCTGTCTCCGGTGTCAACAAAGCCACCCAGACACTGGTGTCGGTGTAGATCATCAAAAACGATCGGCTTGCCGCATCGCCTCGACAACCGGTTCGCCCATGGGCAGGTTGGCGCGCAGTGCCTGCGCCTGTTTCAGAAACGCCGTTTTATCGAAGGACTCCGTCGCCATGGGTCGCAAGCGCAGATCGCCTGTTGACGTGACTTCGATTTCCAGAGCGTCACCCGCCTTGACATGCGCCTGGCGGGCACACTCGCCAGGGATGCGTACCGCCAGGCTGTTGCCCCATTTAGCCAGATGTACTTTCATGCATGGTTTCTCCACGAAGTATAGCCGCGTATCTACAGTATCACGCGGGGTCGTTTTTGACCATGACTTCGCGGGTGCAGGTTCCTTGACTCGGTCAATACCTTGCAGCGGGGTGAACGTCGAAGAAACCTGTCGAATTGTCAAGGAGCACAGCGACGGCGTCAGCCTACCATGCCCCCGCGCGCATCAGGCGTCGTCGAGATGCCAGAAACGCGGAGCAGCGGTCGTGCCGCCCAGCCAGTGCCCAGTTCTCGCGCCTGCAGGTGAATGGAGCCTGCGCCACGACAGACTCTCGCT
>NZ_JDSS02000027.1:184228-199333 GCF_000584955.1 Candidatus Accumulibacter vicinus
CGGTCTGAAAGTCGTCGGGAGCGAGTTCCGACTTCAGTAGTCTGGCGCTGAAGCGGTCGGCGAGCGGCCGCAGTGGTTCGACGAGGTCCATCAGCAGTGTCGGCCGGCCATCCTCGGCGGAGTGGTAGAACCCTCCTGAGACGTCGAGGCCGGCTGCGGTAGCCCCCACCTCGACCTCGTTGAGCAGCAGGGTATAAACCAGCGAGAGCACGGAATTGACCGGATCGGGCGGCGGATGCTGACGGCGCTGCTCGAAAACGAAGAGGCTGCCTTCCAGATGCTGACGCAAACCGTCGAAGAACGCCCGCGCCGCGGCATCCTCATGGCCACGCAGGGTATTCAGATCCAGGCAATGGTGGCTGGCCAGCAGCCCGTCGGCGATCTCGTGCCGTCCAGGGACGCGCCACTGCCGCAGCAGCCGGCCGTGACCGCGAAGTTTCGCCTGCACCAGTGCGCGGGCGACAGTCATGCACCGGACTGGATCGTCCATCGCCTGGTATTGCTGCTTGCGGCGCATGACTTGGCGACCGGGCTTTGCCAGCAGGCTGCCGCGAAAACCGCCGCGTAGTGACGAAAAAATCACCGAAAAATCCAGTACCCAAGCAACGCACGATCCGGGGCCGGATTCAAGACTGTGACCTCCATTGCTGCCTATACTTCGCGCGGCCAAATTTTCGGTTTTACGTTAAGCCAATGTTGGGTTATAAAGAGAAGATCCGCGCCGCAATCGCAACGGGGCCGTGAATTAATCAATTAATCAACACTTTCTAATGGCCTGAGCAATTCCGCTCGCCGGGACTAAATTTATCGCTGCAGGTGCCGTCTACAGAATAGTCATAGAGGAACTCATGCCATGGGCTCAGGAATCATTGGTACCGCTCTCAGCGGTCTGCAGGCCGCTCAGTTCGGTCTGCAGACTACCGAACATAATATCGCCAACGCCAATACCCCGGGCTTTTCGCGGCAACGGACGATCCAGGCGAGCAATTTTGCGCAGCAGACGGGTAGCGGCTTTTTCGGGCAGGGTACCCATGTGGTGACCGTCGAACGCATGTATAGCCGCTTTCTGACCGACCAGGTCAATCGTTCGCAGAGCAGCATGAGTCAACTCGACAGCTATGCCGCTCAAATCAGCCAGATCAACGACCTGCTCGCCGATCCGGCCACTGGCTTGTCGCCAGCGTTACAGGGTTTCTTCACGAGTGTTCAGGAGGTTGCGGCCAATCCTTCACAGTTGGCGAGCCGTCAAATCATGGTCTCTGCGGCACAGACCTTGAGCACTCGATACCAGTCGATGGGTGACCAGCTCGCCCAGATGTACGACGGAGTCAATGGTCAAATCGAGGCGACTGTCACCAGCATCAATGCCAACATCAAACAGATCGCATTGCTGAACCAGCAAATCCCCGTTGCCCAGGTCGCTACCGGCCAACCCGCCAACGATCTGCTGGATACCCGCGACCAGCTGGTTCTTGAGCTGAACAAGATGATCAAGGCAAAGATCACGACCAATAGCGATGGCAGTTACAATGTTTTCATCGGGAGCGGCCAGCAACTGGTCGCCGGCTCGATCACGATGGATCTCGCGACCATGTCATCACCGAGCGATCCTTCCCGGCGGGTGGTTGGCCAGGAGGGCGTGACTGGTGTCCACGAGATTCCGGAGTCGCTGCTCAACGGCGGCACTCTCGGCGGTTTGCTGACTTTCCGGAGCGAATCGCTGGATCAGGCGAGCAATGAACTGGGCCGCAACGCGATCTCGCTAGCGCTCACCTTCAACGCGCAGAGTGCTCTTGGGCAGGACCTGCTCGGTCAGTCGCAGCTCTCTTCTGCACCCACCAGCTTTACTCCGGATCTGTTCTCGGTGACGTCGCCGAAGGTCATTGCAAACACCAACAATCCGCCTGGCAGCCCGACTGTTAGCGCTGCTTTTGTCAGCCCACCCCCGTTCAACGAAAACTTCTATACCGATCTCGTAAGCAGCGATTACCGCCTGAGCGCAGACGCGAGTGGTGTGACGCTGACGCGTCTTGCCGACAATAAACAATGGAGCGGGGCTGATCTCGGGGAAATCAACACGAATCTGGCAAGCGATCCGCAGGGATTTACGCTGGATCCTTCTCCGACCCTGTTGGACGGTTCAAGTTATCTGATTCAGCCAACCCGCGACGCTGCCCGTAAACTCTCGGTCAATCCGGCGATTGTGGCGGACGCCCGCCTGATTACGGCGGCCGGGCCAATCCGCACTTCGACAGGGGCGACCAATACCGGATTGGCCAAGGTGTCGGCAGGCAGTGTCGGAACAGGCTATGTGGCGGCTGTGGCAGGGATGCCGATGTCGCTGGAGTACCAGGGCGGCAATCTGCAAAACTTTCCGGTGGGTGCGCAGGTGTCGATCAATGGCGACGCTCCGGTGGTGATTGCTGCGACTACGGATGTCGTTCCTTACACGAGCGGGGCGACGATTACTCTTCTCGACCCGCTGACGAGTACACCCGGCTTCAGTTTTACCATCACTGGCGTACCCAACAATGGCGACACCTTTTCAATTGCCAGGAATTCCGGTGCGCTCACCGATGGGCGTAACGCGCTGGCTTTGGCGCAGCTCCAGACGCAGCATACGATGGCCGGGAAATCCTCCTCCTTCCAGGAAGCCTATGCGCAATTGGTCAGCCAGACCGGTAGCAAGGCAAATCAGATACAGGTCAGTAGTGCGGCGCAGCAGGCCCTGCTGATCCAGGCCCAAGACAACCGCGAATCCCTCTCGGGGGTCAATCTCGACGAGGAAGCGGCCAATCTCATTCTTTATCAACAGGCCTATCAGGCCGCCGCCAAGGCTTTGCAAGTCAGTTCCAGTCTGTTCGACTTGATTCTGCAAATGTCGGCCTAAGGAGCGTCACATGCGTATCAGTACCAGTCAAGCCTACGGTTCTGGTTTGCGCGGCATCGAGCGTAGCCAGAATCAGCTCCTCAGGCTGCAGAATCAAATGTCCAGCGGGCGCCGCATGTTGACTTCGGCGGATGATCCCGTCGCCGCTGCCAGAGTGCTCACTGTTTCGCAGTCCAAGGACGTCGGCGTCCAATACGCACATAATCAGAGTGACGCGACCGCGCGACTTGGCCTGGTCGACAACCAGCTCGCCGCCTTGACCAATCTGCTGCAGAACGTTCGTGAACGGGTCATTCAGGCGGGCAATACGGTGCTGTCCGACAGCGATCGCCAGGCCCTCGCCATTGATCTGGCGTCAAGCTTTGACGGCCTGCTCGGGATTGCCAATAGTCAGAGTGCCGAAGGTGACTACCTGTTTTCAGGTTACCAGGGAGCAACGATTCCGTTTGCCGGCAGTGCGACCTCCTCGGTCACTTACGCAGGGGATGATGGCCAGCGTTTGCTGCAGGTGACCTCAACTCAACAGATGCCGAGCAATGTGGCCGGCAGCGATTTGTTCATGAATATCCGGGAAGGCAATGGCACCTTTGCGACGGCAGCCACGGGTAGCGGCGGTTTTCCCAACCAGGGTTCAGGGATTATTCAGCCGGGTTCGGTGCTCGATCTCGAGAAATGGCAAAGCGCCTTGAATTCCGGTTTCCCCTGGCAAGGGACGGGAAATTTCTCGCTACAGGTGCAGTTTTCATCGGTTGCAGGCGTCAGTAGTTACCAGTTGTTCGATGCTTCGACACCAGACTCGTCAGGTACGCCCCTGCCGGCCACGGCCGTCAGCCCGGTGTTGCCCTTTGTTTCGGGACAAGCCATTCCGCTGGTCACCACCATCCCGGACGTTGACTTCGGCGCACAAGTGGTGATCAATGGTTTGCCTGCTGCCGGTGATACCTTCACGATCAAGCCGAGTGCCAACAAGAGTGTTTTTCAGACCATGCAGGAGCTGATCGGTCTGCTGAGTTCGCCACTGCTGGCTTCGGGCACGACAAGAACGGAATTCTCCGGCCAGTTGCAGGGGCACCTGACCAATCTCGATCAGGTGCTTGTCAATGTCAGCCGCGTGCATACGACCGTGGGTGGGTACCTGCAGGAACTGGACGGCCTGAGCAGCAACTCCGAAGCGCTGGATATTCAGTATGCGCAGACCTTGTCGGACCTTCAGGACCTGGATTATGCGAAGGCGATCACCGACTTCACGATGCAGCAGGTCAACCTGGAAGCTGCGCAGAAGTCTTTTGTACAGATCAGCGGTCTGAGCCTTTTCAAATATCTCTGATATCTCTGAGCCACAAGGACAGGGCCATGCGTTCGCCTGCAGGTTTCTTGCTGGTCATTCTGCTGAGTGGCTGTGGAAACGTGGATTGGTACTTGCGACCACGTCCGGACAGCAGCCATGTTTCTGACTATTCCTTCAAGGAGTCGCAGAATCCGATGCCGAGCGTGGCGCCACTCCGAGCCGCCGTAATTGCCGGAGCGGTGGGTTATTCGGTCAAGGAATATGCGGGCCATGCTGCTTATCTGGGACTGGCCGTTGCCGCTGCGGTTGCGGCCTATGCCATCTACGATCCTCTCGCGCCCAACTGGACGATTGAGGAAAGGATTCTTGACGCAGATACCTACCGCCTTTCGATGCGCGCCAAGAGCTTTCGCACCGGTGGCGATGGGGAATCCGGATTGATTTTCAAGCGGCGGGCACTGCAGCTACAGCTTGAACGAGGCGTTCCCGCATACCGTATCCTCGACTACTCGGAAGGGATCGATTCGAGTACGCCTTTCACGCACCGTTACGCGGAAGGCGTGATTCAGCTGGTTCGTGCCGATCCGCCTAAGAGGCCTTAAAAGTAGCGAGTCCGCGCACGACTCGCTGCCCGACTACCAGGAACGTACCCTGCCGGTGTCGAGGTGAACAAACTCGTCATACGGATAGAAGCCGACTCCGCCGGCACCCTGGGATATTGCGGCGTCGCGCAGATCGACCAGGGGTACGCCGGCGATGCGCAGATCGATGGCCTTGCCCTGCATGTGCAGGCTCTGCTTTGCCACTCCCCCGTTACCGGTGCTGCGCAACCTGGCGTTGGTCTGGGCGCAACGGTAGCCGGAAATGATCTGGAAAGGCTGCTCGCAGCCCAGTTCCTGTCGAAGCTGGAAAAGCAGGTCAAACAATAGCGGGTCGATACTGCCGACTTCACCCGAGTAATGGTCCCGCAGAAACAGGTTGAGACGCTGCAGTCCTTCGGGGAGATAGCGGTCGCCGAGGGCAAATACGACCGAGAGACGCTCGCCGGTATGGGTGTGATCGAGTTTGAGGCTGCGCGCATTCGGCAGGGCCGCCAGTGCAGGCTTTGCCAGTGGCAGGGCGGCGCCAGCGACGACCAGTCGGGCGGCGTGAGCGAGAAACAGGCGACGTGAGTGTGGCTTCGGCATGACTGCTCCATGGCAAGGCTAATGGGTGGATTCTGCTGGAATGTTGGCGGGGTGGGAAGCCTGCACGGCGAGTGAGTGCTGACGCAGGGCAGCGTCGAGAAGCGGGTCCTGCCGGTAAATGTCGGGAAAAAAATACACTCGCCCGTCCCGGACGGCTGCCGTTTGGTAAGCGATGACCACCGGCAGGGACTCCGGCAAGCGGATGGTCATGGATTTGCCTTTGCGCATCGCTTGCACGATGCGCGCTTCACTCCATTCCGGCGCATCTGCAAGAACGAATTTCGCCAGTTCCACCGGTGCCTCGATGCGAATGCAGCCGTGACTGAAATCGCGTCGGTCGCGTTTGAAAAGTTGTGGTGTCGGGGTGTGATGGAGATAAATGTTGTCCTTGTTGGGAAATACGAACTTGATGTCGCCAAGAGCATTACCTGCCCCAGGCTTCTGGCGGATGCGCATCTGGCCACGCTGCACGGCATCAAGACTGGTGCTGTCCAGGCCGACGATGACGCGACCGTCGCTCCCGACGAATTCGAAGCCCTGTCGATCGAAATAGCCGGGGTCGCGGCGCAGCCTGGGCAAGGTTTCGCTCCTGGCGATCGATGGCGGAACATTCCAGTAGGGGCTGAACTCGACAAAGCGCATTTCGGCATCAAAAAGTGGTGTCGGGGTTTTGCGCGCCGTGCCTACAATGACTTTCATCGCGGTCTTCATTTCGATTCTGCCGTCTCTGACCTGGTAGGCACGCAGCATGAATTCCGGAACGTTGACCACGACCACGCGTGGTGCTGGCAGCAGCGGTGTCCAGCGCAGCCGTTCAAGCGCCAGTTCGAGTTGCCGTGCGCGGCTTGCGGGGGGCACATTGAGTAATGCGAAGGCATCTTTTCCGAGCACACCGCTGGGCACCATGCCATGCCGCTCCTGAAATATCCGGACACCTTCGACGATGGCGCCCTCGTAGCGTCCTGGCGGTGCAATACCGGCGCGCAGGTCGCCGAGTAATTCGAGTCGCTGCAACAGCGCCGGAATGCCTGCATATTTTTCACCTGGTTTCAGTTGGCCGTTGGGTAGCGGTGGCAGGTCCTGTTGCCAGGCGGGGTGGCCGGTCAGTTCGCGGTAGTGGGCAAGCGCTGCCTGCAAACTGCCGTACTGTGGCAGTGCGGGGGCCATGCTGCGGACGGCTTCGGCAAGACGGTCATCGGTGATCGCCGAGGACAGGAACAAATCGGCGTCGAATGCACGGACTGCCTGACGATAGTTTGCACCCAACTGATGTGGATCGATGCGCCCGAAGTGCAGGTCGGTGAGATAGCGCCGCATCGCCGAAGTCAAGGCAAGATCGATCCTGGTGACCTGGTCTTCCGCCATCGCCATTCCGCTGATGGCATTTTCAATGGCCTTCTGCAACCCCTCGGCGTTGTAGTCCTGCGCATCCAGTCCGTCCACTGCGGCTTTGTCAAGAAGGTCGACGGCCTGCTGTGCGGCAAGCCTTGGGCGTTCTGTAGCGAACCATGACAGCGCTTCAGTCGCGGAAGGGCAGTGGCTGGCGATCGTCAGACCGATGGCCAGACAGATGGTTGGAAAATACCGGCCTCGGCAGCGGCAGGCAGGTGTTGCGGGGAGCAGCAGCGAGCAGGAAGACATGAGCAGGCAGAGCATGTGGCGGACTGCGCATTATCCACCATCAACAAAACATTCAGGGGATCGCACGCATGTCCAGAGTCAATCTGGCAGCTCTCTGGCGGCTGCACTCCCTGGCTGAGCACCCGCAATTTCGCTCGGGCCGTCATTGGTGAGGCGTATAATCAGAACGGGAAGCTGGTCAGGCAGCCGCTGGGCAAGAGGTGCAAACCTGGAGCCGAGAGGAAAGTCCGGGCTCCGTAGAGCAGGATGCCGGCTAACGACCGGGCACCGTGAGGTGACGGAAAGTGCCACAGAAATCAAACCGCCGATGTTCCCGAGGATGGGAAACAGGCAAGGGTGAAACGGCGAGGTAAGAGCTCACCGCGGCCGTGGTAACACGGACGGCACGGCAAACCCCATCCGGAGCAAGGCCAAATAGGGAAGCATGGGCGTGGCTCGCGCTGCTTCCGGGTAGGCTGCTTGAGCGTGCTGGTAACAGTACGCCTAGAGGAATGGCTGCCCACGACAGAACCCGGCTTATCGACTGGCTTCCCACCCCCTTCATCCTTCATTCCTGCATGGCGGACAGCGATGGCTGCACGTGATGACACATCGCTGCCGGATGTTCGCATTCAACTCGCCATTTATGCGAATACTTAGGGCGCAATCTTAATAATTTACTTTAAGTGTGATGATTGCCCCCTTGTTTTATCGCGAGTAATCTCCTTTCTAACTACCTCAAAAGTCGCTCATAAGTCATTGTAGCCATTGAGAAAAGTAAAGCAGTACCTCTTGCTTTAGGCGAGTCCTTAACTTAAAGTGGGAGTAAGTGGCGAAAAGTGGGAAAATGTTGGTTTTAACGGGCGGACAGCAAAGGCTGGTTGGATGTTCCAGGGTGCGGCAGCGTTGAGTCTTGATGCCAAGGGCAGGCTTGCCATTCCGGCGCGTCACCGGGAGGCGCTTGCGTCTGCTGCCAGCGGCAGACTGGTCCTGACCGCCCACCCGCACCGCTGCCTGCTGCTCTATCCCGAATCTGCGTGGGAGCCGATCCGCGACAAGGTATTGTCGGCTTCGAGCTTCAATCTGCAGGCCGCGGCCATCAAGCGTCTGTTGGTGGGTAACGCCCGCGAGGAAAGCATGGATGCTGCCGGTCGCCTGTTGATCGCGCCCGAACTGCGTCAGTTTGCACAACTTGAGAAGCAGGTCTGGCTCGTTGGCCAGGGGAGTCATTTCGAAATCTGGTCGGACGCGGGCTGGCAGAAGCAACAGGAGGCCGTCTTCGCTCTTGGCGATCAGTTCCTGCCTCCCGGTCTTGAAGATCTGGCGCTGTGAGCACGTCGCTTCGGCATCAAACCGTTTTGCTGCGGGAAGCGGTTGAAGCACTGGAGATCAAGCCTGCCGGCACCTACGTCGACGGCACCTTCGGTGGCGGTGGCCATACGCGAGCGATTCTCGAACAGCTTGGTCCGCACGGTCGACTGCTTGCACTCGACCGTGATCCGCAGGCGGTAGCGCTGGCCCACGCCATCCAGGACCGGCGTTTGCGCGTTATGCATCACTGTTTCGCCGATCTGGTCAATGCCATTCGGCAGGCAGGGGTTGCAGCAGAAGAGGGCGTCGATGGGGTGCTTCTCGATATCGGAGTCTCCTCGCCGCAACTCGATGAGGGGGCTCGCGGCTTCAGTTTTCGCTACGATGCGCCGCTCGATATGCGGATGGATACGACTCAAGGTGAGACCGCCGCACAGTGGCTGCTGCGGGCCGGGGTGCAGGAGATCACGGAGGTCATAAGGAATTATGGTGAAGAACGGTTTGCTTTCCAGATTGCAAAGAAGATTGTGGCTGCTCGGGGAGAGCGGCCGCTTACAACCACGGGGGAGCTTGCCGCCCTTGTACGCGCGACCGTGTGGCCCCGCGAGCCCGGGCAGGACGCGGCGACGCGTACCTTTCAAGCTCTACGGATTCATATCAATCAAGAGCTCCAACAGCTCGCGCTAGTGCTGCCTGAGGCCATGACCGTCTTGAAACAAGGAGGCCGCCTGGTGGTGATCAGTTTTCACTCGCTCGAAGACCGGATTGTCAAGCGCTTCATGCGTGACCAGGCGGCACCCGACCGCTTGCCCAGAAGATTGCCCTTGCGTGCCGCTGAATTGCCGAAGCCGGAACTTCGCTTGGTTGGCAAACCGCGGAGGGCAAGTGCGGCGGAAGTCGCTGCCAACCCACGGGCGCGCAGTGCGGTGATGCGCGTCGCCGAGAAACTGGCCAGGGCCAGGGAGGCTGCCTGAAATGGTTCGCCTGAATATTTTCCTGTTGCTGGCGGTGGTGATCTGCAGCCTGGCCGTGGTGACTTCACAGCACAAGGCGCGCAAGATTTTTCAGGCGCTTGAGGCTGAGCAGGAGCATGCGCGGCAACTCGAAGTCGAGTTCGGGCAGTTGCAACTGGAACTCTCGACTTGGGGAACGGCGCCGCGAATCGAGAAAATTGCTCGCGAGAAGCTGAAGATGCGTGCGCCGGAAACGGGCCACATGATCACCGCAACCCCCACCGGAGGCTTGCCGCAATGATGCGTTTCAAAGGTCAAGTGGCGCACAAGTTCGCCGAAAGCCCATTATTACAGATGCGCCTGCCGCTCTGGCGCTCGCGCCTGATGGCCCTGCTGATCCTCGGTTCGTTCGGCGTGCTGATCGGACGGGCATTCTATCTGCAGACCCTGAACACCGATTTCCTGCAGGAAAAGGGCGAATCTCGCTATCGGCGCGATATCGAAATCAGTGCTTCGCGCGGACGGATTGCCGATCGGCACGGGGACGTCCTGGCCATTTCGACGCCGATGAAGTCGATCTGGGCGATCCCGCCAGCAACGACGCTGACGCCTGTGCAGGCGAGGCAATTGGCTGCTCTGCTGGAGACCGACGTCAAGCAACTGACCCACAAACTGGACACCGACAAGACCTTCGTTTTTCTTCGCCGTCAGATCCCGCCTGCCGTGGCCGACCAGGTGGCTGCACTCAAGTTGCCTGGCATCGGCCAGGACAAGGAGTACCGTCGCTTCTATCCGACCGGTGAAATGACTGCACACATGGTCGGCTTCACCGGTGTTGACGACAAGGGACTCGAAGGTGTCGAGCTGGCGTTTCATCGCCAACTGTTGGGACAGCCCGGTAGCCGTAGCGTCATCAAGGATCGCCGCGGCCAGATCGTCGAGGACGTCGGCTCGATCAAGCCGCCGCAGGATGGTAAGGAAATTCGGCTGGCGCTCGATTCAAAGATTCAGTATCTCGCCTACAGCCACCTGAAGCAGGCGATTGCCGACAACAATGCCAAGGCCGGCGGCATCGTCGTGCTCGACGTCAGGACAGGTGAGATCCTCGCTTTGGCCAACTGGCCAACCTATAACCCGAACAATCGCGAAGGGCTGTCCGGGAGTCAGTTGCGCAATCGTGCGGTGACCGATACCTTCGAGCCTGGTTCGACACTCAAGCCTTTCACGATCGCCCTGGGAATTGAGGCGGGCAAGGTCCGTTCCGACACGATCATCAACTGCGCGCCAGGACGCCTGACCATTGGCAATGCGACGATTTCCGACGCACATCCCCACGGTGCGCTGAGTGTCGCCGAGGTCATCCAGAAATCCTCCAACGTCGGTGCGGCCAAGATTGCGGCCATGCTGCCGTCACAGAAAATGTGGCAGATGTTCGACGATGTCGGTTTTGGTCAGGTGCCACGCCTGGGCTTTCCTGGCGAGGTGAGTGGCCGGGTGCGTCCATGGAAGAACTGGCGGCCAATCGAACAGGCAACCATGGCTTATGGGCATGGCATTTCGGTGTCGCTGATCCAGTTGGCGCGCGCTTATACGGCTTTTGCGCGCGACGGTGATGTGCTGCCACTCTCGCTGACCCAGGTGGAGTCGTCTAAGCCTAGCGGCATGGCCGTGTTCAGCCCCAAGACCGCGCGTGAAGTCCGCAGTATGCTCGAGATGGCTGTTCTGCCAGGCGGAACGGCACCCAAGGCGCAGATTCCTGGCTATCGTGTGGCCGGCAAAACGGGCACGGCGCACAAACTCGTAGGGGGGCGCTATGCGAACAAGTACGTCTCGTCTTTCGTCGGTTTTGCGCCCGCATCGGATCCGCGCCTGATCGTCGCGGTAATGATCGACGAGCCGGGTGCCGGCAAACATTATGGTGGCGATGTGGCGGCACCGGTGTTTGCTTCCGTCATGGGAAGTTCCTTGCGGACGCTCGGCATTGCGCCGGACGTGCCGCTGGTGGTCGCGCAAAGCCCGAAAGCGCCGACACCCAAGGCCAGGTTGTGAGCACGCAGGCGACTCTCGCACGCAGTGACGCGGTCAGCGCAAGCTTGGCGCGACTGGCCGCGCTTGGCGTCGTGCCGAATCGTGTCACGGATGACAGCCGCCAGGTTCTTCCCGGCGACCTGTTTCTGGCCTATCCCGGCGATCTTGCCGATGGCCGCCGCTACATTGCCGAGGCCATCGCCAACGGTGCGTCTGCGATCCTCTGGGAGGCGACGACCACCGGCACGGCTGATTTTGCCTGGAACAGCGCCTGGCGAATTGCCAATCTGCCGATCATCGGTCTGCGTGCGCTTTGCGGACCGCTGGCGCACGCCATCTACGGGCATCCGAGTGAGCGCCTGTCGCTGCTTGCGGTCACCGGCACCAACGGCAAGACCAGCGTCACGCAATGGATCGGTGCCAGCCACCCGCGCTGCTGCGCGATCATCGGCACGCTGGGGGCGGGTTTTCCCGGTCAGATGGTCGAGACCGGTTTCACGACACCCGAAGCGACCACGTTGATGCGCTGCCTGGCCGATTTCGCCGATGCTGGAGCGCAAGCCTGCGCGCTCGAAGCGAGTTCGATCGGCATTGCCGAAGGACGTCTCGACGGCGTCCGCGTTGACGTCGCGGTGTTCACCAATCTGTCGCGCGATCACCTCGACTACCATGGCACGATGGCGGACTACGCAGAGGCCAAGGCCAGATTGTTCACCTGGCCGCGCCTGCGTCTGGCGGTCAGCAATCTTGACGATCCCTTCGGGCGTGAACTGGCCGCGCTGAGTACAGCGACCAAGGTGGTTGGCTACACCCAGCAGGACCTGCCCGACGACCGGCAGGGAACGATCCGCGCCGAGAACGTCGAAGAAACCATCGACGGTCTGCGTTTCCGGCTTTGCGCCCCGAGCGGTCGCGCCCTGGTCGAGACCGGCCTGCTCGGCCGTTATAACGTCTCCAATCTGCTCGCCGTGGCGGCGGTGTTGCTTGACGCCGGCCTGACTCCGCAGGCGGTCGCCGAGCGTCTTGCCACTCTGAACTCACCGGCAGGTCGCCTGGAGAAGATTGGCGGTGGCAACGAACCCTTGGTCATCGTCGATTACGCCCATACTCCGGATGCCCTGAAGAACGCCTTGCTCGCACTTCGTCCGATGGCCATTGCCCGTGGTGCCGGTCTGACCGTCATTTTCGGCTGTGGCGGTGATCGGGATCGCGGCAAGCGGCCGTTGATGGGAGAAGTGGCTGTCCGCCATGCCGACCGCGTGGTGCTGACCAGTGACAATCCGCGCGGTGAGGATCCGCAGGCCATTCTTGACGATATCCGCGTCGCTGCCACCAGCGCTGAAATCATCGCCGATCGCGCCGAAGCGATTCGCCGCACCATTCTCCTGGTTCATCCGGCCGAGGTGGTGTTGATTGCCGGCAAGGGACACGAGTCCTATCAGGAGATCGCCACTGTGCGCCGGCCGTTTTCGGACGCTGGCGAGGTGCGTGCTGCCCTCGCTGCTCGCCGGGAGATGGCACGATGATGGATCTCCTCGCTGCGGCACGTGCCACGGCTGCCAGACTGATCGGTGATAACGTGACTTTCTGCGGTGTGTCGACCGACAGCCGTAGCATTGCTGCCGGCGAGCTTTTCGTTGCGCTGCGCGGCGAGAACTTCGATGGTCACGAATACGTGGCAGCAGCCCAGATGCGTGGTGCGGTCGCCGCGGTCGTTGCTGCAGACGCTGCCGAAAGCCTGCGCGCGCTGGGTTTGCCCCTGCTGCAGGTGGCCGAGACCCGGCTGTCGCTGGGTGCCCTGGCGGCCGATTGGCGGAGCCGTTTCACGCTGCCTATGATCGCTGTGACCGGTAGTAACGGCAAGACCACGACCAAGGAGATGATCGCCAGCATCCTCAAGGCGGCTTTTGCCGAGGCAGTATTGTCTACGCAGGGCAATTACAACAACGACATCGGCCTGCCCTTGACCCTGCTCAGGCTCAACGCCACCCATCGCGCGGCGATCATCGAGATGGGCATGAATCATCCCGGTGAAATCGCCTATCTGGCGGGCATCGCCCGTCCCACGGTTGCCGTGGTGACCAATGCCCAGCGCGCCCATCTTGCCGGAATGGGTTCGCTGGAGGCGATAGCCAGCGAAAAAGGCAGCATCTTCAGCGGCCTGGATGAAAATGGCATCGCGGTCTTCAATGCCGACGACCTTTGGGCCGATTTGTGGCGTGCCCAGAGTCGCGGGCTCGGAGTGATGACTTTCGGCCTTGAGCAGGCGGCTGATGTGACTGGCAAGTCCACTCTGCATGGTCTGGAAAATCGCCTCAACGTCTGCGCTCCGCAGGGTCGGTTCGAGGTTCTGCTGGCGCTGCCGGGCCAGCACAATGCGCGCAATGCCCTCGCCGCGGCCACGGCCTGTCTGGCGGCCGGTATCTCGCTGGAAGCCGTACAGGCCGGACTGGCTGGCTTCCGCGGTCTCAAGGGACGACTGCAGCGACGCGTCGCCCTGCATGACTCGGTGCTGCTCGACGATACCTATAACGCCAACCCCGACTCGGTGCGCGCGGGCATCGACGTACTCGCGACGACCATCGGCAAGAAGGTGCTGGTGCTCGGCGATATGGGCGAGATCGGCGAGATGAGTGCCCAGTTTCACGACGAAATCGGCGGCTACGCCAAGAGCCAGGGAATCGATCGCCTGTTCGCGTTGGGTGAAGCCAGCGCCCTTGCGGCCCATAACTTTGGCTCTGGCGGTGAGCACTACACGCATGTCGACCTACTGGTCGAAGCCTTGACTGCCGAACTCACCCCGGAAACCATCGTCCTCGTCAAGGGATCGCGTTTCATGCGCATGGAAAGGGTGGCCAATGCCATCAGCGTTCCGGCGCCCGAGGGGGGCGAGTAATGCTGTTGGTGTTGACGCAATGGCTGGCACAGGACGTGCGGGCTTTCAATGTGTTCGGGTATATCACCCTGCGCACGGTGCTGTCTGCAATGACCGCGCTGATCATTTCCTTCATTGCCGGACCAAGCTTGATCCGCTGGTTGGCCGCCAAGAAGATCGGCCAGGCGGTGCGGCGCGATGGCCCGGAAACGCATCTGATCAAATCCGGCACACCGACCATGGGCGGAGCCCTGATTTTGATTGCCATCGTCATCACCACGCTGCTGTGGGGTGACCTCAGCAATCGTTACGTGTGGGTGGTGCTGACCGTGACCGTTGGTTTCGGTGGCATCGGCTGGTACGACGACTGGCAAAAAGTGGTGCATCGCAATCCGCGAGGCCTGCCGGCACGCTGGAAGTATATCTGGCAGTCGGCCATCGGTCTGATGGTGGCGCTTTATCTCGGCCTGACTGCCAGCGGACCGGCACAGCTCGAGCTGATCGTTCCTTTCTTCAAGACCGTTTCCTATCCACTCGGTATCTTCGGCTTCATTGTCCTCAGCTATCTGGTCGTCGTCGGCACCAGCAATGCCGTTAACCTGACCGATGGTCTCGATGGTCTGGCGATCATGCCGACGGTGATGATCGCCAACGCCCTGGCCATCTTCGCCTACGTCGCCGGCAACGCCGTCTATGCCAAGTACCTGTTCCTGCCGTATATCCCGGGCGCGGGTGAACTGGCGATCTTCCTCGGGGCGATGGCAGGTGCCGGACTCGGTTTCCTGTGGTTCAACGCTTACCCGGCGGAAGTGTTCATGGGGGATGTCGGTGCCCTGGCACTGGGTGCAGCGCTCGGCACGGTGGCCATCATCGTCCGCCAGGAGATCGTGCTGGCGATCATGGGGGGCATTTTTGTGGCCGAAACGCTATCGGTGGCGGCCCAGGTTCTCTAT
>NZ_JDSS02000027.1:199652-222060 GCF_000584955.1 Candidatus Accumulibacter vicinus
GAGCGGCGGCCGGCGGATTTTCCGCATGGCGCCGCTCCACCACCATTTCGAACTTGGCGGCTGGAAAGAGACGCAGGTGGTCGTCCGCTTCTGGATCATCACCATCATGCTGGTGCTGGTCGGCCTGTCGACTCTGAAGCTGCGCTGACATGGACCTTCGGGGAAAACGGACACTCGTCGTCGGCCTCGGCGAAAGCGGACGGGCGATGGCCAGGTGGCTGGCACGGCAGGGGGCAGTGGTCCGCGTCGCCGATAGTCGCGAGACTTCACCGCGAACCGCTGCGCTACGAACCGCCGTGCCCGAGGCAACCTTGTTTGCCGGCCCGTTTGCGCCGGCAGCCTTTGCCGGGGTTGAGCTGATCGCCATTTCTCCCGGCGTCCCGAGGCAGGAAGCACTGGTTCAGGAGGCGGTGGCACTTGGCGTTCCGGTGGTTTCCGAGATCGAACTGTTTGCCTGCGGCCTGCGCCAGTGGTCGCCACAGGCGCAGGTGATTGCGATTACCGGCAGCAATGGCAAGACCACCACCACCGCACTGACCGGTGCCCTGTGCCGTGCCGCTGGTCGCAGCACGGCGGTTGCCGGCAACATTGGCCCGGCGGCACTGGACGCTTTGATGCATGCGATCGACCGCAACGAGCTGCCGGTCGTCTGGGTGCTGGAACTGTCGAGTTTTCAGCTTGAAGCGACGCAGACGCTGGCGGCGGCGGCGGCAACCGTGCTCAATATCAGCGAGGATCATCTCGATCGCTACAACAGTCTCGACGATTACGCCAGCAGCAAAGTGCGCATCTTCCAGGGCGGCGGCGTCATGGTCCTCAATCGTGACGATGCCCGCAGCCTGGCGGCAGCCCGCGACGAGCGCGAGGTCGTGACCTTCGGTCTCAATCCGCCTGCGCGCCGCTCTGACTACGGGCTTGTGGATGACTGCATCGTGCGCGGCGGCGAGCAACTCGTCAAGCTTGCCGACCTGAAACTCGTTGGGCGCCATAATGCAGCCAATGCGATGGCCGCACTGGCCTTGTGCGCGGCGATCGGTATCGAGCCGCGCTCGGTGTTGCCGGCGCTGAAGGCTTTCAGCGGCCTTTCGCATCGCGTCGAGTGGGTCGCCGAAATCAATGGGGTCAGCTATTTCGACGATTCGAAAGGAACCAATGTCGGCGCAACGCTGGCGGCAGTTCAGGGCCTGGGTCGCCCGCTGGCGATCATTCTGGGCGGTGACGGCAAGGGCCAGGACTTCGCGCCCCTGAAAACCGCCATCGACCAGCATGCGCGCGCCGCAGCCCTGATCGGACGCGATGCGCCGGCCATTGCTGCCGCTCTGCAGGATTGCCGGGTTCCTTTGCAATATTGCGCCGACATGGCAGCAGCCGTCCGCTGGTGTGCTACGCAAACGCAAATTGGTGATGCCGTGCTGCTTTCTCCGGCCTGCGCCAGCATGGACATGTATCGTGACTACGTGCATCGCGCCGAAGCATTCATTGCCGCCGTGCGGGCCATCGAAAAGGAGGCTGCCTGATGTTGGGAACCCTGGGCTCGCCGCGCCGCCTGCCGTCGGAAATCGACCTGGCGCTGCTGTGGAGCACCTTGATGCTGCTGGTGATCGGCATGGTCATGGTCTATTCGGCCTCGATGGCGACGGCCGAGGCCGGCCGCCAGACCGGCAATCAGCCAGCCTATTTCCTGGTGCGGCATGCGGCTTTTCTGATCATTGCACTGGTCGCCGCCGCTGTCACCTTCCAGATCCGGCTATCGACCTGGCAACGCTGGTCGCCGTGGCTCTTTGTCGCCGGCTTTGCGTTGCTGGCGCTGGTGCTGATTCCGGGGATTGGCCGTGAGGTCAATGGGGCACGCCGCTGGCTTCCGCTCGGGATCGTCAATCTGCAGCCGTCCGAATTGATGAAGCTGTTTGCGGTCCTTTACGCAGCTGACTACACCGCCCGCAAGATGCCACACATGCATGACCTGAAGAGAGCCTTCCTGCCCTTGGCCAGTGCGATGGTCGCGGTGGGCATCCTGCTGCTCAAGGAACCTGACTTCGGGGCCTTTGTAGTGGTCATTTCGATTGCCATGGGGATTCTTTTCCTCGGGGGGATGCGGGCGCGTCTGTTCGTGGTCCTGATCCTCGTGCTGGCCGCCGCTTTTGCCGCACTGATCGTTTTTTCACCCTACCGACGTGATCGCATATTTGGTTTCATGGATCCGTGGGCCGACGCCTTTGGTCGCGGCTACCAGCTATCGCATGCCCTGATCGCCTTCGGACGAGGCGAATTGTTCGGTGTCGGCCTCGGCGCGAGTGTCGAAAAGCTGTTCTATCTGCCCGAGGCGCACACCGATTTTCTGCTCGCGGTGATTGCCGAAGAACTCGGCTTTGTTGGCGTTCTGGTGGTCATTGTCTTGTTCGGCCTGCTGATCCAGCGCGCCTTCGTGATCGGTCGTCAGGCTGTGGCCCTTGAGCGCCTGTATTCCGCGCTGGTGGCACAAGGAATTGGCGTCTGGCTGGGCGTGCAGAGTTTCATCAACATGGGGGTGAACATGGGCCTGCTGCCGACCAAGGGGCTGACACTGCCCCTGATGAGTTTCGGCGGCTCGGGCATTCTGGCCAACTGCGTGGCGCTGGCGGTCCTGTTGCGAATCGATTGGGAAAATCGCCAGTTGATGCGCGGAGCAAAAGTATGAGTGCGCGCAGCTTTGCCGTCTCGACTTTGGCGGTTCCGGCATGAACAGAACCTTGCTGGTCATGGCGGGGGGGACTGGCGGACACGTCTTTCCGGCTCTGGCCGTGGCCGATCTGCTCAAGAGCCGGGACTGGCGCGTCGTCTGGATGGGGGCGCCGGATGGCATGGAAGCACGACTCGTTCCTGCGCATGGCTACGAGATGGCCTGGGTGCGTTTTGCCGCGTTGCGCGGCAAGGGCTTGCTGCGGAAACTGCAGCTGCCATTCCATTTATTGACCGCCTGCTGGCAGGCACGGCGCGAGATTCGCCGGATCAGACCGGATGTAGTTCTCGGGATGGGCGGCTACGTCAGCTTTCCCGGTGGCCTGATGGCAGCGTTGCTCGGTCGCCCGCTGATCATTCATGAGCAGAACTCGATCGCCGGCCTGGCCAACCGGGTGCTCGCCAGATTTGCCAGGCGGGTCGCCTGCGGTTTTCCGAATGCGTTGCCGAGTGGTGTCTGGGTTGGCAATCCGCTGCGTCCGGAGATGAATCATCTGCCTGCGCCGGCACAGCGTCTTGCCGGTCGCGAAGCGCCGGTGCACCTACTGGTTCTCGGCGGCAGCCAGGGAGCCGTTGCGCTGAATGAAATCGTGCCGCAGGGCCTGGCCCTGATCGATGCCGACCAGCGGCCCTTGGTGGTGCATCAGGCCGGAGAGAAGCATCTGGCACAATTACGGGAGAATTACGTAGCCGTTGCGGTGCAGGCACACTGTGTTGCTTTCATCGAAGACATGGCCGGCGCGTACGAGTGGGCTGACCTGGTGATCTGTCGCGCGGGTGCACTGACCATCGCCGAACTGGCGGCTACCGGCGTGGCCAGTGTTCTGATCCCCTTTCCACACGCGGTGGACGATCATCAGACATGCAACGCGAACTTCCTGTCGCTGGCCGGTGCGGCCATCTTGCTGCCCCAGGAGCAGATGACTCCGGAAGCGATCAGCGAGCTTTGCAAGTGTCCGCGCAGTCGCCTCCAGGAAATGTCGGAAAGAGCCCGTGAACTGGCCAAACCCGAGGCGACGGCGGCGCTTGCCCGGATGTGCGAGGAGCTTGTCAAGTGAAACACAAGGTCAAGAATATCCACTTTGTCGGGATCGGCGGCGCCGGTATGAGCGGTATTGCCGAAGTACTGGCAAACCTCGGTTTTTCGGTCAGCGGTTCGGACCTGACCGACAGTTCGACGACCAGACACCTGGCCGCCCTCGGCGTGCGCACCGTGGTCGGACATACGGCCGCTAATGTTGCCGTCGCTGATGCGGTGGTGGTCTCTTC
This sequence comes from Candidatus Accumulibacter vicinus, assembly GCF_000584955.1. Taxonomy (NCBI): domain Bacteria; kingdom Pseudomonadati; phylum Pseudomonadota; class Betaproteobacteria; genus Candidatus Accumulibacter; species Candidatus Accumulibacter vicinus. The sequence continues at coordinate 203,640 of NZ_JDSS02000027.1, forward strand.
TGCAGTCAAGTCCGACAATCCCGAGGTGATCGCAGCACGCACCCGCAAGATACCGGTAGTACCGCGCGCGCAGATGCTGGCCGAACTGATGCGGCTCAAGCAGGGAATTGCCGTCGCCGGTACGCATGGCAAGACGACGACGACCAGCCTGGTGGCATCGATTCTTGCCGAAGGCGGCATGGACCCGACTTTCGTCATCGGAGGCCGTCTCAACGCCGCCGGTGCCAATGCCCGTCTGGGTTCAGGCGACTTTCTGGTGGCCGAGGCCGATGAGTCCGACGCGTCGTTTCTGCTGCTCTCGCCAGTGATCTCGATCGTCACCAACATCGACGCCGACCATATGGAAACCTATGGCCATGATTTCAGCCGGCTCAAGCAGTCCTTCGTCGATTTCCTGCAACGCCTGCCTTTCTACGGCGTCGCGGTGCTCTGTGCCGACGACGCCAATGTCCGTGAAATCATGCCGCTGGTCAGCAAGCAGATCGTCACCTACGGTCTCGATTCTTCGGCCAATTGCTATGCCGAGAACGTTGTGGCGGTCGATGGTCAGATGTGTTTCGATTGCGTGCGCGTCAACGGCAGCATCAACCGCCTGCCGGTCATACTCAATCTGCCGGGAAGACATAACGTCCTGAATGCCTTGGCAGCGATTGCGGTTGCTGGTGAACTGGGCGTTGCCGATGCCGCCATCACCAAGGCATTGAATGAATTCAGAGGGGTTGGAAGACGTTTTCAGCGCTATGGCGAGATTGCCCTGCCGCGCGGCGGACAATTCACGCTGGTCGACGACTACGGTCATCACCCGGTCGAGATGCGAGCGACGCTCGCGGCCGCGCGCGGCGCTTTCCCCGGTCGCCGTCTGTTGCTGGCTTTTCAGCCGCATCGCTATACCCGGACACGCGACTGCTTCGACGATTTCGTCAAGGTGCTCGGGGGGGCCGACGCGCTGGTGCTGAGCGAAGTGTATGCCGCGGGTGAACAGCCGATCGTTGCCGCCGATGGTCGAGCGCTGGCGCGTGCCTTGCGTGTCGCCGGCAAGGTCGAGCCGCTGTTTGTCGAGGCCATTGGCGATCTCCCGCAAGCGATTCTCGATGCCGCCCGCGATGGCGATGTGGTGATGACGATGGGTGCCGGGTCAATCGGCGCGGTTCCCGGCAAACTGGCTGCGGCTGCCGCTTAAGGTGAGGATAATGGACGCCCAGAATTTCGGCAAGGTTGCGGTACTTTTCGGAGGGCGCTCCGCCGAGCGCGAGGTTTCCCTGAACAGTGGCCGTCGCGTGCTGGCGGCGTTACAGCGGCAGGGTGTTGACGCGCATGGTTTCGACCCGGCGGTGCGCAAGCTCGACGAATTGGCGGCTTTCGAGCGCGCATTTATCGCGCTGCACGGGCGCTATGGCGAAGATGGCACGATCCAGGGGGTGCTCGAACTGATGGGCATTCCCTATACGGGTAGTGGCGTGCTGGCCTCGGCGCTGGGAATGGACAAATGGCGCAGCAAGTTGCTCTGGCGTGCCGAACGTTTGCCGGTGCCGGAATACGCGCTGCTCAGTGGCACCAGCGATCTTGCACAGGTAGCCGCAGAACTGGGGCTGCCGCTGTTCGTCAAGCCGGCCTGCGAGGGGTCGTCGATCGGCATCAGCAAAGTCAAGTGTGCCGGCGAACTTGGCGCGGCGTACGCAGAAGCCGCCAGACATGATTCACTGGTAATCGCCGAGCGTGCGATCCTGGGTGGCGAATATACGGTCGCCATTCTCGGCGATCAGGCTCTGCCGATCATCAAGATCGAGCCGGGTCGCGAATTCTATGATTACGAAGCCAAATACCTGCGCGACGATACCGCTTACCGCTGTCCCTGCGGTCTCCCGGAGAACCTGGAAGGCGAACTTCGCCAGCAGGCGCTCGAAGCATTCCGGATTCTGGGCGGTCGCGGCTGGGGTCGGGTCGATTTTCTGATGGACGAGGCGACGGTGACGGGCGAAAGTCGCGCCTACTTCCTGGAGGTAAACACCTCGCCAGGGATGACCGACCATTCGCTGGTGCCGATGGCTGCCCGCGCAGCCGGGATGAGTTATGACGAACTGGTGGTGCGCGTACTCGCACTTGCCACCCTGGGATGAGCGATGTGGCACAAACCGCACCTGCTGACGGCCGTCTCGGATCTGCTCTTCCTGGCAGGGACTGCTGCCTTGCTGGTCGCGGCCGTCGTATGGGGAACGCCACGTCTGCGATTGTTTCCTCTGGCCGAGGTGCAGGTGACACAGGAACTGCGGGAGGTGCGGCGCAGCGAGATCGAGCAGTCGCTGTCGGATTTGTTGCGCGGCAATTTCTTTACCGTCGATGTCGATGCACTGCGTCGGGCACTGGAGCAGTTGTCCTGGGTACGACGTGCCGAGGTCTGGCGGCGATGGCCGTCACACCTCGAGGTCCGTATCGAGGAACATCAGGCGGCCGCCCATTGGGGCGATGGGGATGGGCAACTGGTCAATACTTATGGCGAGCTTTTTCCGGCTTCGCTGTCACGGGAGCAGCCGCTTCCCCGGCTGAGTGGGCCGACGGGCTCCTCGGCCGAGGTTCTGCGACATTACGAGGAGTTCGCGCAGATCCTGAAACCCAGTGGTCGACTGCCGGCGCAGGTGGTTTTGTCGCCACGTCTGGCCTGGCTCCTGAAGCTGGAGGACGGCATGTTGATTGAACTCGGCCGTGAGCAGGCCAAGGCGCCGATCCGTATGCGCCTGCAGCGTTTCGTGGATTACTACCCGACTTTGTCGGACCCCCGCCATGGACGGCCGGTGGCGGTGGATATGCGGTATCCAAACGGTTTCGCATTGCGCTTTCCGGCCAGTGCAGGTCAAGAAATCAAAGGAAAGAAATGAGCAGGGATAGCAAGGATCTGATCGTCGGACTCGATATCGGCACGTCGAAGATTGTCGCACTGGTCGCCGAACTCACTCCGGAAGGACGAGTGAACGTCATCGGCATGGGTTCGCAGGAATCGAAGGGGCTGAAGAAAGGCGTCGTGGTCAACATCGAGGAGACCGTCGCCACCATTTCACGCGTTCTCCAGGAAGTTGAACTGATGGCCGACTGCAAGGTTCGCGACGTGTATACCGGCATCGCCGGCAGCCACATCAGAAGCTTCAACTCGAACGGAATGGTCGCCATCAAGGACAAGGAAGTCACGACGATGGACGTCGAAAGGGTGATTGAGACAGCGCGCGCCATGCCCATTCCCGCCGACCAGGAAATTCTGCACATTCTCACGCAGGAATTCATCATCGACGATCAGGATGGCATCCGCGAACCGATCGGCATGAGCGGCTTTCGCCTCGAGGTGAAGGTGCACATTGTGACCGGTGCGGTCTCGGCCGCCCAGAATATCGTCAAATGCGTTCGCCGCTGTGGGCTGGAGGTCAACGACCTGGTTCTGCAGCCGCTCGCGTCAAGCTGCGCAGTCCTCTCGGAGGACGAAAAGGACCTTGGCATCTGCCTGATCGACATCGGTGGCGGTACCACCGATCTGGCGGTGTGGACGCAGGGCGCCATTCGTCATACCTCGGTCATTCCGATCGCCGGTGACCAGATTACCAACGATATCGCAATGGCACTGCGTACGCCGACACGCGAGGCAGAAGACATCAAGCGCAAGTATGGCTGTGCGCTGGCCCATCTGGCGGACCCGGCCGACGTCCTCGACGTCGCCGGCGTCGACGACCGCCCTTCTCGCAAGCTGTCACGTCGGGCGCTGGCGGATGTCATTCAACCACGTGTCGAGGAACTGTATGAACTGATTCAAGCGGAACTCCGGCGTTCCGGTTTCGAGGATGTGTTGTCTTCCGGCATCGTGCTGACCGGCGGGGCTTCGGTGATGCCGGGGATGATCGAACTTGGCGAGGAGATTTTTCATATGCCGGTTCGCCTGGGCGTCCCCAAGTATCAGGGTGCCCTCTCCGACGTAGTTCAGAGCCCCCGCTTTGCGACCGCTTGCGGGTTGCTGCTTGAAGCACAGACGCAACGCAAGCGCGGCTTGAAGGTACGGGAAACACGCGATGTCAAACAGGTTTTCGGTCGCATGAAGTCGTGGTTCGAGAAGAACTTCTGAGGGGGTTGCTGACTATGATTACCGGTTTTTTGAAAATTTTTTGAACTTTTTGCAGAGGAGACGTGAATGTTTGAAATCATCGACAAGGAAGAAAGCGAACGGGATACCGTCATCAAGGTGATCGGAATCGGGGGGGCGGGTGGCAATGCTGTAGATCACATGATCCGTGAAGGGGTCAATGGGGTGGATTTCATTACCGCGAATACCGACTCGCAGGCACTCGGCCGCAGCATCGCCATTCATAAGCTGCAACTGGGCAAGACCGGCCTCGGCGCAGGCGCCAAGCCGGAAGCCGGGCGTAGCGCGGCGATCGAGGAGCGCGATGCCATCGTCGAGTCTCTCAAAGGCGCACACATGGTTTTCATCACCGCCGGCATGGGCGGCGGAACCGGCACCGGCGCCGCACCGATCGTTGCCGAAGTGGCCCGTGAACTTGGGGTGCTGACCGTCGCTGTGGTCACCAAGCCGTTCGGATTCGAAGGCAAGCGCCTGAAAGTGGCAGATGTCGGGATTGCCGAGTTGCAGAAGCACGTCGATTCGCTGATCGTCATTCTCAATGACCGGCTGATGGACGTTCTCGGGGATGATGTTTCCATGGACGACGCCTTCAAGGCCGCGGATAACGTCTTGCGTAACGCGGTTGGCGGGATTGCCGAAATCATCAACTTTCCAGGATTGGTCAACGTCGACTTCGAAGACGTAAGAACGGTCATGGGCGAGATGGGGATGGCCATGATGGGCTCCGCGAACGCTGCCGGGGTCGACCGGGCGCGGATCGCTGCAGAACGCGCCGTTTCATCTCCGCTTCTCGAAGGTGTCAACCTTTCAGGCGCCAAGGGGGTACTGGTTAACATCACCGCCACGCGTTCCCTGAAAATGAAGGAAGTCAATGAAGTGATGACCACCGTCCGTGCCTTTGCGGCGGACGACGCGCACATCATCTTCGGCGCCGTTTATGACGAAAATATGGGCGAGGAAATTCGTGTGACGGTGGTGGCCACCGGTCTTGGCCAGGCACAGGCCAAACGCTTCGAGGTGATCAACAGCGTGGTCAACCAGGGTACCGGCACCGATGGCCGGTTCTCGCACTCTGCGAACATTGACTACTCGTCGCTCGATCAGGTGCCGGCAATCGTTCGCAAGGGGCGCAGCGCAACCGTCGAAGCGCTGGCCAATAGCGGTGTGGACCGCTACGATATTCCAGCATTTCTAAGGAAACAAGCTGACTAGGCCGCGCAAGTCCTCATTTTCCTGCCAGGATTGGCGAGTTCCAGAGCCGCTCAGGGTGTGTTAGAATTCGCCAATTTCATCGTTATTTCAGACACATGTTAAAGCAGCGAACGCTCAAGTCGATGGTCCGCGCGGCCGGCGTCGGCCTGCATTCCGGGGTCAAGGTGAGCATCAGCTTGCGCCCGGCTGCTCCGGGCACGGGCATCGTCTTTCGGCGAATTGATCTCGATCCGGTGGTTGACTTGCCGGCATCAGCCCTGCTCGTCGGCGATACGCGCATGTGCTCGTGCCTGGAGCGCGACGGCGTCAAGGTCGGGACCGTCGAACACCTGATGTCGGCTTTCGCGGGTCTGGGGGTCGACAACGCCTTTGTCGACCTCGATGCCGCCGAAGTGCCGATTCTCGATGGTTCGGCCTCACCGTTTGTCTTCCTCATTCAGTCGGCCGGGATTGAAGAACAACCGGTGGCCAAGCGCTTCATCCGGATCATACGTCCGATCGAAGTGCGCGAAACGGACCCGTCGGGCGAAAAATGGGCGCGTCTCGACCCCTACGATGGGTTCCGCCTGTCGTTCTCGATCGGTTTCAACCATCCGGCGATCGATCGCACCGGTCAGCAGGTGACCATCGATTTTGCCAAGCACTCTTATATCCGTGAAGTGGCGCGGGCGCGGACCTTCGGCTTCATGCAGGAGGTCGAGTGGCTGCACGAAAACGGTCTCGCACAAGGCGGAGGCCTGGAAAATGCGGTCGTGCTCGACGAGTACCGGGTGTTGAACGCCGATGGTCTGCGTTACAGCGATGAGTTCGTCAAGCACAAGGTGCTCGACGCCGTCGGCGACCTCTACCTGCTCGGCCATCCCTTGCTGGCTTCATTCAGTGCTCATAAATCCGGGCACGCGCTGAACAATGCGCTGGCCCGGGCACTTCTGGCCACCCCGGCAGCCTGGGAGTATGTCAGCTTCGAGGACCGCGAGCTGGCACCAGCAACCGTCTCGCACTGGCTGACCTTGCCAGCCTTCTGACACGTATGTGGCTGTTGCGTCTGCTGGCGGTATTGACGGGGCTCACCGTTGCTGGCAGCGTGGTGGCCTTTCTGTTCACCCGCGATGCGCGCTATCTGCAGTTCGCCTGGCGCCTGTTTCGCTATTCATTGATCGTCGCACTGCTGGTTTTCGCGTTGATGATCCTTGAGCGGGTGGCGGTCATTCCTGTCTAGCCGCACGTGCCAGCAGGCCTTCGACTGCCGTTCGCAATCCCGATAATGCCGGCAGCGAATCGCGCAATGCCGCCAACTCCTGGCTGGTTCTGGCGCTGAGTGGCTTCTGCGTCGGCGCAGGGATCGCTGCATGCTCTGGTCGGGCCTGTACCTTGACCAGCACGCTGGTGCATTCGAGTCCCCGCTTCGACAGTTCGTTGGCCAGCGTTGGCGCCAACTGGCGCAGCTTGGTGGCCACTGCGCCATTGCTGGCGTGAATCACCACGGCTCGCGATTTGTAATTGGCCACGCAACTGGCTTCGCCCAGATGCGCCGGAACAATCTCCTGATAGAGACCGGCCAGTTTGACCAGGAGTCGCGCGTGCGCCAGCACCTTGCCGGCGCCCTCGGTTCCTTCAAGATAGTTCAGCAGCAAATCTGCCATCAGGAACACCGAAAGCCTGCATCGCGCAGGCAGGTGAAGGTGGACTGGAGCGTGGAACGAGGCTTGAATACACTTGAAGACGCAAGGCAACGCATTTTGATTTGGCTATCCAGCAAGGTCCCAAGATGAAGCCATGGTAGCAACTGGCGCCGGGATCGTCTACCAGAAGAAGCCCGCCAGCATGCGCTCGAGCGCACCAATACCGACATCGGGCAAAGACAAGCGATATAATCCCCACCATGGCTGTACATCCTCTTCTTTTGCAGCAATTTCCGCTACTTAACTCTCTTCCCGCAGATCAGTTGGAACGGCTTGCCGGTCAGGCCAGTACCCAGACCTTCGCCAAACGGGAGGTGGTACTACCGAAATCCAGTGCCCCACGTAACCTGTGTTTCCTGGTCAATGGTCGTCTGCAGGCGATCGACTTTACCCTCGACGGGAGGGAAGTCGGCCTTTATTTCATCGATCCAGGCGACTATTTTGCAGAATTGGCTCTGATCGACGGTCAGACACAGCCGGAACTGGTGATCTCCAATAGCGTATCCCAGGTCGTGTTCGTTCCGGGCGCCGAGATTCGCCCCTTGTTGTTCTCGACGCCTTTGATGGCCGAAGCCCTGTGTCGGCGCTTGGCGCAAAGAGTGCGCATCCAGGTGAGCCATCGCCAGATTCTGGGTTTGAACAATCCCTTGCAACGCATCTGCGCACATCTCGAACTCCTGACCATGGGGGGGGACGGCAACCGGCGCATTCTCAAGGCACCGACGCACCAGGAGATCGCCATCATGGTCAGTCTGACTCGTGAAACGGTCACGCGCACTTTTCAGGTACTGCAAACCAAGGGGGTGTTGACTCGGGAAGGAGAAGACCTGCTGGTGGATACCGCCAAATTGTCGGAACTGTCAAGCAGCCGTGGGACTGGCGGTAGCGATTGACGGCGGCACGCATCGGCGCCTGCCTGGTGTTCCCGATGGTTGAAAGACTGTCGGCAAGGAAAGATTGATCCACTGATAACCCGCTCAGGCCGGACGAAATGCCCGCACGCCGAGAAGCACGCCAGCGATCAGCAAGGCAATACCGATCAGTGCCGTGTTGCCGGGAAAGGCGCCGCGCCAGATGAAGGCGTAGGCAAAAGCGGCAAGCGTTTCGAAAACAATCAATTGGCCGGCAAGGGCGGTCGGCAGCAGTTTGCTGGCGCGATTCCAGAGCAGCGTACCGAGCCACGACGCGCACAGTCCCAGGGTCAGCATCAGACCGATATAGCGTAGCGCTTGTGGTCCGAACGGGAAGTCGAAGCCGCTGCGCCCACGGAAGTACAGACCGGCAACAGCCATGCCAATGACCGCCAGCGGCAGCGTCACCAGGCCCTGGGCGATCGCCCAGGTACCTGAAGCGAGCGCCGGTCGCTGGCGCAACCAGCGGGAATTGCGGATCGGGTACCAGGTCCAGGCAACGAGCGCAGCGATCGCGAGCAGCGCCCCCAGGAAATGATCATGACGGCTGCGCTGCCCATCGAGCAGTGCCATCTCATGGCTGTTCACCAGCGCGATGCCCGTCGAGATGACCGCCAGCGAAGGCAGCAGGCGACGCCAGGGCAAGGCTTCGGCACCGAAGTTGGCGACAATCGCAATGACGATCGGCAACGTGCCGATGAGCATCGTCGGCAAAGGGGCGCCGGCGAGCTGGATCGCCGCCGAGAGAAAAAGATAGTAGAGGAGGTTGCCGACCAGCGCCAGTTCGCCAGCCATCAGCCAGTCCTGTTGCTGTAATTGTTGCAGGCGTGGCAGGTCGGCCCAGGCGAGCAGCAGCGCGATGACCCCGAAACCGAGGTAGCGCCCGAAAGAAAGCATTGCCGGCGGATAGTCGGGCAGCATCAGGGGGACGACGAACACCAGTCCCCACAGCAGGCCGGCGCCCATTGCGCAGGCTACGCCATCGACGAGCACGCGGCGGGCCGGCAACTCTGGCCGTAGCGTTCGCATGGCTGGCGCCGGCGTTGCCTGGTCCGCGCCGGGTCAGTGGCGAAAAATCGGCGCTTTCGTCAGTGGCGGCCACTCGACGGCGTCAAGCATGTTCTTGACCAGGAGGCCGAGTTCGGTGTCGCCGACGATCGACAGCTCGCGATTGAAGAAAAGCGTGTCCGGGTCTTCCTGGCGCACCAGCAGTTGCAGAAAAGCCGAGAGGTTGGCGCGAAAGCACAGATCCGGCACTTCCGGGACTCTGAACAGCGGTCGAAAAATGCCCCCGCGATAGCTGAACGACGCCTGTCCACCCGCGTCGAGCACTTCGATGACGAAGCAGCGGCCTTCAAGCAGCTCCAGACTGTCTGCCGGAAGCAGCCTCAACTTGGCGGCCGCGTTGAGTGCCGCTGCCAACGCCAGCGAGTGTGGCCATTGTGGCAGATGCGAGCCGATCGCCGAGACCAGGGTCGGCAGTCTGAAACGGGGAATCGAAAAACTATTGCTCATTGATAAGTTCCTTGCCGTGCTGTGACGGTAGCCTACGGGTGCTGCACGATGCCGGGATCGCCGAACCAGTAACCGTTGACCAGTCCTTCGCTGGACCAGTCGACGGGATCGGTGTTGACTGCCAAAGCCTGGCGTGCGGCGTCGAAAGCGCTAATGATCGCAGCCATTGCCTGCGGTTGCGGACTGATGCGGATGACCTCGATGCCCATACGCAGCAGTTCTGGGATCTGTGCCAACAGGTTGTAGGTCTGTGCCGACATCGTCTGAATGCCGTTGATGGCCAGGAACGGCTGTCCCTCACGGGTGTGCAGGGTGATTCCTTCGGGGTGGTCGAGACACTTGAACTGGCAATCGTCCTTGTTGAGGTGATAGCGACGGGCGGTGAAACAGCGTGCCGAGAAGGCCAGCGGCAGTCTGCCGAAAACGAAGACCTCGGTCTCGACGCCAGCCGGTCGACTGCGATGCAGCGCTTCGATCAACCGACGATCGCCCTCCAGCGGCGGCAGCCAGCGGCGCATGCCGTAGCGGGCAAAGGTGGCTAGCGCCGCTTCGTTGTAGATGTTCAGATGGGGGCCGGCGACAAAAGGACGGCCGGCGGCGAGGTTCACCGCGCCGAGGTCGTTGGCCTCGAACTGACAACCAGGGATTTCGCCGAGTTCGTCAAGCAGGCGACGCAGTGCCTTCAGATCGCTTTCCGATTCGAGCAGCGCCTGCGCGGAGATGACCACCTCTTTGCCGGCGTCGCTCAAGTCGCGCGCCAGGCCTAGCCAGTCGGCGATGCGAAGCTGCTGACGGCGCGAGCAAACCACTTCACCGACATAGACGATGTCGATCGCCGGGTGCTGCGCCATCTCGGCATAGAAATCGAAAACCTCATGTTTCGGCCAGAAGAAGAGCAGGGGTCCGAGAGCGAGTTTCATCCGGCCTCCTAGCGCCACGGACGGTTGTAGGCGCCCAGCGTCACCTGGCTGCCTTCGGCGACACGCGCCAGTTCAGACTGCCACGCCGGCTTGACGTGGAAGTGTTGCGCGTTCCTGGCGAGTTCATCGAGCGCAGCGCGCAAGGTGCGCGTGACCTGTGCGACATAGGCCGGGCTGCGCTGTCGCCCTTCGACCTTGATCGCGGCGATGCCGATGTTGGCGATCTTCGGCAGGATTTCCAGGACATTGAGGCTGGTCGGTTCTTCGAGTGCGTAGTAGGTTTCGCCGTCAACCTCGAAACGCCCCTTGCACAACGTCGGGTAACCAGCCGGCTCGTCGTCGCCGAAGCTATCGATCAGGATACCGTTCAGGCGGGTCGTCATCTGTCCCGGCGACCGGACCCACTGCACATACTTTGCCGGCGAACACGCACCGACGGTATTCGGCGATTCACCGGTTGCGTACGAAGACAGCCAGCAGCGTCCCTCGTTCATCACGCACAGGCTGCCGAATCCGAATACCTCGATTTCCACCGGCGTGTGGCGGATCACCGTCTCGACCTGCGCCAGCGTCAGCACGCGTGGCAGCACCGCGCGCCGGATACCAAACTCGCGGTGAGCAAAATTGACCGCCTCGTAGTTGGTTGCCGAGCCCTGCACCGAGAGGTGCAGGCGCAGGTCAGGGTGACGCCGGCTGGCGTAGTCGAGCAGTCCGACGTCGGCCAGGATCACCGCATCGACGCCAAGTTCGGCAGCACCATCGACGGCGTGCTGCCAGTCGGCAGTGCGTCCGGGTTGCGCAAAAGTGTTGATCGCCATCAGCACCCCGCGGCCTTGCGACTGCGCATAACGGATGCCTTCGGCCATCGCCTTCTGATCGAAATTGAGGCCGGCAAAATTACGCGCGTTGGTATCGTTGCGGTAGCCGAGATAGACCGCATCGGCGCCGTGGTCAACCGCCGCCTTGAGCGCCGGCAGGCTGCCGGCGGGACAAATCAGTTGGGGGATTTTCTGGCGCGGCATACGCGACCTCGTCGAGCGAAATACGCAGTATAGGCATGCCTGAAATGCAGCCCTTGATTCTCGTCAATTTGCTGCCGATTGCTCCCGCAAGCCGGCGATCAGAGTTTCCTGCCGCCTTCCGGCATGACGATGTTGACCTCCAGCACCTCGAAGTTTCCCTGTTTCTCCAACGACACCTTGATGTCCTCAGGGTTGACCGACACGTACTTCGCGATGACGGACATCAGCTCCTCCCGCAAGGCCGGCATGAAATCGGGCGTGCTGATGCTGCCATTGCGCTCGTGGGCAATGATCAGCTGCAGGCGTTCCCGGGCAATCGCTGCCGACTTGGGTTTGCTGCCGAAGATCAGGGAAAACAGGGACATGTTCATCTACTCCCGAACAGTCTCTTGAAGAGGCCTGGCTTTTCATAGTCGACGAAGCGCAGGGGAATGGTTTCGCCGAGAAAGCGACCCACCACGTCGAGATAGGCCCCGGCGACGTCGGTATCCGTCAGATGGATGACCGGGGTCCCCGAGTTCGATGACTGCAGCACGGCTTCGGACTCGGGAATGACGCCGATGATCGGTACGCGCAGGATCTCCTGCACATCCTTGAACGACAGCATTTCCCCTTCCATGACACGCTTGGGCGAATAGCGAGTGATCAGCAGGTGTTCCTTGACGGGTTCGCCCCCGAGCAGGGCGCGCCGCGACTTGGCCTGGATAATGCCGAGGATGCGGTCGGAGTCGCGCACCGAGGAGACCTCCGGGTTGCTGACGACCAGTGCTTCGTCGGCAAAGGTCAGGGCCATCACCGCACCGCGCTCGATCCCTGCCGGTGAATCACAAACGACATAGTCGAAACCCATGTGCTCGAGTTCCTTGAGCACCTTTTCCACTCCTTCTTCGGTCAGCGCATCCTTGTCGCGGGTCTGTGAGGCCGGCAGCACGAAGAGATGACCGTTGTCGCAATGTTTGTCCTTGATCAGAGCCTGGGTGAGTGTCGATTCGCCGTTGAGGACATTGACCAGGTCATAGACGACGCGGCGTTCACAACCCATGATCAGATCGAGGTTACGCAGGCCGACGTCAAAATCGATGACGGCAGTCTTGTATCCCCGCAGGGCGAGACCCGAAGCGAAGCTGGCGCTGGTGGTGGTCTTGCCGACTCCACCCTTGCCGGACGTTACGACGACGATACGTGTCACGGATTTTTCCCCGCAAATGAAAGAAGAGATTCTACCCGCAGAATATGTCTTCTGTTGAATGACTTGGCTATTCTCTGATGCCTCTCCACTCGCGCCATGGTCGCTAGTCGATGCGCAATGCTTCGACGATCAGAATGCTCGCTTCCTCGGCGGGTGTTTGCGCGAGTCTGATCTGCACCGGTTTATCGGCCAGTTCGACCGGAACGCCGCCATCGAAGGTTCGGTACAGCCCGGCTACCGAGACCAGTTCGGCATCGAAGCGGGTGCAGAAGATTCGGGCTCCGGCAGCGCCACTGGCTCCGGCGAGTGCGCGACCATGCAGGGGCGCGTAGATGTGAATGTGGCCATCGGCAATGACCTCGGCGCCGGCATTGACCGCAGCCAGAATCACCAGGTCGCCGCCACGTGCATAGATCTGCTGTCCTGAACGCAATGGCCGGTCGATGAACAGCGTCGGTGCGCTCACGGCCGCCAGCGCCGGTGGCGGTACGGCCTTGGGCGCGGACTCGGCGACCGCCGCTGCCGGTACTGATTCGTCGTTCGCAGCAACCGGACGTGTGCTGGTCGCGTAGGTCGGCAGGCCGGCGAAGGCCGCGCTGTGGCGGAGCTCCTCGCTGCCGCCGCGGACGCCGATGACGTTCAGACCGTGCATTTTCAGCACCTGTTTGACGCGTCGCCAGTCGGCTTCGGGCACATCGGCGAGTTGTGCCAGCTCGAGCAAAGCGGCATCACCGTCGAAAAAGTCATTGTCACCGAATAGCCGGCTGGCCGCCTCGGCCAAGGCTTCAGGCTGCAGGGAGCGCAGAGTGACTATGACTACTGGCAGTGTGGTGCCCTTGAACTCGATCAGTTGGATTGTCTTGTTTGTTCGCTGCATGGCACCGTCAGGAAGGTGATTGAATGGTCGTAATCATCGCGTCAGCCAGCGGCTGGAAAGCAGCGAAGTCTAGCTGAATCGACAACAAAGCGGAACACGCCGGCGCTCTGCCTGCGGCGGGCTTGCTGCATGCACTGGATCGAGCGGCCGCCAGATCGGCGGCCTGGGTACCGGCGTCGCGTGCTCAAGGCCAGGCCCTGGCTCCCCAGATCATGCGGCGGGCGATGAAGTGGCGTAGCGGCGGCAGCAGGTCGAGGGCCAGCAGACTCAGTCCGCGAGCGGCCCGCAGCGGTGCCAGATCATTGGAAAAGACGTGCACCAGGCCATCGGTAAACGCCATGCTGCCGCTGCGGTCGATGCGCCGGCGTCGAGCGTAGGCGGCCAGGGTGGCCCCGTCGCCGGCGTCGCTGCTGGCGCGCGTGCGCAGCATTTCGGCCAGTTCCCAGGCATCGCGCAGGCCGAGGTTGAAGCCTTGCCCCGAGACCGGGTGCAGACTTTGCGCGGCATTGCCGATCCACACCTGCCGGGGAGTGCTGAGCTGTTGGCGGACGCGCAGTGCGAGCGGAAAGCTGGCGCGCGGGCCGCTGCTGACGAAATCGACGCGACCGCCAAAGGATGTGCGCAGGGCGACGAGAAAGTGTTCTTCGTCGAGCTGCAGCAGCCTGCTGGCCTGTGCGGGCGGCACGCAGAATACCAGCGCGTAATCCGGACCCAGGGGCAGCAAGGCGAGAGGGCCGTCAGGGGTAAAACGTTCCCATGCCTGACGAGCGTGCGCAGCACGCGGGCGGACTTCGGCGACGACGGCGTGCTGGCAGTAATCGTACACCCTGACGCCGGCATCGTTGGCGGGAGTGCCTTCAGCATGGACGATCAGGCGTGCAGAGAGGCGGCTCGTGTCACCCCCACCATTCTCAAGCGTGATCTCGGCGGCTTCGCTGCCGAGGCGGATGGCGATGACCTCATGGCCGTTCAGCCGTTGCGAAGCCTCGATGCGCGCATCCAGGCTGGCCGCGAGATCACGGTAACGCAGCACGTAACCCAGCGCCGGAATGTCGTAATCCGCTGCGTCGATGAGCGTGCGGCCAAAGCCGCCACGTTGCGAGACGTGGATGGTTTCGATCGCTGTTCCGGCGTTGACATTCCATGCGCCGAGGCTTTCGAGAAGCTGTCGGGTCCCGTACGACAGCGCTAGTGCCCGTGGGTCACTGGCCCAGGCACCGCGCTGGCGGCTGTCGATCAGCAATACCCTGAACGGGCTACCGGCCAGCGCCAGCGCCAGTGTCATGCCGACCGGGCCGGCACCGACGATGGCAATGTCGACCGCATTGATGGGCTCAGTCATGGCGCATCACTTCCTCGATTTCGGCGACCGTTCTGGGTGCGCTGCTGTAGACCATGCAGCCGTCGGCGGTCAGCAGCAGATCGTCTTCAATGCGCACGCCGACGCCATGCAGCGCTTGCGGGACATTTGCGCCGGGACGAAAGTATAGGCCGGGTTCGACGGTCAGGGTCATGCCCGGCGTCAGTCTCACCCAGTCATCTGCAGCGGTACCGTTGCGGTACTCGCCGACGTCGTGGACGTCAAGACCCAGCCAGTGGCCAGTGCGATGCATATACCAAGGTTTATACGCTTCACTCTCGATGGCGCCGTCGACACTGCCGGCGATCAACTTGAGGTCGATCAGGCCTTGTGTGAGAACGTGCAGAGCCGCCTGGTGATAGTCCATGAACGACACCCCGGGGCGCACTGCGGCAATCGCTGCCTGCTGGGCGGCGAGGACGATTTCGTATACGTCGCGTTGTGCTGAACTGAATCGACCGTTGACCGGGAAAGTCCGGGTGATGTCGGAAGCGTAACCGGAAAGCTCGCAACCGGCATCGATC
The DNA here is from genome assembly GCF_000584955.1 of Candidatus Accumulibacter vicinus. Lineage (NCBI taxonomy): Bacteria > Pseudomonadati > Pseudomonadota > Betaproteobacteria > Candidatus Accumulibacter > Candidatus Accumulibacter vicinus. The sequence continues at coordinate 218,969 of NZ_JDSS02000027.1, forward strand.
AGTACCAGCGAATGCGCGGCTAGCAAGCGATTGTTTTCAATATAGTGGAGGATGCAGGCATTGCTTCCCCCGGCGACGATCGGGGGGTAGGCGTGCCCGTTGGCACCACGGCGGCGGAATTCGTAGCTCAGTTCGGCTTCAAGTTCGTATTCGGCCATGCCCGGCCGGCAGGCGCGCATGGCGCAAGCGTGGCCGGCTGAAGCGATGTCGGCAGCGCGGCGCATGCAGTCGATTTCGTGTGCGTCCTTGGTCAGTCGCATCTGGTCGAGCAAGCTGCGCAGATCGCGGATTTCACCGGGGGCACGCGTGCCGCTGCGACTTTCGGCGCGCACTGCATTCAGCGCGCCGGCAATCCGGCGGTCCCAATCGGCGTCGTGGCCAAGCGAGTGCCAGAGCACGCTACGGTTGGCGATCAACTCGGGCAGCTTCTGTTCGAGACTGGCGATCGGATAAGCTTCGGAAAAGCCGAAGGCCTCGGCTGCAGTGGGTGGTCCGTAGCGGAAGCCGTCCCAGATTTCGCGCTCATGGTCTTTTTCTCGGCAGAAGAGGATTGACCGGGCGTCCTTGCCGCCGACCAGAACGATCGCTGCTTCAGGCTCGGGAAAGCCGCTCAGATACCAGAAGTAGCTGTCGAAACGATATGGGTAATGCGTGTCGCGGTTGCGCAGGCGCTCGGAGGCGGTGGGAATGACCGCGACGCCGTCACCGAGGCGGGCGAGAACCTGTTGGCGGCGTTCAGAGTAGGGTGGGTGATGCATGCGATCCTGCAAGCTCCATATCGAGTGCGGCGAGGCGTTCGGGGGTGCCGACGTCGACCCAGCGTCCGTGGTGTCGTTCACCACTGATGATTCCCCGGGCAATGCCTTCATCAAGCAGCGGACGCAGTTTCATCACCGTGCCGGCGGGGACGGAGGCAAAGAAATCCGGCCAGAAGACGCCGATGCCGGCGTAGGTCAGGGCCTCGCTGAGCGTGTCTGCGGCACTGAGCAAGGTCTCGCCGGCAAGGCGGAAATCGCCCGCAGGATGGTGCGGCGGGTTGTCGACCAGCAGCAGGTGGGCACGGCGCCGGTCGATCGCTTGCGCTGCCCGGTGCGCACGCGCGAAATCCCAGTCACACCAGATGTCGCCGTTGACCACCAGAAAAGGCTGTTTACCCAGCAGGGGTAAAGCGGCGGCGATACCCCCGGCGGTCTCCAGGGCGCCGACGGGTTCGCGGGAGTAGGCGATGTTGAGGCCAAAGGCGCTGCCGTCACCGAGTGCCGTTTCGATCTGCTCGCCTAGGTGGGCGTGGTTGATCACGACTTCGCGCCAGCCGGCTGCCGCCAGGCGTTGCAGGTGCCAGGCAATCAGCGCCTTGCCGCCGGCATGCAGCAGGGGTTTGGGCGTCGTATCGGTGAGTGGCCGTAGGCGCTCGCCGCGACCGGCGGCGAGAATCATTGCTTTCATCAGAAAGTGTAAGCGACTTCGGCCGGTTGCTGCTCGAGCGTATCAAGAAGGTGCGCAAGCGGTCGCAATTCTTTGTAGCGCTCGCAGGTCCGGCGCAGATAGCGCATCACCAGAGGCATATCCTTGAGGTAATCCTGTTTGCCGTCGCGGTGGCAGAGGCGGGCGAAAATGCCCAGCACCTTGAGCTGGCGTTGCGCACCCATCCATTCGTAGTCGCGGTAGAAGTCATGGAAGTCGGCGTGCACCGGCAGCCCGACCTGGCGCGCAGCTTCCCAGTAGCGGATCAGGAAATCGAGTTCCTGATCTTCCGGCCACCCGATGTAGGCGTCGCGATAGAGCGAGACGGGATCGTAGGTCACTGGACCATAGACGGCATCCTGAAAGTCCAGGATGCCGGGGTTGGCCGGAAAGCTGCCGTCAATGGCCATCAGATTGCGCGAATGGTAGTCGCGGTGGACGAAAACCTGTGGCTGCTTCAGGTTGTTGTCGAGCAGCGCGGCAAAAACCGCATCGAGTGTGTTCTGCATTTTGGCATCCGGCGGCAGGCCAAGGTGCCGCCCCAAGTACCAGTCGGGGAAGAGCGCGAGTTCACGGCTGAGCAGGCTGCGGTCATAGTCGGGAAGGACACCGGCGCGGCTGGCTCGCTGGATCGCCACGAGAGCGCAGTTGGCGTCACGATAGAGTTGCGGCGCGGCTCTTCTGTCCTGCAGGGCACTCAGGTAGGTGGTGCTGCCGAGATCGGAGAGCAGCAGAAAACCCTGCGCAAGATCTTGGGCGATGATTTTGGGGACATGCACCCCCGCTTCATGAAATAGCGACGCGATGTTTACGAAGGGATGGCAGTCTTCCTTTTCGGGCGGTGCGTCCATGATGATTCGTGTGCGCTGATCTGGCAGGGTGATGCGAAAATAGCGCCGGAAGCTGGCGTCGACCGAGGCGGGTTCGATGCGGATCTCATCGACCGGGAATTGTGGTTCAAAAAGCGTTTGAACCCAGTCTCGTAACAGTGCGGTACGCGGCATGCCGTTGCTCCTTGGCGTCGAAGTCGCATCAGCGACTCACCCCGACTCTCGCCCGCAAAGGCGCGTCGGGGGTGAGGAAACGGGCATGAACTTCAAGAGTCCGGGGTACCTGGAAAAATCATGGCCGTTGAACGATGATGCTAAAATGCCCTGATTTTAGCATCCGACCGGTGCCGCAAAGTACCTTCAGACGGAAACCCTCCTGACACATCCTTTAACCAACCCCTTCGGAATGACGTTTCCTTCTCGGCCCAGGCCGCTGACCCTGATCTTCTGCTGCAGTGTCGTTGGCATGCTTGCCCCAAGCCATGCCGACCAGGTTCGGGGGCAGGGTTCAGCACCATTCCGGGTCGATCCAGCCTTGCTGGGCTTGCCGCCGGTGAAACCGGGTGCCCAGCCGGAACCGCTGGCCCGGCCTTCGGCAGACACCAGGCCCGTGCACACCCCCGCAGTCGAGACACGGCCAATGCCGGTACCGCTTGCCCCCGCGCCGCAGGCCGACAGCGAACCGGGCAAGTCGTCGGCAGACACTACCGCAACCGTTTCGGGAACGGAAGGGCGCGTCCCCTTGGCGGATAGCCTCCCGAAAGCGCCGCCCGAGGTACCACAGGCGCCGGTGACAGG
>NZ_JDSS02000027.1:222423-230179 GCF_000584955.1 Candidatus Accumulibacter vicinus
CCGCCCGACGCAGCGGCAACAACTGGCGCAGCGCTTGCCCAGCCAAACGAAGAAGCGGTTCTGCCATCCTCGCGACAGGCGACCCAGGAATCCCCTCCGGCAGTGGACGACGAACGCCGTGTGGCAGTGCCGCCGGTTGTCAGGCCCAAGCCTGTCGGAGCCGCCGCCGGATCGGTACAGAAGTCTGCCGTACCGGCAGGGTCATTGCCCATCGCTCCTGCGCTTGCCGAGTCGTTACCCGATGCGGAGTCGTTGTCATTGCGGATGGCCCCGGCGATACTGCCGCCAGTATCGGGGAGCAAGGTGCCGCGACCAGTTTTCCTGAGCGCCCAGCGCATCTCGGGGGTCGTGGACCGCGAGGTGATGGCCGAAGATGCCGCGGAATTGCGCAAGGCCGGCACCGTGCTGACTGCTGATCGCCTGACCTACTGGCCGGTTGACGACGAGGTCGAGGCAGTCGGGAAGGTGCGCATCGAGCAAGGTGAGGACGTCATTTCCGGATCGCAGGGGCGCCTCAAGATCGAGGATCAGGTCGGTTTTTTCGATCAGGCTTCGTACTTCGTCAAACGGCAGTCGGCACCAGCGGTTGCGGCGCAGGGCAGCAAGAAACCGGATTTGCCCTGGGCCGAGCAGGACGAATCGACAACCGGTTTTGCCGCACCGCGTGTGCTTGGCATCAAGCCCGGGCAGACCCGGCTGAAGAGTCCGACAAAGCCGGCAAACGAATTGACGGAGGCGCGCGGCGAGGCCGAGCGCATCGATCTCGAAGGGGAAAATCAGTATCGTTTGACCTCTGCCACCTACACGACCTGCAAGCCCGGCAACGATGACTGGTATCTCAGTTTTTCCAGATTGAAGCTCGACTACGATAATGAGGTGGGGAGCGGCGACGACGCCACGGTACACTTTCTCGGCGTACCGATCCTGCATTCCCCATGGGCTTCCTTTTCGCTGAACAACGAGCGCAAGTCCGGTTTTCTGATTCCCCGCTATGGATCGAGCAGTGACAACGGCCTGGAACTCGCCGTGCCGTACTATTGGAACATCGCACCGAACATGGATGCAACGTTTGAGTCCCGGATTCTCAGCAAACGCGGCTTTCAGCTTGGCTCCGGATTTCGCTATCTCGATACCGTTTATGGTGGAACTTATCGCGGCGAGACGTTTGGCGAATATCTCCCGCACGACCGGAAAACGAACACTGATCGCTGGGGCGTGGTGTTGAATCACAGCCAGACGCAGGCCAACGGATTCTCCGGGACAATCAATTACTCCAAGGTTTCGGACAACGACTACTATACCGACCTGTCCAGTCAGATTACCAGCACCTCGAAGACACAACTCCTGCAGCAGGGGGTACTGAGCTATGGTGGGGGTGGCTGGTGGAACGCAACGGCCAATCTGCAGTCTTTCCAGACCCTGCAGCCCGACCCGAAGAATCCGGTGGCCAAGCCGTATCGCTTGTTACCGCAGATTACGATTAACGCAAGACAACCCGACCTGTTCTCAAGCGACAGTGCTTTTTTCGGGCAATACACTGCTTTTGTGCACCCCGATGCAGACAAGGTTGAAGGGCAGCGAATCGTGTTGCAGCCCGAGGTGTCATTACCCTACGTCACGCCGGGGTGGTATGTGGTTCCGCGCATCGGGGTTAACTTTACCCAGTATTCACTATCCTATCCAACGTCGGCGAATGTGCTTCCTACATCGATCAGCCGCACCTTGCCGATTGTCAGCGTCGATTCCGGGATGACCTTCGAGCGATCGAGCAACTGGTTCGGCCGTGACTATACCCAGACACTCGAGCCGCGATTGTTCTATCTGAGCATTCCCTACCAGAACCAAAACAACATTCCGGTTTTCGACACCGCGCTCGCAGACTTCAATTTTGCGCAGATCTTTGCCGACAACCAGTTTTCCGGCTGGGATCGCATCAACAATGCCAATCAATTGACCGCTGCAGTGGCTTCTCGCCTGGTCGATTCATCTTCCGGGAGCGAAATCATGCGGGCGATGGTTGGCGAAGTCTTCTACTTCACCGATAACCGGGTGGTCCTGCCGGGCGCGCAAGCCAGGACCACCGACCGCAAATGGGATAAATCCGATTTGCTGGCCGCCTTCAGTGGCCAGTTGTTACCCCGTCTGTACGCCGATGCTGCCGTACAGTTCGATATCAACGACCAGCGTCTCCAGCGTTACTCGCTCGGTACGCGTTATCTGCCGGGGCCAGGCAAGGTGCTGAACGCCGGTTACCGTTACAACGTCGATGCGGCGACACCGATCAAGGAGTTCGACATTTCCGGGCAATGGCCGATCAACGCTCGCTGGCAGGCGGTCGGTCGCTATAACTACTCGTTGATCAATTCCACACCGGTCGAGATCATTGGCGGACTGGAGTACAACGCGGGCTGCTGGGCGCTGCGTACGATTGTTCACCGGATTCAGACGACCCAGGCCGACTCGACCACGCAGTTTTTCGTACAACTTGACCTGACCGGGTTGTCGAGCGTTGGCACAAACCCGCTGACTGTTCTCCAGCGCAGGATCCCCGGATACACTGTGGGCCAGGCGGCGACTGACCCAGCTTTGGCTGAATGATAGGTTGCATGATGAAGTTTCTATTTCGTGGCGTGCTTCTGCCCGCCTGCCTGGTCGGGCTGGCAACCGCACAACCGCAGCCAGTACGGCAGCCGGCCGCGGTCGATCGTATCGTTGCGGTGGTCAATGATGAGGTGATCACGCAGTACGAGTTGCGTTCCCGTCTCGATTCTGCGTTGGGTCAGTTGCAGCGACAGGGAATGTCATCGCCACCGCGTAATGTGCTCGAAAAGCAGGTGCTTGAACGTCTGGTGATGGACAAGGTGCAACTGCAGCAGGCGCGTGACATGGGCTTACGCATTGATGATGCGCAACTCGAGCAGGCGCTGCAGCGTATTGCTGCGGGCAACAATCTTTCGCTCGCCCAGTTCCGGGCAGTGCTGGAAAAGGACGGGATCGCGTTTGCAAGCTTTCGTGAAGAGATTCGCGCGGAAATCACGATTGCCCGCCTGCGCGAGCGCGAGGTGGAAAGCAAGATCTTCATCTCCGACGGCGAAGTGGACAACTATCTTGCCAGTCCGTCGGTGCAGGGCGGTACTGAGGAAGAGTATCAGTTGGCGCATATCCTGCTGCGAGCGCCGGAGTCGGCGAGCCCGGAGCAGATTCAGAAACTGCGGGCCAAAGCCGAGCAGATGCTGGAACGTTCAAGCAAGGGCGAGGATTTTGCGCAGCTTGCGGCCGCCTATTCGGATGCTCCGGACGGCATGAAGGGAGGCAATCTCGGTTGGCGTTCGCTCGATCGCCTGCCCACGATGTTCGCCGAGGCAAGTCTCAAGCTCAAGGTCGGTGAGGTGTCGCCAGTGCTGCGCAGTTCGAACGGCTTCCATCTGATCAAGCTCTTGGCCAAACGCGGAGGCGGTGCAGTCCAGGTCGTCGAGCAGACGCACGCGCGGCATATCCTGATCAAGGTCAATGAAGTCGTGTCGGAGTCGGAGGCACGGCATAAGCTGGAGAGCTTGCATGCGCGGATCAAGCATGGTGAAAACTTTGCCGAGTTGGCCAGGCTTTTCTCGCAGGACGGCTCTGCCTCCAAAGGCGGCGATCTTGGCTGGATCTATCCCGGCGATACCGTTCCGGAGTTTGAACGGGCGATGAATCTTCTCGCACCAGGCGAACTCAGCCAACCGGTTCAGTCACCGTTCGGTTTTCACCTGATCGAAGTGCTTGATCGCCGTATCCAGGACGTTTCGAGTGAGCGGCGACGCGCTGCGGCGCGCCAGACGCTGCGCGAACGCAAGCGTGACGAGGCCTACCAGGACTGGCTGCGCCAGGCACGCGACCGGGCGTATGTGGAAATCCGGCTTGAGGAAGGCTGAGCGAATGACGTCTTTGCCCGTGCTGGCCGTCACGGCTGGCGAACCGGCCGGTATCGGTCCCGAGATCTGCCTGCGCCTGCTTGAGCATGCGCGTGAACGACCGTTCCCTGCACGCATCGTCGTTCTCGCAGATCGTTCGCTGCTCGCTACGAGGGCGGCGTTGCTGAATCTGCCCTGCGATTTGCACGATTGGGATCCTTCGCTACCGCCGCAGGCAGGTAAGGTGGAGATTCTTCACCTGCCCCTGGCAGTCGATGCCCATCCAGGTCGGCTGGCGCCAGCCAATTCGCCGTACGTGCTGGCGCTGCTCGATCGCGCACTGGCCGGATGCCTGTCCGGAGAATTTTCTGCGATGGTTACCGCGCCGGTCCATAAGGGGGTGATCAACGACGCCGGAATTCGCTTCACCGGCCATACCGAATACCTGGCCGAGCGGACGGGAACGCGTCGGGTGGTGATGATGTTGGCCGGTGGCGGCCTGCGTGTAGCGCTGGTGACGACGCATCTGCCACTCAAGGATGTACCGGCTGCCGTGACCGAAGTGGCGATTGCCGAAACGCTGCACATTCTGCATCGCGAGATGAGAAGCAAGTATGGCATTGCTCGGCCACGCATCCTGGTTGCCGGTCTCAACCCGCACGCTGGCGAAGGAGGCTATCTGGGCCGCGAAGAGATCGACGTGATCATCCCGGTGCTCGACAGGCTGAGGGCCGAAGAGGGCATGACGCTGCTCGGGCCACTCCCGGCCGATACGATGTTCTCGCCGCCGGTGCTGGCACGCGGCGACTGCGTTCTGGCGATGTATCACGACCAGGGACTGACGGCGCTCAAGTACGCGAGTTTTGGTCACGGTATTAACGTCACCCTGGGACTGCCGATCATCCGCACGTCGGTTGATCATGGGACGGCGCTTGAACTCGCTGGCAGCGGGCAGGCAGATCCCGGAAGCCTGCTGGTGGCCATCGAGCAAACGATCGAGATGGTCAAGAGAGTCAGCCGCAAGGGCTGATCGAATGCGGCCGCCTATCGCGCGAAAGCGCTTTGGTCAGAATTTTTTGGTTGATCAGCAGATCATCACGGACTTCGTGAATCTGCTGGCGGTGCAGCGGGACGACCTGCTGGTTGAGATTGGTCCCGGGCTGGGCGCCTTGACCAGCCCGCTCTTGAGGAGGCTCGACCATCTGCATGTGGTCGAGATCGATCGCGATATCATCATCTGGCTGCGGCAAGCGTATGCGTCCGAGAAGCTGACAGTACATGCGGGCGATGCGCTGGCATTCGCCTTCGGTGAGTTGGCCGACGCTGCAGGCCGCGGCCTGCGCATCGTCGGCAATCTCCCTTACAACATTTCGACACCGCTCCTTTTTCACCTTGCCGGCTTTGGCGACTGCGTGCGCGACATGCACTTCATGCTGCAGAAGGAAGTCGTCGAGCGCATGGTCGCGGCACCCGGCAGTGGCGAATTCGGACGCCTGTCGGTGATGCTGCAATACCGATTCGTGATGGACAGGCTGCTTGATGTTCCGCCAGAGGCGTTCAAGCCCGTGCCAAAGGTACACTCGGCAATCGTGCGTCTGATTCCGCGCCCAGCAGCAACATTGTCGGTGATCGACACCCCCTTGTTCGCCAAGCTGGTGTCGGCTGCCTTCGCACAGCGACGCAAGATGTTGCGCAACAGTCTCAAGGGTCTGGTCGACGATTCACTGCTGGCAGTGCTTGGCATTTCACCCGCCTGTCGGGCCGAGGATCTGTCGGTGGACGACTACATTCGCCTGGCCAACAGCCTCAAGACGGCGCGCTGCAGTACAGCGCCGACCTGACCTCAACCGTTGAGGCAGGAGCCGCCCGGTTCGCCGCGGTAAAGAACTATCTCCCGTCCGCTGGCCTACCCCCGGATGGTGCCGGCGAGAAGCAGCGGGAATCCCGGGCAGTTCTGACTTTCCGTGAAGGCCTGCGCACCAGCCGGCAGCCTGACCATGCGCTGCATACTACGGCCAACTGCTCGCTCGGTACGGAGCGCCAGTAGTGTGTGCGGCGTGGACATCAGTCGGCCAGTTCAGCAGTGACCGGTGCGTGGTCCGACGGCCGTTCGAGTTTGCGTACTTCCCGGTGGATTGCGGCGCCCCTGCAGCGATCGGCAAGGGATCTGGACAACAGGATGTGGTCGATCCGCAGCCCCCGGTTTTTCTGAAAAGCGAGCATCCTGTAGTCCCACCAGGAGAAACTCTTGTCGGCTTGCGCGAAGAGGCGAAAGCTGTCTATCAGGCCGAGACTCAGCAAACGCTGAAAAGCGGCACGTTCCGGCTCCGAACAGAGGATCTGCCCGGCCCAGGTTACCGGGTCGTATACGTCCCGGTCATCCGGGGCAATGTTGAAATCGCCGGCCAGGATGAGTTGAGGATTGGCGTCGAGTTTTTCGGTGATCCATTGGGCGAGGGCATCCAGCCACTCTAGCTTGTAAGCATACTTGTCACTGCCAATAGCCTGTCCATTCGGGACGTAGGCGCAGACCACACTCATGCCGCTGACGGTCAAAGCCAGCAGGCGTTTCTGCTCATCGGGGTAGAGCGGATTGCCGAAAACGATATCCGTCGGCGTTTCTCGCGTCAGCAGGGCAACACCATTGTACGTTTTCTGTCCCGAGAAGACGGCCTGATAGCCCAGGGCCGCGATTTCCTGACTCGGGAAGTCCTGGTCCTGAAGTTTGGTTTCCTGCAGGCAAACGATGTCTGGTTGCTGTGCTGCCAGCCATGCGAGCAGTTGCGGCAGGCGGACCTTGAGTGAGTTGACGTTCCACGAGGCAATTTTCATGTTTGACCGAACCGATGATTGAATTGCGCGAAGGTAACTAACGAATAGCGTTTATCGGCCGCGCCAAAAGCGCCGGGTCCAAGCGGTGGCGTATCCGCGGCAGATAAACCTCGTTGGACTGAAGCGCCTCGACGGCAGTACTGATGGGGATTGTAAGCGTCCCGCGGCTTGGGTCAAGCCACGGGTAGGGTTCGGACGCGCGGGCGCGGGGTTCACGAGAGCCTTCCGCGTCGTCGCGGGAGCCTCACCGGAGTCAAACGGGCCGTCGGGTTGCGGCAAGCCCGGGTCAAGACCGTGACTTCGTCGCCTCGCCGACGCGTCAGCTCCTGGCGGCCTCGACCCCCAAGCGTCACCCAGCGCCACCGCCGAGGCTCCTCGGCCCTGCCCAGCCGTTCTCATGGCGGTCCGCGAACCGATGTGCTCGGCGGCGTCGCCGGACGCCGGGGCGGAATCGCCGCCGTCGGAACGAATCGCCCCGCATGGCAATGCGTGCAGCGCGCCCACTCGGCGCGACCGACGCGCTGCAGGAAGTCCGCCACCGTCGCCGTAATCACCGGATCGGGTTCCGGTACCGACAAGGCCTGCCGTGCCAACGCCAGGTGGGTGGCCTTCGCCGCCGGAGCCAGCAGACCATAATGCCGAATCCGCTTGAAGCCGTTCGGCAAGACGTGCAAGAAGAAGCGATCGATGAACTCCTCCGCCGGCACCTGGAGCACGCGCTTGCCCGGCGTCGCGCGCACGCGGAAACGGATCGTCGTCGCGTCCATGCCGACGAGACGCTCGTTCGAGATCGCCACCCGATGCGTGTAGCGACCCCGGTACTCGAGCACCTGCTCCGGTCCGCCGAGGGGCGGTTTCGCGTAGACCACCCAGTCGTGCGCCAGCAACTGCCGGCGCAACGCCTGTCACGCCTTCTCCTCTGCCAGCGCTTCCGTCAGAGGCTGGCCCGCGCCTCGGGCTTCACTCAGCGCCGCCATGAACTTGCCGCGAAAGACCCTTGAGAGCGCCTTGACCGGAAACAGGAAGCCACG
>NZ_JDSS02000027.1:230551-231924 GCF_000584955.1 Candidatus Accumulibacter vicinus
ACCGCCACTCGCCCGCGGGCGTCAGCGCTCCGCCGGCGACCAGGGCGTGCACAGGCACATGCCGCCCGAGGTCCTGCTTCCCGGTGTGCAGGACCCGCGAGAACGCCCGCTTGCCCAGCCAGCGGGGGTTGGCGGCGAACTCGCTGAGGGTGGCCGACGCCGTGCCAAACAGCATCTCGTAGACCACGCGCGGGCGTTGTCCGATCAGCGCGTGCAGCGCATGCGGCAGAGTGAACACCCGATGAAAATACGGTACCGGCAACAGCTCCCGACGCCGTTTCGCCAACCAGTGCGCCTTGGCTCGCGTCTGGCACTGCGGGCAGTGGCGGTTGCGACACGAGTGATAGACGTGTCGCGTCACGCCACAGCCGTCACAGGTCTCGACGTGGCCGCCAAGGACCGCCGTGCGACAGGCGACGATCGCCCGCCAGACCTTGGCCTTGACGGATGACAAGACGTGCTTGGCGAGGTACGCCGGCCCGTGCCGGCGGAAGACCTCGGCCAGGGTCACTGGCGGTGGCTCAGGTGAGCGGGTCGAGCCGTTCCAGGGGCGAGGTATTGCCGGTCAGCGACGAGCGGGCGAGATGGAGGTAGCGCGAGGTCGTCGACAGAGTGCCCTGGCTGAGGAGTCGGCCGATGCGGTAGAGATCGACGCCGGCTTCGAGCAGGTGCGTGGCGAAGGCATGGCGAAGACCGTGGATGCCGCCCTCGGGGGCGATGCCGGCGGCGTTGCGCGCGGCGTAGTCGATCCGCTGGGCGGTCTGGATTTCCATCGGACCGGTGCCGGCCCGGTTGGGGTGCCTAGCCGTCATTGTGAATGCCGGAGAGAAACTTCTTTGGGTTTTGCACGAACGCATATGATCGGGAACTGATCAGAGCAGACTTAACGGCGAGGACGTTTGATTCTATTGGGCACGCGAACTCAGGCGAAAACAATGTGCAGCCCAACGAGTTTGCAAGAGCACATATCGTTTGGACGAATGCTTCGGAATCAGAGCGTGCGTCTATTCTGGCTTTGACTTCTGCGCTTTCATCGTCATTGAACATGATGTCGACGCGGTTCCCCTGCTCGTGCCCATAGGCAAAGAAGTCTTTCATCAGCTCCTGAGGGGTTCCGAAACACGCGGTCAAGTGTGATTTGGCACGCGCAGCTTGTTGTATTGATACTGCTGGAACGTCATAACTATCGTTCAACAAAACCGGTGACGGACCATTTTCGGGGACAAAGAACAGATCGAACTGCCAGGCTGCCATGTGTACCACCTTGACGGCTAACGTTGAAAATCACCGGACCTTCGGCAAGCACAGCTTGCCGAAGGTCCGGTGGATTGTGATGTTGGGCGTCACTTGGCTCTCCTGATGACAAAGGCGTT
>NZ_JDSS02000028.1:0-1241 GCF_000584955.1 Candidatus Accumulibacter vicinus
CCAGCGACGTCCCACAGCCGGAGCGAGCCGTCGTCGCTGGCCGAGGCGAGGGTCGCACCGCCTCGACTGAAGGCGAGTGCCGCGACCCGCTTTTCGTGCTTCGCCAACGACCCGGGCAACCGGGCGCGGGCCGCGACGTTCCACAAGACGATCGCGCCCTGTTCGTCGCCCGTTGCGAGCACGCCGTCGGCACGCCAGGCGAGCGCGCTGAGGGCCGGACTGCGCCCGCCTCCGGCAGCCGCCGCGCTCTCCAGCCCGGCAAGCGGCTGGCGGCTCGCCACATCCCACAGGAGCACGCGGCCGTCGACGCCGGCGGAGGCGAGGGTCTTGCCGTCGACGCTGAAAGCGAGCGCCGATACCGCACCCTGATGAGCCTCGACTCGCTTCGTCGCTGCCTTGACCGAGGCCGACACGACGGCTGATGTCGCGCCACGCTCGATCGCCGCCGCCGGCGCACTTTCCCCGGCCAGAACGGTCGATCGCGGGTCGAAACCCACCTTGAGGAAGGGGCTGCGCAGCGGCGCCGTTGCTGCAGGCGCTGGCGCAGCTCGGGGTGTTTCCACGACGGCATCGTCGAACTTCACCTGGCCATCGGCGCCGCCGGAGGCCAGCGTCCGTCCATCGGGGCTCAACGCCAGCGCCTGCACCGGGCCGCTGTGTACGGCGACCGGATCGCCGAGCAGCCTGCCGGTGAGCGGGTCACGCCGGTAGATCGTTCCCTGCTCGCTGCCTTCGACCAGCACGCCCTTGCCGAGCGCCAGTGCCGACACCTGCGCATCGTGGCCGGTCAATGGCGGCAGCGACTCCTTGCGACCGGCCACGTCCCAGAGCACCGTTGCCGCCTCATCGCTGGTCGAGGCGAGCCGCGCGCCGTCGGGGCTGTAGGCCAGCGGCCGCAGCACGGTCTGGCGCGCCGGCGGCGCGGCACCTGCGATCGGGCGCTGGACGATCGGCTGCCGCTCGCCAGGAGGCACCGTCAGCCACCACAGGCCAGCCACGACGACCAGCGTCGCCAGCGCCGGGATGATCGGCCGCACGCCATGACGCGACTGCCCGTTGAGGTACCACAGCCGCTGCAGCAGTGGCGGTGCGGCGAGGGTCAGCGGGTCGATCGTGTCGCCGGTCAGGGCAGAGAGCAGCACCCGGTCGTTCAGGGGGTGGCCGGGGTCCAGTGAAGCCAGCGCAGCGGCCTCGCGGCGCCGTCGCCGCTGCTCGCTCCGCGGCGGGTCTTCCTCGGCGAA
>NZ_JDSS02000028.1:1575-2789 GCF_000584955.1 Candidatus Accumulibacter vicinus
CTCCGCGGCGGGTCTTCCTCGGCGAACTCGAGCGGCAGCCTGTCTCTGCTGCCCTGGCCGGCAGCATCGAGCAGGTGCCACAGCGCGTTGCGCGCCTGCCGCTTCCAGTAGGGCGGCAGTTCGCCGATCAGGCGGCGACGCAGCCAGTCGGGCATCGCGCCGAGCCGGAACCAGGGCAGACGCACCAGGGCGGGCAGGATGCGCGCCAGGCGCTCGCCGTCGAGCAGGCGGGAACCGAGGGCGAGGGTGACCTCCCAGCGCATCGCCGGGTAGATCGCGCAGGTGGCAAGCCAGAAATGGCCCATCGGGCCGAGATAGCGCCGCAGCTCACCGCACAGTGCTTCCTCGGTATCGGCAGACGGCGGTGTCTCGTCGAGCCAGCGCACCGGGTTGCGCACCAGGCGCTCGGGATAGCTCCAGGGCCAGCCGCCGTTGCCGGCAGGTGGCGATTCGTCCCCCAGCGCAAACGCCAGCAGCCCGGCGGGGGTGGCTGGCAGGACGGCGAATCCAGCCTTCTCCAGCGCGAGTTCGCGATAGGCGCCGGGATTCGGCAATCCGGGAACGAAGATCGCCCTCTTCGGCCAGGGCGCGAAGCTGTCGAGCCAGTCGACGACCTTGCCGGACAGCGGGTCGAACAGGCCATCGGCGTCGCTGAAGACGAGCAGCGCATGCTCGGGATAGAGGCCCGCGAGGTCGGCCGGCGCGACGAAACGCGCCTCGCCGGTGGACTTCCGGCAAAGGCGCGGGTCGCCGTTGAAGTCCCAGCAGTCGAGGTAGACGCCGTCCCGGCGCAGGCGCGCAAGCAGTTGGTCGAGCAGTAGCGCCTGCTGGTCGCGGCCGCTGCGGCGGTCGACCAGGACGAGGTATTCCGGCGCCGTGCGCCGCCGGCCATGGACCGGCGTGAAACGGCCGCGCTGGTTGACGGTCGCCTCGACCGTCGCGGCGACATCGAGCCGGCGGCTGAGCACGCTGCGGTGGCGGCGCAGTTCGCGCAGGGCGTCGCGCAGTTCGCGACCGGCAAAGAGGCGTGGCGCGTCGCTGGCCCACAGCCGGTGCAGGCGATAACGCTTCTCCGCAGTGTCGGCGGGGAAGCGCCGCAGGACGGCGCGGCGCGCATTGCCGCGCCGATGGACCGACCATAGCCACCACCAGAGCGCGGCGATGGCGAGCAGCACCTTATGCAAACCCTCCATGGCTTCCGCCAGCGCCCCCTG
>NZ_JDSS02000028.1:2814-5489 GCF_000584955.1 Candidatus Accumulibacter vicinus
GGTCGGGGGCTTCCGGCGGCGGCCGGGGCCGTAGCTGGAGCTTGAAATCGATCCTCGTCTCGGGCGGCGATTCGATCGCTTGGCTGTCCGCGTCGTAGTCTTTGGCGGCGGCCTTGATCGTCGCCGGCAGTTCCCTGCGGCGGTAGGTGCACGAAAAGAGGCCTTGAGCATCTGTCGAGGTGCAGTTCCTGGTCTCCTCGCCATCGCGGTTGACGAAGGCAGTCGTCGCGCCGCGGATGGCCCCGTGATCGCCGGCGACCGACCCGTGCAGTGTTCGCTCCCTGAGGTAGTGATCCCAACCGATCCAGCCTGCCACCGGCGCACCCGCCAGCAGCAGGGCAGCGGCCAGATAGGCCAGTCGACGCCCGATGCGGCTCCAGTCAAGACGCGAAGTGGATTGGCCCCCGCCTGCTCCGCCGGCGCCCGACATGCCATCGCTGCCGGGGATCGGTACGTCGAGTGGTGCCAGCCATTCCCGGTACAGTCGGCGGAAGCGGTGCTGCTCGTCGGGATTCGAGCAGAAGACCGGCGCCAGCCAGCGATCGAGATCTGTTTTGTGGACCGGCATGCGGCCGTTGACCGCCAAGTGCAGGAGCAGGTCCTGCGCTGCCAGCAACTGATGGGCGCCGACGTCGAAGCGCTCGCGACGCAAGGCGCCGCCGAGATCGACCAGGTCTTCGGAGGTCAGCACGGCGCGGTCAGCCGAACGACTACTTCTTGTTCAGCCAGGCAAGCAGTTCCTGACGCACGGGCGAAACGTCGTCCTGGCTCTTGCAGAGCACGCCGAGGCTGGCCATCACCCTCTTGTCTGTCCGGTTGGCCACAAGCCAGGCGCGTGACTCTGCGCCGATGCGACGCAGGTAGGCAAGCCAGTCGATGAATTCGGCGGTGGCGGGCTTCTTGCCGAGCTTGGCAATGCCGCGCACCCGGGCAAGAAATTCGATGCTGTCCGCCAGCAAGGGGTCGTTGGCATCCAGCCCGGTGCGCAGGTGGATGATCTCCTTCAAACGCTCGCGATCGCCATCGGGGAAGTCGATGTGGTGGTACACGCAGCGCCGCAGGAAAGCGTCGGGCAGGTGCTTCTCGGAATTGCTGGTGATCACGACCACTGGCTGAAAGTCCTTCGTCGCCTGGCGCACCACGTTGCCCAGCTCGGGGATGGCGAAACGAAGCTCTTCGATCTCCGCCAGCAGGTCATTGGGGAAATCACGGGGCGCCTTGTCGATCTCGTCGATCAGCACCACGGCGCGGCAGGGAAGCTCCCGGTCGCTCGGCCAGTCCTTCGGTAACCATTCCCGATAGGCATCGGGATTCGCCAGCCATTCGTTGAGAGCGTCCCTCCCGTTGGCGACCAGGATCGCCTGGCCAAGGGCCTGATAGTGGATGAAGTCGCGGTCGTCGATCACCGGCAAGGCGGCATCCGGCTCGCTGCCCTTTCTTTCCCTTGCGGCTCGCAGATAGGCAGCGTCGAAGCGCCCGATGCTGTCGTAGGTGTAGAAGAGATCTCGAGCGATACTGCTGGACTTGGTGTCGAAGCGGAACAGCGGATACCCCAACTGCCAGGCAACACTGCGCGCGAGCTCTGTCTTGCCCGTTCCGGGCTCGCCGGTGACGAGCAAGGGTCTGCCCAGCATCAGCGCGACGTTGACCGCGGCGGCGAGGTCGTCGCCGGGATCATAATGCCGCGGATCGGTATGCCGGTCGCGCGTCAGGGACTCAACAGTCTTCGCGTACGGGAGGCGCGTGTCCGGCGCCTTTCTCTTGTAGGGCATCTCGGTCATGATGCTGTAGGGCATTTCGGTCATGACGGACTTCTCCGGGGGTTAGGGAATTTCCGCGCCAGTTCGGCAAGATGTGGCGCGAGTTGTCGCATCGGCCGAGTCACGCGCAGCTCACTTTCGAGCGCCTGGATGCTGTCCTCCGGGATGCTGCAGTGCTGCATCACATGGCGGTCCGTCGTCCAGTACCTGACATCGCTCCAGTCGACCTGGCTGAGCGGATCGAGCTTGATGCAGTGAATTTGCGGGTAGGCAGCGGGGTCGAGTCCTTGAACCAGGCGCTCGAGTTCCTGGGCGCGCCGCTCCCGCTCCCGGCGCTCGGGAACCGGCAGCTTCTGGTAGGCGCGTTCGTACCGCAGGCAGAGGCAGTGGAAGGGTGCGCGTTTCAGTTTCACATCGCGCCACTGTGTGCTCCAGAATTCGAGGATCAGCGGCAGCACCCGCTTGACGTCATCAAAATCGCGGCTGTAGAAATCGGACACGAACAGCAGGTGGCGGTCATGGGTGGCGACGCACTGGCGAACATGCCCTCTGATCACCTCGAACCTGGAGTCGGCGACGCGTTCTCCGGAGGGCCACTGGTCGTACAGTTCGTGCCAGAGATCCTGCACGTCCTTGAGGGGACGCAGATCGGTGAGCTGGTGTCTTGTGATCGCTTCGGCCTGGCCCAGGGCCAACCGATCTGGCAACACGATGCGCTGCAGACGATGGACGAATTCGCTGTGACACTCCTCGTCATCGCCCGGAACGATGATCACGACCGGGCGCAGCGGCTCATCCGTGATGCAAGCCAGCTTGCGGGTCAGCGGATTGATCTGCGGTTTGCGGTCGCAGAGATGGGGCAGGAAGTCGAGATCCGGACGAGGCGCCGGCATCGGCAGCGCGTCGTGTCGGCCC
>NZ_JDSS02000028.1:5852-6619 GCF_000584955.1 Candidatus Accumulibacter vicinus
CGTTCGCCGCGCCCTCGTTCGCATTCGGTCCTCCCGACAGCAGGCGCCTGAGCCTGTCGGTGACGATCTCATAAGCCTCCGTACGGTTGCCATAGCTCGAGACGGGCTTCTTCGGATCGGGGACGGCCTGAAGCTCGGCGAGGCCGAGCGGGCCGAGGTTGACATTGGCATCGAGAATGACTGGCACGACAATTCTGCCGGCGGCAGCGAGATCACGCGATCTCGGCAACTCGATTTCCCGGCAGAACGTGGAGGCCACGAAACGTGGGCTGAGGAGCAGCAGGATCAGGTCGGCCTCTTCGAGTCTGGCAAGGATTTCGCTGCGCCATTTGCCGCCAACGTCGATGTCTCGATCCCACCACGGTTCTTCGATCAGCTTCTCGACTACCAGAGTCGCGAGGTTGTCGCGGAGGTCTTCGAGAAAGCCATCGTCCTTGTGCGAGTACGACAGGAAGACCTTGGCAGGCCGACCGAGCCTCATGGCACGCCGCCGTCTGCAATGGTGCCTGCGGCTTCTGGCGGGGCCAGACACTGCCCGACTTGCCGCAAGAAGGCGCCAGGCGGTAGCGGCGCGCCGCCCAACCCGCTACTCGCAGCCATTCACCCCTGCTTCCACGACACCCGAAGCCCCCCGTCCTGATTGCTCATTGCGCTGCAGCCTGTCGGCTACCGGCTTGCCCAAACCCGCAAGCGACCCGTCGAAACCACCCAGTCTGCCAATTTCAGACTTCCTGATCTCGCCGGAAACGTTGTTGGCACTTTTGTGG
>NZ_JDSS02000028.1:6644-6809 GCF_000584955.1 Candidatus Accumulibacter vicinus
GCCGGGTCAGCGCGCGCAGCAGACGGCGGCGGACCTTGGCCTGCACGTCGTCGAGCACGGACGGACCGGCAGCCGCGGCAAAACGTGGTCGACCAGATGGGCGGCGGTTTCAACCATCTGCCGGGTATTACAAGCGGGACAGACGCCGCGGCCTTTGCACGACCA
>NZ_JDSS02000028.1:6819-6917 GCF_000584955.1 Candidatus Accumulibacter vicinus
GCGTTCGGGCTGGCGACGGCGATAGACAGCGGTGCGCGCGCCCTCGAGCGCTGCGGCTATGCCGTGGCCGTCATCAGCAGTACGGAGAGGGCACTCGC
>NZ_JDSS02000028.1:6927-7425 GCF_000584955.1 Candidatus Accumulibacter vicinus
GACGGACGGACCGGCAGCCGCGGCAAAACGTGGTCAGCCAGATGGGCGGCAGTTTCGACCATCCGCCGGGTATTACAAGCGGGACAGACGCCGCGGCCTTTGCACGACCAGGCGATGAGAAAATCGTGACCGCACTCGGCGCATCGGGCGCGGGCAAAACCATTGGCGAGAATCCCGCATTCGAGATAGCGACGGAACTCGCGTTCGATAGGGGCCGGACCGGCGGCGCTCTGCCGACGGTCACAGGTCAGTTCGAGCCAAGTGGCGAGGGGCGTCTGCACGGTGCGATAGAGCACGGTACGTTCGGGCCGGCGACGGCGATAGACAGCGGTGCGAGCGGGCGCGCAGGCGGTAGCCATGGGGATTCGGGTCGAGCACTCGAGATGCAACAACTGTATGCGTTTACAGTTGTTGGCGCAATGCCCTCTGGCGGCAGCACGCGCGCCCTCGATCGCCGCGGCTATGCCGTGGCCGTCATCAGCAGTACGGAGAGGGCAC
>NZ_JDSS02000028.1:7435-8491 GCF_000584955.1 Candidatus Accumulibacter vicinus
TGCCAAGAAGACTGCAGCGAGCGGCCGGCGCAGCACCGGCCAGTGCGCCGTCCGCCGGCCAGCGTTCCGCCGCTTCCGCAGCACCGCCGGCCACCATCGAGCCAACGCCGCAGGCGGCGGCCATACCTTTGGTGTCGGTCGAGTCAGCTCAAGCGGTCGACGACTGGTCTAGCGCGCTGCAGTAAGAAGGCGATTTCCCGGAAATCAGGGGGCGATGTGCCTGCGCCCGGCCGAAGCCCTCGGGGCGCAGCAGATCGCGCCCCATGCGTGCGCCGGCGGACGAGTGTTCGAGAGCTGATTCGTCTATCCGGCACGAATCTTCCTCTTCAAGGCCGTCGCCGGCATCGGCTGCCATTACATGGTCACCTGGATGGACCGCAGCACGGCAACCTTCACCCACATGGGCGGCGAAGGCGTCACCTGGGTCGGCCAGGCGCCATTCACCGACGTCAAACACATCTTCGCCAACCTTGGCGACGGCACCTACTTCCACTCCGGGCTGCTGGCGATCCGCCAGGCGGTCGCCGCCGGCGTCTCGATCACCTACAAGATCCTCTACAACGATGCCGTCGCGATGACCGGCGGCCAGCCAGTCGATGGCAGCCTGAGCGTCCCGCAACTCACCCGGCAGCTCGAAGCCGAGGGAATCACCCGAATCGTCATCGTCACCGACGAACCCGCCAAGTACGAGGGTGTGCGTGGACTGGCTCCGCATACGCCGATCCACTACCGCGACCAGCTCGACGCGGTACAGCGCGAGCTGCGCGAACATCGCGGCGTTTCGGTGCTGATCTACGACCAGACCTGCGCCACCGAGAAGCGCCGCCGCCGCAAGCGCGGCAAGCTCGCCGACCCGGCGCGGCGGGTTTTCATCAACCAGGCCGTCTGCGAAGGATGCGGCGACTGCGGCGTGCAGTCGAACTGTCTGTCGGTGATTCCGGTCGAGACCGAGTTCGGCCGCAAGCGCGCGATCGACCAGTCGTCGTGCAACAAGGATTTCTCGTGCGTTAATCCTATTTTCCTCAGTTGAACGATCCAGATCTGTTGCAAACTGAG
>NZ_JDSS02000028.1:8516-12464 GCF_000584955.1 Candidatus Accumulibacter vicinus
GCAGCCGGCGCCAGGTTCCAGGCGTGCAGGATGCTCTTCGGCAGTTGGCCGGCGCTGGACAATGCCGCCAGCAGGCTGTCGTAGTCGGCGCGCCGTGCCGGGTCGAGGGTGTAGCGCCGCTCGCCACTCCAGCCCGCCCGGCTGCCGGGGAGAACCCGGATCACTGCCTGTCCGTCCGCTTGCAGTTGTCCGGCGAGATGTTCGCCGAAACCTTCACCGGTGGTGAAGAGCAGCCACGGTCCACGGGCCGGCGTGCTGCCGGCGGGGAGGGGACACTGTTTCCAGGCAGGCAGGTAGAACCAGTCGGCGAGAGGGCGCCTGCCGGGCGTTGCCCGTGCTGGCGGGCGCGCGTCTGCCGCCGCCTGCGCTACCAGTCGACCGGGTTCGATCCAGTGGCGCTGACGTTCGAAGGGGTAGCCCGGCAAGGGCACGCGGCGACGCGTTTGATTGGCATGGAAGCCGGCCCAATCGACGCTGACGCCGGCCAGCCAGAGCTTGCCGAGGGTGGCGAGCAGCATCGCCTGGTCGGGTTCCTGCTGTTGCGGGTGGCGCATCGACCATAGCGCGCCCTTGGCGCCGGAGTTTGCCGCACATTGCTGGGCGAGCGTGCCGAGGGTGCGGCCGGGACCGACTTCCAGAAACAGCGGGTCGCCGTTGCCGGCGGCACAGCCGATGCCATCGGCAAAGCGCACGGTGTGCCGCAGGTGTCTGGCGTAATACGCCGGGTCGCAGGCCTGCGCGGCGCTGAGCCAGGTGCCGCTGAGGTTGGAGACCACCGGCAGGCGCGGCGCCTGCAGCGGGATCGTTGCGACCACGGCGGTGAAGCGCTCGAGGATCGGGTCCATCATCGCCGAATGGAAGGCGTGCGAGGTGTGCAGCAGGCGGCTTTGCTGGCCGCTGGCGTCGAGCTGTTGCTGGCAGGCGGCGATGGCCTCGGTCGGTCCGGAAAGCACGCAGCGGTCGGGCGCGTTGACCCCGGCCAGCGCCAGGCCGCGGGCTTCGAGATCGACGAGGGCACTTTCCGGCAGGTCGACGGCGAGCATGCTGCCGGCCGGCATCTCCTGCATCAGGCGGCCGCGCGCGGCCACCAGCTTGAGGGCGTCGGCGAGGTTCATCACTTCGGCCAGGCAGAGCGCGGCGTACTCGCCGATGCTGTGGCCGATCATCGCCGCCGGGCGGACGCCCCAACTGATCCACAGGCGCGCCAAGGCGTATTCGATGACAAACAGCGCTGGCTGGACGATCCAGGTCTGCTGCAGCGCTGCCGCACCGGCCTCGGGAGCTGGCCAGATCAGGCGGCGCAGATCCTGGCCGAGGTGGGGGATCAGGATTTCGGCGCAGCGGTCGACTTCCGCGCGGAACAGCGGCTCGGCGTCGTACAACTCGCGCCCCATTCCCAGATACTGGGCGCCCTGGCCGGGGAACATGAAAACCACGGGCCGATCCTGCCGTTCGCAGACCGCTTCGGCACCGCGCTGACGGTCGCCCGCGAGCAGCGCCTGGGCGAGCCCGTCGTGGTCGCGGCAGACCAGCATGCGCCGGTGCGCGAAGCGTTCGCGGCCGGTCTGCAGGGTGAACGCGATGTCGGCGAGGGGCTGCGCCGGATCGGTGCGCAGATGATCGGCAAGACGTTCAGTCATGCGGTCGAGGGCGCCGGGCGTGCGTGCCGACAGGAGGATCAACTGCCAGGCGCGCGACGCGCTGGCGGCAGCACGCGTGGGAGCCTCCTCGAGCACCACGTGCGCATTGGTTCCGCCGAGACCGAAGGAGCTGACCCCCGCGCGGCAGACCGGCTGTGTCCACTCGGCAAGCGTGCTGTTCACGTAGAACGGGCTGTTGGCAAAGTCGATTTCCGGGTTCGGCCGGCGGTAGTGCAGCGACGCGGGAATGCGCCGGTGCTCGAGCATCAGTGCGGTCTTAATCAGCCCGGCAACGCCCGAGGCGACGTCCATGTGGCCGATGTTGGTCTTCACCGAGCCAATCGCGCAGTCACCCTGGCGCGTGCTGCTTTCGCGAAAGGCCTGGGTGAGCGCCTGTATCTCGATCGGGTCGCCCATTGGCGTGCCGGTGCCGTGCGTTTCGATGTAACCGATGGTGTCGGCCGTCAGCCCGGCCATGGCCAGCGCTTCGCTGACTACCGCCGCCTGGCCGCTGACGCTGGGGGCGGTGTAGCCGACCTTGGCGTTGCCGTCGTTGTTCACCGCCGAGCCCTTGATCACGGCGTGGATGTGGTCGCCGTCGGCGAGAGCGTCGGCGAGGCGCTTGAGCGCGACGACGCCGGCACCGCTGCCGAGCACCGTGCCGCGGGCAGCGGCGTCGAAGGCCCGGCAATGGCCGTCGGCGGAGTTGACGCCGCCTTCCTGGTAGAGGTAGCCGATCCGGTGCGGAATGGCTACCGAGATGCCGCCGGCCAGCGCCAGATTGCACTCGCCGTTGAGCAGGCTCTGGCAGGCGACATGCACCGCGACCAGCGAGGTCGAGCAGGCGGACTGGAGGTTGATGCTCGGGCCGGTGAGGTTGAGCTTGTAGGAGACGCGGGTGGTCAGGTAGTCCTTGTCGTTGCCGATCTGGATCTGGAAGTCGAACAACGACGGCGCCACGTCCGGGCGAGTGGCGAGGTGGTAGATCAGGTAGCCGTTCATCGCCGAGCCGGCGAAAACGCCAATCGCACGACCATGCGAGGCGGGGGTGTAGCCGGCGCGTTCGAGGGCTTCCCAGGCGCATTCGAGGAAGATCCGCTGCTGCGGTTCGATCAGGCTGGCCTCGCGCGGGCTGTAGCCGAAAAAGGCCGCGTCGAAGCAGTCGATGTCGTTGATGACCGCACCGGCGCGAACGTAGGCCGGGTCGGCGAGGAGCGCGGGGTCGACGCCTGCGGCGAGCAGTTCGGCTTCGGAGAAGAAGCTGATCGATTCGACGCCCTGTTCCAGGTTGCGCCAGAAAACGGAAACGTCATTGGCGTCGGGGAAGCGGCAGCTCATGCCGACAATCGCGATGTCGTTGGAGTGGGGTATCGAAGCGGGCTGGTTCATGGTCGTCACTCGGTTCTGACTGGCTGCGGGGATGCGCAGGTCCGGTTTAAGTCCTTCTTCAAGGGAGGCGCGACTGCCGGGGCTCAGGCGGGCGATCGTCTGCCGGCGGGCTGACGGCGGTGCTGCATTTCCCGGCGCTGCACGGCGCGTTCCCGACCGGCCTGGAGGGCCGGGCTGGCTGGCGGCAGGCCGCTTGCCGCGTTGAGGGAGCGCGCCAGGCTCTGTACGGTCGGGTACTGGTACATCTGCAGCATCGGGATGGCACGATGCAGGTGCTCGCACAAGCGGCGATTGACCTCGACCATGCGCAGCGAGGTGCCGCCCAGTTCGAAGAAGTTGTCGGTGCTGCCGACTCGCTCGACCAGCAGCACCGCCTGCCAGATGGCAGCGATGGCTTGCTCGGTGGTGTCGCGAGGGGACAGATAGGGCGCGGCCGGCGCTTGCGGGCGGTTGTCGGGGGCGGGCAGCGACAGGCGGTCGACTTTGCCGCTGGGTGTCAGCGGCAGGGCGGCCAGCGCCGTGCAGCTGCTGGGCACCATGTACTCGGGCAGGCGTTCGCGCAGCCAGGGCTGCAGCGTGCCGGCTGCCAGGGCGCTGGCTGGGCGGGCAACATAGTAGGCGGCGAGGGCGAGTTCGCCGCGGGCGTCGGGACGGGCGACGATCACCGCTTCCAGGATGTCCGGGTGACTGCAAAGGACGCTGCCGACGTCATCAGGTTCGATACGGAAGCCGCGGATCTTGACCTGATGGTCGCTGCGGCCCAGGTAATCGATGAGCCCGTTGGCGCGGTAGCGGGCCAGATCGCCGGTGCGGTAGATGCGGGCGCCGGCTTCCTTGCGGAATGGGTTGGGAATGAATTTCTCGGCGCTCAATTCGGGGCGGCTTTTTATTTTCTCAATAAAGTTTTGTGTCACCTCAT
>NZ_JDSS02000028.1:12514-19393 GCF_000584955.1 Candidatus Accumulibacter vicinus
GCGGGCGGCCGATCGGTACCAGGGTATCGCTGTCGGCAAGCTGGCCGGCGTCGAAGAAGCAGGCATCGAAGGCTTCCGAGAGGCCGTAGAGGTTGAGCAGCATGCGTCCCGGCAGTGCCCGTGCGAAGCGCCGGGCGAGTTCGGTGCCGAGAGGTTCGCCGCCGATGCACCATTCGCGCAACAGCGGCAGGCGGGCGGCGAGCTGGTTAGGGGCATTGCCCACTTCGTGCGCGTCGAGCAGCATGCGCAGCAGCGACGGGACCAGCATCATCCGGGTGACGCGGTATTCGGCGAGCAGGGCGACCAGGTTCTGCGGGTCGACGAGCACCGGTTGCGGGATGAGCACGCTCGGCACGCCGTGCAGCAAGGGGCCGAGCAGTTCCCACAGCGAATCGACGAAGTTGAGGGCGGTCTTGCAGGCGGAGACATCGCCGGCAACGAAGGGATATTCCCGCCACATCCAGGCCAGGCGGTTGAGGAGCTGGCGCTGCTCGACCAGAACGCCCTTTGGTCGCCCGGTCGAGCCCGAGGTGAACACCACGTAGCACAGGCTGGCGGCGCCCGCCGGGCTGACCGGGCGAGTGGATGCCTGGCGGGCGATTGCCGGCCAGTCGCGGTCGAGACACAGCACCTCGGCGTGGTGCGGGGGCAGTACTGCCAGCCAGCGGGTCTTGGTGAGAAGCAGTGCGACGGCGCTGTCTTCGAGCATGGCAGAGACGCGCTGACGCGGGTAGCCGGGGTCGATCGGCACGTAGCAGCCCCCCGCCTTGAGAATCGCCAGGACGGCGACGAACAACTCGGGGGAGCGTTCCATCGAGACGCCGACCAGGGTTTCATGTCCGACGCCAATCTGGCGCAGGTGGTGCGCAAGCTGGCTGGAACGTTGGTCGAGTTCCCGGTAGCTCAGGCCCGTGTCGGCGCCGAGAATGGCCGGCGCGTCGGGACTGCGGTCCGCCTGTATCTCGAAAAGGCGCGACAGCGACGAATCGGCCGGGTAGTCGCCGTCGGTGGCGTTCCACTCGTCGACAAGCTGCCGCCATTCGCTGTCGCCAAGCAGGCGTAGCGTGGCCACCGGTTTGCGGGTGTCGGCGGCGAGATCGTCGAGCAGGTTCAGATAGTGGCCGGCAATTCGCTGCAGGGTGGTTGCGTCGAACAGTGCCGGATCATAGATCAGGCGGGCGACGAGATGGTCGCCATTCTCGTCGACACGCAGGCTCAGGTCATGGTCGGCGCTGCCGAGATCGACGGCGAAGGGGTGCAGCGTGACGGCACCGGCCGGCAGCGTCGCAGGGGGCGCCGTGCGGTAGTCGAAGAGCACCTGGCAGATCGGTGCGTAACCCAGTGTGCGGCTGGGCTGCAGGGCTTCGATCAGGCGCTCGAAGGGCAGTCCGGCGTGTGTGCGGGCATCCGCGAGGGCTTCGCCACAGCGCTGCAGCAGGGTATCGGTGCCGGCGTCGGCCGAAATCGGCAGGCGTAGCGCGAGGATGTTGTCGAGCGGGCCGATAAGCCGGGCAAAGGGCGCTTGCGCCCGGTAGCTGCTGCGCAGTCCGATCACCAGGTCGTTCTGGCCACTGTAGCGCTGCAGCAGGGCGGCAAAAGCCGCCAGGAATACCCCTGGCAGGTCCAGCGCGTGCCTTGCCGCGAGCGCGCACAAACGGTCTACGAGCGGCGCTGGCAGCGGCAGCGGCAGGCTGGCGCCCTGGTGGCCCTGGATCGCTGGACGGGCACGGTCGGTCGGCAGCTCAAGCACTTCTGTCGCGCCCGCAAGGCGTTCTTTCCAGTGGGTGAGGAGGGGGGTCTGCGGCGCCTCTTGCCAGGCGACGAAATCGGCGAAGGTCGGTGCCGCCGGACCGTCTGGCAGGCTGCCGTCAAGGCTGTTGGCGATCTCTCCGAGCAACAGGTCGAGGGCTTCCTCATCACAGATGTAGCGGTGGGCGCACAGCAGCAGCAGGTGCTCGGTATCGGCGAGACGCAGCAGGTGAGCCCGGAGCAGCGGCGGCTGACCGAGATCCTGGGGCGTGCCGGCGTTGACGGCGATCCAGCGCGCGCGTGCGTGTGCGTGGGCAGCGCTGCCGGGCGTTTCCGAGAGGCTGTCGACGGTCAGTGCAGGGCGGGTGGCGGAGGGCGTTTGCGGTGGTGCTCCGAAGCTGCTCCAGAGCGCGTCGTGACGGGCGCAGACCCGGTCAATGGCGTTCTGCAGGGCGTCTGTGCAGAGCGGCCCGACGATGCGCGCGCCGCTGGCGACGCGGAGGCGGGCGTGACCAGGATAGGCTTGCTCCAGGAACCAGATTCGTTCCTGGGCCGGCGTCCGGCGAGGAATCGGGCACCCAGGATGACATATGGGTAGCAACCGCGCAGCCTGTCCCAAACAGGCGGCATCGTTCACTTGGCAAGACATGATCACTCCCTGACCCTGTGGATTGCTTTGTTTTTATGGGCTTGCCGCCCGCTGCTGCCGTTCCGGCCAGCCCCTGCGCTCGACCTTTTGCGGGCATTTCACCAGCCAGCAGGGAGGTCGAATCGAATATCCTAGCTCATACAGATTAGTTCACTGAAGTGGATACTTCAAATTCAAATTGATCGATTCCTGCCAACTCTGGCTACTGATCAGGGTGCCCGTTGACGATGTGAAAGCAACGGATTTGCCCAGGGTCGATGACTGCCCGGATGGCCGCAGCGATGGCGTGGTCGGCGTCGGGGCAGGTGGAGAAGAGCGTCCAGGGCGAACCCGCGCCGGTTACCCCGGCAAACCCGGAATCGGTATTGGGCAGGCTGATCGTGACCTGCTCGGGCGGGCTGGCGAGGCCTGTGCCGAGAGCTTTGAGAACGGCTTCCTTGGCGGTCCAGAGGCGGAAGAAATTCCGGTCATGGTCATTTGCCGGCCTGCCGGCCAGCCAGTTCAATTCGTCGGCGCTGCAACAGTGGGCGGCGAGCGCGTACCGGTTGGGCAAGGGACGGATGCGCTCAAGGTCTACGCCGACCGGAACCCGGCGGGTCAGCCCGATGAGGATGTGATCCTGGCAGTGGGAAAGGTTGAACTGCAGCCCGTCGGCCGTATTCAGCGCTGGTTTGCCGTAGTTGTTGGTGATGAAGCCGAGGCCTTGCGGGTCGCGTGCGAGATAATGCCCGAGCAGGTATCGCAGCAGGCCGCGAGCGTGCATCTGGCGCAACCGGTCTGCTGCGAACACCCGGCGGGCGGCGCTGGCACGCTCGCCGGCATCGGGGAGCCTTTCGATCGTTTGTCGCAGTGCCTCGTGGCCAATCGGGAGGGGCAGCAGCCAGAGGTGGAGGTCGTCGCCTGACAGCCGCGGGGCAGGCGCCTTGTCGAGCAGTTCGGCAATGTTTGCCGGCGTGATCGGCGCGAACGTTTCAGGTGGCGAAGTGGGCATCGGCCCATCGGCGCAGGGCGGCGATCAGTTCGTCGCGGTGATGGCGCGTGGTGAAGGTGTGATCGGCTCCCGGCATGCGGATCTCGGCGAAGTTCGGATGGCCGGCGATCTTCTGCATTTCCTTGCCCAGCATCAGTTGCATGTAGTGGAGGGCAGGGTCATCTTCGGAGTACACCATCAGCAGGGCGGTGCCACGGTCGAGGATGCCGTGGAAGGCGGCGCGCAGTTCCGGTGCATTTTCCGGGATCTGCTCGCTGCCGATGAAGCGCCGCAGAAATTGCCGGCCGACGACACGCAGTAGTTCGACGGGATTGCTCTGCCCGCTCAGCAGCTTGCGCCAGCTGGTCGGGTTGAAGAGCGCACGCTTCCAGAGGTAGCGCGCCGATTCGCTGGCGCGCAGGGTACTGTTGATGCCAGCATCAATCGCATCACCAGAGTCGTCGGTGACGCCATGCAGGCCACGCCCGTTGATCAGCACCGCGCCCAGCACCGCCGGGTTGTCGCGGCAGGTGAGAAACGAGATGTCGGCCCCCGAGCAAATCCCGCACAGGATGAAGCCACGGCAGTCGCTCTCGGCACCGAGCGCGGCCATTGCTGCCGAGGTCTCACGGATGGCGCTCTTCTCGAAGCTCAGCGCGTCGCTGCGTGGGCGGCTGTCGCCAATTCCCGAGAGATCGAAGCGCAGCACCGGGTAGCCGGAGGCAGCGAGTCGCCGGGCGATGTTCACGTACAGGCGATTGGGACCGGCACGATGAACGACTCCGGCGTTCACCAGCACGATGCCGGGACGTTTGCCGGGTGTGGCGCTGGGGGTATGAATGCCGATCAGGCTGTTGCTGTCGCCGAAATGGAGAACGCGCTCGTTCATCGCCGCTCTCCCTGTGCCGATTCGACCATGGCCTGCAGGACGCGCGCCGGCGGCATCAGGACGTCGTTCATTTCGGCTCCCTCGGCCCATAGTTCGGGCCACGGCACGTGTTTCCGATCGACGCTTGCGCCAAGCGCAGCGAGCCGGTTGCCCAGCGCATCCGGATCGGCTTGCGGGCTGCTGCTCATCAGCAGTATTTGCGGAGCAGGCGCACGCGGCAGGGTGGCGAGGTCGATGGCACGCAGGCCGCTGGCCAGGCGGGGGGAAAGGAGGGCGCCGAAAATCTCGCGCACTCCCTCTGTCGACGGGAGAGTCTGACCGTGCCCGGCCGTCTGGCGGAAGCGCTGCTGGTGCGCTTCGAGCAGTGTATCCACGTAGCGCTTGCCGTCCACTACTGCATCCCACAGGATCAGGCCAGCGACGTCCTGGTGCTGTGCTGCATACAGGGCGGCCAGGCTGGCACCGACACGCAGGCCAGCAAGCCAGACCGGCATGCCGGCCGTATGGTCGCGGAGGGTATTCACCGCGGTGGCGACGTCATCGAGCCATTGCTCCAGGCTGCCCTCGCTGTCCTCGCCGGCAGAATCGCCCGTTGCAAAGTAGTCGAAGCGCAGCACAGGGAAGCCGGCTCGCGCCAAGCGGCTGGCGAACTGTCGAAAGACGCGGTGGGTAGAGACATACTCGCGCCCGAAAGGCGGGCAGAGAACGAAACCGAAGGGGCGTGTCGTGGCTCCCTGTGGAGCGTCAAAACAGAAGAAGAGCTGTTTGTCCGCAGCCCCCATGTATCCGGTGATGGTTGGATTGCGCATTGTCGACCTCCCCCTCAGACCGGTACAGCGATCCGGTAAGGTCGTTACATAAATATTGGACCGATTTGGACCGATCGGCCTGAGCTGGTCGAATTCCCTCATATTCGACCGAAATAATTCCCTGGCGGAAGCGGTGAGATTCGAACTCACGAACGGTTGCCCGTTGCCGGTTTTCAAGACCGGTGCAATCGGCCACTCTGCCACGCTTCCTGCTCGACGCTGTAGAGACGGAGTCCTTGGGCTCTTGCAGAGCGAAAGCCACACGTCTACCGCGCGTGCCAATCAATGATAGCACGGCAGACTCCTGCCCAGGCCGTTGGCACGCTGCTAACGGTCATGACTTTTCCAGCTTGAAACTTTTTCGCTAATTGGCTAGTCTTAGGCCCGTAATCGCATTTCCATATCCAGGAGGAACACCATGCAATCCCAATTTCAGATGACCAGCCAGGCCAGCGGCGAACTCGCGTTACAGCAGAACCGGGTCCTGCGCAATACCTTCATGATGCTCGCCTTGACCATGATTCCAACCGTCATCGGTGCGCTGGTCGGCGTACAGATGCGGTTCTCGTTCCTGTCCGGCAGCCCGCTGATGTCTTTCCTGCTCTTCCTCGGGATCGCCTTCGGCTTCATGTGGGGCATCGAGCGTACCAAGGACAGCGGCGTGGGCGTGCTGCTCTTGCTCGCGTTTACCTTCTTCATGGGTCTGATGCTCTCACGCATCCTGCAGGTGGCGCTCGGCTTCAGCAATGGCGGTTCGCTGATCGCCATGGCCGCGGGCGGGACGGGGGTGATCTTTTTCTCGCTCGCCGGGGTGGCCACGGTCACCAAGAAGGATTTCAGCTTCCTCGGCAAATTTCTGTTCGTCGGCATGATCGTCGTCCTGCTGGCGGCCGTAGCCAACATCTTCTTTCAGATACCGGCCCTGTCGCTGACCATCTCGGCGATCGCAGTGATGGTCTTCTCCGCCTATATTCTCTATGACATCAGCCGGATCGTTACCGGCGGCGAAGACAATTACATTTCGGCGACGCTGGCGGTGTATCTCGACATCTACAACGTTTTCGTCAGCCTGCTGAACTTGCTGATGGTCTTCAGCGGCGATCGCGACTGATCGTGTCCTGAATGAAAAAGGGCGGCTTTAGGCCGCCCTTTTTTCATTCAGGCGGCAGGAATGCGCTGCCCTGCAACAGGTGTGTCCCGGCGCGACCCGGGATTTCGGCAAAGATGACGGTGTGGCGCGGCAAGGTTGCGAGCTTGCGCGAGATCAGCAGGTCGCGCAGGGCAACCAGTTGATAACCCTGGTTCTTCCACTCGACGAGCAGACGCTCGAAAGCGTTGCTGAACTTCATCCCCTCCAGTTCGGCACGCAAAGTGAACACGTGCTCGCCGTCGGTACTGCCGGTCTCTCCGAGAATTTGCTCGATGGCCCGATCCACAGATGCGCCTGCCGGGAGCAGCAGTTCGTCCAGGGTGGGTAGCGTCGTCGGAAGCTGTGGGCAGTGCACAAGTTCGCCATCAATGACCGGGATGAACGGGAATTTCCCCCGGCAATCACTGGCGTAGGCAAAGCCCAGGCGTTGCGTCAGGCGCAGGGCATGACGATTCATCCGCCAGGCGGCAGCGCCGTGCGCTTTCGGCGGCTCGCCGAAAAGCGCTTCGAAACGCCGGTAGGCCTGCGCCATTTCAGCTTCGATCCAGGCGTTGTCGGCAGTGTAGACCCGGTTTTCCCAGCGCACGCGATGCCAGGCGTGGATGGCGACTTCAAAACCGGCAGCGCGCGCCTGCCGCATGCTCTCGGCGCCGCGGCTGCCGA
>NZ_JDSS02000028.1:19773-28019 GCF_000584955.1 Candidatus Accumulibacter vicinus
CGGGTGAGGCGATCGTAGTAACGGCTTGGCGAGGCCAAGCGTGCTTCCCGGCCGCTGCAGTCCGGACCTAGCGAGAAGAAGAAAGTCCCGGCAGCATCGTGCCGCTGCAACAACTCGACCAACGTCGGCACACCGACCAGCGTGCCGCGGCAGGTGTCGACGTCGATCTTGAGGGCGATTCGCTTTATCGGCACGGGATGGGTGGGCATCGCCGCCGGTGTCTGCCGGAGGGGCTCAGACAAGGAGCAGGCCGACGGCGACCTTGCGCCCTTCACCGATCAGGATGTTGTAGGTACGACACGCGGCCGGCACATCCATCACTTCGATCCCCTTTTGCGCCCGCAGCAGGGGCCGCATCAGTTCGGGACTCGGAAAGCGCAGCCGCTGGCCGGTGCCGAGCAGGACGATTTCGGAATCCAGTGCGGCGAGCAGTTCGATGTCGGCGACGCTCAGCGTTGCGAAGGTCGCCTGCGTCCAGTTGGGCAGCAGGCGGTCGGGCAGAACCGCCAGATTGCAGTGGTGACGGACGCCGTTCACGCTGACGTAGTCTTCTCCATAAGCGGTAAAGGTGTTCAGTCCAGAGGTGTTTTCGAGTTGCAGTTTCATGAAAATTGCGGTGAGCAATACGTTAAAGTAGGATTATAGCTTTTTTGTCGAACCCGTTCAGACGGCGGCAGCGCGCAATCACTGCCCGTGCCGCAGGCTGATCGAGGGGTCGTCAAACGATACCGACCATTACCCGAGCCTGGATCATGAGAGAGTTTTCGCGCATCAAACGTTTGCCCCCCTACGTGTTCAGCATCACCGCCGAGCTGAAGATGGCCGCCCGCCGGCGTGGTGAGGACATCATCGACATGAGCATGGGCAACCCGGACGGCCCGACGCCACAGCACATCACCGACAAGCTGGTCGAAGCGGCGCAGCGCGAGAACACGCACGGCTATTCGATTTCGAAGGGGATTCCACGCCTGCGTCGAGCGATTTGCGATTGGTATCAGCGGCGCTATGGCATCGGTTTCGACCCGGACAGCGAAGCCGTGGTAACCATCGGTTCGAAGGAAGGCCTCGCGCATCTGATGCTTGCCACCCTGGATCGCGGCGATACCGTCCTGGTACCCAACCCGTCGTACCCGATTCACATCTATGGGGCAATCATCGCCGGCGCCGACATTCGTTCGGTGCGCATGACCCCGGATGTCGACTTCATCGAGGAGGTGCAGCGCGCCATCCGCGAGTCGATTCCGAAACCGAAAATGATGATCCTCGGCTTTCCGAGCAATCCGACGGCGCGCTGCGTGGATCTCGATTTCTTCGAGCGCATCGTTGCTCTGGCCAGGCAGCATGACATTCTGGTGGTGCATGACCTGGCTTACGCCGACATCACCTTCGACGGCTACCAGGCGCCGTCGATCATGCAGGTGCCCGGTGCGCGCGAGGTCGCCGTCGAGTTCTTCACCATGTCGAAGAGCTACAACATGGCCGGCTGGCGGGTCGGCTACATGGTGGGCAACCAGGAACTGTGCAATGCGCTGGTGCGCATCAAGAGTTATCACGACTACGGCACGTTCACCCCGATCCAGGTTGCCTCGGTGATCGCGCTGGACGGTCCTCAGGACTGTGTCGAGGAAGTGCGTCAACTCTATCAGGGACGTCGCAACGTGCTCGCCAAGGGGCTGCACGAGGCCGGCTGGATGGTCGAGGTTCCCAAGGCGTCGATGTACATCTGGGCGAGAATTCCCGAGGTCTATCAGCCGATGGGCTCGCTCGAGTTTGCCAAGAAGCTGCTCAACGAGGCGCGCGTGGCGGTATCTCCCGGCGTCGGTTTCGGCGAATACGGCGACGACCACGTGCGTTTTGCACTGATCGAGAACGAGGAACGTACTCGCCAGGCCATTCGCGGCATCAAGGACATGTTCAGGAAGGATGGCCTGCTCTAGGCCAAAGTCATGAAACCGATACACAAATCAAGCAAGCTCGACAACGTCTGCTACGACATTCGTGGCGCTGTGCTGCAGAAAGCCAAGCAGATGGAGGACGAAGGCCACCACATCATCAAGCTGAACATCGGCAACCTCGCTGCTTTCGGCTTCGAAGCGCCCGAGGAGATCCAGCTCGACATGATCCGCAATCTGCCGAGTGCGGCCGGTTATGCGGATTCGAAAGGGATTTTCTCGGCGCGCAAGGCGATCATGCACTATACCCAGCAGAAGCACATCAAGGGCGTCGTGCTCGAAGACATCTACATCGGCAATGGCGTCTCCGAGCTGATCGTGATGGCGATGAACGCCCTGCTCAATACCGGCGACGAGGTGCTGGTGCCGGCACCCGATTACCCCCTGTGGACGGCCGCTGTGAGCCTGTCGAGCGGTACGCCATGCCATTATCTTTGCGATGAAGCGAACGATTGGCTGCCCGACCTCGACGATTTGCGCGCCAGGATCACGTCGAAGACGCGGGCGCTGGTGGTGATCAACCCCAACAACCCGACCGGTGCACTGTATCCGGACAGCGTGCTGCGCGAACTGGTTGCCATCGCGCGCGCGCACGGCCTGATCATCTACGCCGACGAAGTGTACGACAAGGTGCTCTACGACGGTGCCCAGCACACGGCGATTGCCTCACTGTCTCAGGATGTGCTGACGGTGACCTTCAACGGCCTGTCGAAGAACTACCGTTCCTGCGGTTATCGCGCCGGCTGGATGGTGGTTTCCGGTGACTTGCGTGCGGCGCGCGACTACATCGAAGGCCTCGACATGCTCGCCTCGATGCGTCTGTGTGCCAACGTGCCGGCACAGCACGCGATTCAGACTGCACTTGGCGGCTATCAGAGCATCGACGATCTGGTTGCGCCGGGCGGCCGCATGTATCGCCAGCGCGACCTCGCGTACCAGCTGATCACGGCGATACCCGGCGTCAGCTGTGTCAAGCCCAAGGCGGCTCTGTACATGTTTCCGCGCCTCGATCCGCAGATCTATCCGATCGAAAACGACCAGGAGTTCATCGCCGAACTGCTGCAGGAAGAACGCGTGCTGCTGGTCCAGGGCAGCGGCTTCAACTGGCCGGCACCCGATCACTTCCGCCTCGTCTTCCTGCCGTATGAAGACGATCTGCGCGACGCGATTGCCCGCATCGCGCGCTTCCTCGCCGCTTATCGCCAGCGCGCCGGAACGCAGGCGTAGTCCTGTCTGCCCCGCAGCCGCCCCGATCGCTTTTTCCATAACCCTCACTCGTGATTGCGCTATGAAACCTATCCACGTTGGACTTCTCGGGATCGGCACCGTCGGTGGCGGCACTTACGCCGTACTCCAGCGTAACGCTGAAGAAATCACCCGCCGCGCCGGACGCCCCATTCAGATCAGTATTGTTGCCGACAAGGACCGCGAACGGATCCGGCAGATCACCGGAGGAAGCTGCCGGATGACCGACGACGCCTTTGCAGTGGTCAGCGACCCGGAGGTTGACATCATCGTCGAGCTGATCGGTGGCTACGGCGTTGCCAGGGAACTCGTCCTGCAGGCAATCGCCAACGGCAAGCACGTGGTCACGGCCAACAAGGCCTTGCTTGCCAGGCACGGCAACGAGATTTTTGCGGCAGCCCAGGAACAAGGCGTGATGGTCGCTTTCGAGGCAGCCGTCGCTGGCGGCATCCCGATCATCAAGGCCCTGCGCGAAGGCCTCACCGCCAACCGCATCGAGTGGATCGCCGGCATCATCAACGGCACCACCAACTTCATTCTCTCCGAGATGCGCGACAAGGGCCTTTCCTTTGCCACGGCGCTCCAGGAAGCACAACGCCTCGGCTACGCCGAAGCCGATCCAACCTTCGACGTCGAAGGCGTGGACGCGGCGCACAAGCTCAGCATCATGTCGGCGATCGCTTTCGGCAACTCGATGAGCTTCGAGCAGGTGCACATCGAAGGCATCAGCCAGCTCGACGCAGCCGACATCCGGTACGCCGAACAGCTCGGCTATCGCATCAAGCTGCTCGGCATCACCAAGCGCACCCCCAAGGGCGTCGAGTTGCGCGTGCATCCGACGCTGATTCCCGCCAAACGGCTGATCGCCAACGTCGAAGGGGCGATGAACGCGGTGCTGGTCAAGGGCGACGCCATCGGCGCGACGCTTTATTACGGCAAGGGCGCCGGCGCCGAACCTACTGCCTCGGCGGTGATCGCCGATCTCGTCGATGTCACACGCATGCATACCGCCGACCCCGAGCACCGCGTCCCGCATCTCGCCTTCCAGCCCGACGCCATGGTTGATCTCGCGATTCTGCCGATCTCGGAGGTGGTCAGCAGCTACTACCTGCGCCTGCGCGTCGAAGACCGACCCGGGGTGCTTGCCGACGTGACGCGCATTCTTGCCGACGACGGCATCTCGATCGTTGCGATGATCCAGCGCGAGCCCGGCGAAGGCGAGGAGCAGACCGATATCATCATGCTCACGCACAAGACGGTCGAACGCAACATCGACACCGCGATTGCCGGCATCGAGGCGCTGCCGGCGGTCAAGGGCCGGATCATCCGCTTGCGGCTGGAAGAGCTGTTATAAGGAGGTTCTCATCAGGGGAGGGCAGCTGCGGGGACTGCTCTCGCTGACGGTGATCGAAGACCCTTCTGAAGGCGAGAGAATCTCTGGTGCCTGAGGCCATCAAGAGAATCTCGAAGAAACGGAAGCTGGAAAAGCATAAAGCAATGCTTTGATCGTGAGCTGGCGTGCCGTGCAGACGATGGCGGGCACGTGGATGCTATCGATTCTGTCTTTCCTTCTGTGCCGCCTGGACCGTCCACCCTCCCTCTCACGAGGGCGCCGCCTTCTGGAGAGGCTATTCCCGAAAACCGGGAATATGACCATGCGGAATAAAAGCCCCCCGGCTATATGCCGATATGTTAAATCAGCGCCTTGTCATTGAGCAGCTTAGTCGGTATATTTCGACGAAACGATTGCAGGGCAAGAAAATTATTCCGTTTCTCTTCACACGCCGCAAGTCAGGCTGGCTGTCCATCATTCCGCAGGGCGGCCGGGTGACGCTTGCGCATGTGGTGCGCGAACCGGATGCACGTCCGGAAGTCAGTCTGCTCGACTGTTTCGTGCTTGAGAATGGCCTCCACGAAGCTTTGACGCGTCTGCGTGTGACGCGGCAACTCAAATCCTATGTTTGTACGACTTTGATGGGTGAAGGCGAGTACACCGTCTCGCAGCTTGAGGCACCGCCGGTACCTGCAGAGGAGCGCAAGGAGGCCTTGCGCTGGGTGCTCAAGGAAATGGTGAGTTATCCGGTTGATAGTGCCTGCATCGACGTGCTCGATATTCCAAGAGCGGGCTTGCTACCAGGGCGGGCGGCGAGCGTTCTGGTGGTCTCCGCCGCCGAGCAGGCAGTGCGCGCGCGGGTCAGGGCGTTTGAGGAAGCCAGGATACCGCTGGAGGCGCTGGATATTCCCGAGTTGGCACAACGTAATGTGGCGGCCCTGCTGGAAGACGAGAACCGGGGTCTGGCGTTTCTCCGCATCGACGAGACCGGCATGATGCTGACGCTGACCTTTCAGGGCGAGCTGGTTGCGGTGCGGCGCGGCGAGATGAATTCGGGGCAATTGAACGGGCGTGATGCGGATCAACGGGCGCGCGTGCAGGAGCGTTTGGTGCTCGAGTTACAGCGCAGCCTCGACAATTTTGATCGGCAGTACAGTCAGATTCCCATTTCCAAGGTGATTTTGGCGAGCTATCCGCAGGTCGAGAATCTTGTCCGCGAACTGGGAGAAAACATCTATGTGCCGCTCAAGGAGATGGATCTCTCGTCGGTCCTGGATTTCCCGGCGGTGCCGGAACTGAAGAACCGTGAGTGCCAGGCCAAGCATCTCCTGGCGATTGGTGCAGCATTGCGTACCAAAGAGGGCTTGGCGTGAATCAGCAGATCAACCTCTACGAAGCACGCTTGCGACCCCGTCACGAACTGACCACAGGGCGCAACCTCGGGATTTGCGTCCTGGCCTTGCTGGTGCTGATGACGACGCTGTCGTTATGGGTCCGCTCGGAAGCCAACCGCAAATCAGCCGCTGCCTTGGCGTCACAACAGCAACTGACCGAGGAACAGGAGAGATTGAAGGCATTAAGCAAGCTGTTTGCGCAGCGGCAGGTCTCACCGGCACTGATCGCCGAGCGGGAAAGCACAAAAGCCATGCTGGCCGCTTCCAGGGAAGTCATCGAGGTTCTGAATTCGGGCAAGCTGGGCAATACCGATGGATTTTCCGGTTTCATGACCGGATTCGCGCGGCAATCGCAAACCGATTTATGGCTCACTGGATTTCGGGTGACGGGAAACGGGGAAATCGAAATTCAGGGACGCCTGCTTGATCCGGCGAAGTTGCCGGTTTATGTACAGCGCCTGAGTAGCGAGCCTGTATTTCAGGGGCGTCATTTCGCTGCGCTGGAAATGCGGGGCATGGATCCAGAGGAGCCGGCGGGCGAGACCAGGTTGTCTGAAAAATTCCTGAGTGCGGAAGTTCAGTCCAGGCCCGTTCCAAAATTGCCCCGTGTTGTCGAGTTCGTTCTTCGCTCGGCCAATGTCGGCAATGCGGAGGCAGGTACAAAACGGTGAAGCGATGAAGGAACAATGGCTCAAACTGGCTGCCCG
Source organism: Candidatus Accumulibacter vicinus (assembly GCF_000584955.1). NCBI lineage: Bacteria > Pseudomonadati > Pseudomonadota > Betaproteobacteria > Candidatus Accumulibacter > Candidatus Accumulibacter vicinus. Next base: position 26,405 of record NZ_JDSS02000028.1, read on the forward strand.
CTATGATGCGCTGCAATTGCGCGAGCGTTGGCTGATTGCGCTTGCCGTGCTCGGCGGCATGGTGCTGGTTGCTTACAGTCTGGTCATTGAGCCAGCGCTGCAGCGTTCGCAACTGGCAGATCGCAATATCGCCGAACAGCGCGCGCAGATGTCCAGCCTGCAGGCGCAGATGGCGGCATTGCAATCGTCTGCACAGGACCCGGAGGCAGTCGTCCGTGCCGAAGTCGACGACCTGAGAAGACAACTGGGAGAAATGGCCGGTCGCCTTGAAATCCTGGAAAGTTCGCTGGTGCCGGCGCAGCGCATGTCCGGATTACTGGAAGACATGCTCGGGCGCAACAGCGGCTTGCGTCTGCTCAGTCTGAAAACACTGCCGGTTGCGCCATTGCTGGACAAGACGGGCGGAGTCGAGGAAAACGAAGCGTTCAAGTCGGCAGGCAAGCCGATGCCTGCCGTTCTCTTCAAGCATGGCGTTGAAATCAAACTGGAAGGCAGCTATCTGCAGCTGGCGGCGTATCTTGAGCGGCTGGAGCAGATCAAGCTCAAATTGCTGTGGAGCAACGTCACCCTTGCTGCCGAACGGCACCCCCGGCTGGTGCTGACGCTGACCGTATTCACGCTCAGCCTGGATCGGGCATGGCTGATTGTATGAATCGCCTGGTTGTCCTGTTGACATCGCTTCTGGCAGTTCTCCCTGTGCTGGCAGAGACGCTGTCGGACCCAACACGTCCGCCACCTGGGCTGTCTGCGGACACGCCGGATGCCGAGGCGGTGACCGGTCCTGTATTGCAGTCGGTCATGATTCCAAAGCAGGGCAAACCGATTGCCTTGATCGGGGGGCAGCAGGTCGGGCTCGGCCAGCGGTACGGCGAGCGTCGCCTGATCAGGCTGACCGAGTGGGAAGCCGTTCTCGCAGGGCCTGCCGGTATCGAACGCTTGTGGCTGACACCGGGCATCGAAAAAACCAAAGTCACCGCGCCTGTTGCCAAGGGCGCACCCAGTGGGAACAAACCGTGAACTCCAGATTGATTCTGCCGGCCATGCCAATCGCACTGCTGCTTGCCGGCTGCGCCATCAACCAGAAAGCGCCTGGAGCCAGCAGCACCTTCGACCGGATCGGTCAGGAAATGCAGAGCGCCGTGGGCGCCCGATCCAAGGGGATGGACGATGCACTGAGTCAGGCGATGTTGCCGCCATTGCAGCTGGACCTTCCTGATTCAGCGAAATACGTCGAGCCGCGTTTTGATCTGGCCCTGGTCAACGCGCCAGCCAGCCAGGTATTCATGGCGCTGGTCAGCAATACGCCTTACAGCATGCTGGTATCACCAGAGGTGACCGGCAACGTGACGGTACGCCTGAAAAACGTGACGGTGCGCGAAGCACTGGAGACACTGCGGGAACTATATGGTTACGAGTTCAAATTCCAGGGAACGCGCATCTATATTCAGCCCAACACGATCCAGACGCGTATCTTCCGGATCAACTATCTGGCCGGGAAACGTCAGGGGCAGTCCGACCTGCGGGTGATCTCGAGCTCGGTGGCCACCAATCAGCCACAGAACACCGGCCTCGCCTATCCGACGACCGCAAGTCCCGCCCCTGCCGTACCGGCGGG
>NZ_JDSS02000028.1:28353-60842 GCF_000584955.1 Candidatus Accumulibacter vicinus
AGGAACGGGATCAGGCTCGACGCCTCCGAGCAGCCATATCTCGACGACACAAACCAGCGACTTCTGGCATGATCTGACCAATGCGCTGACCAGCATGGTCGGTTCCCAGGACGGACGTGCAGTGATTGTCAGCCCAGGTTCCGGGGTGGTTCTGGTCAAGGCTTTTCCTGCAGAAATTCGATCGGTCGAGAACTTCCTGCGCATTACCCAGCTGATCGTTGAGCGGCAGGTGATGCTGGAAGCCAAGATCATCGAGGTGGAACTGAACCAGGAGTTCCAGTCCGGTGTTAACTGGAACCACTTTGGTGGCAGCAAAAACCGTTTTGCCTATGGGGCGGTTCAGCCGGGAATCGTTCTGAACACCCCCAACAAGGCAGGATTCGATGCGTCGAATGTAGTGCAAAGCGGAGCGGGCGGGATATTCGGCAATGGGGTGGGCGTTCTGCCCGGGGCCGGCGGGATTGCTGCCACGACCAGACTGGGAAACGGTTTTTTCGGACTGGCCTTTCAGAGCGCCAACTTTGCGGCGCTGCTGAATTTTCTGGAAACCCAGGGCAATGTTCAGGTGTTGTCGAGCCCGCGAATTGCCAGCATCAATAATCAGAAAGCGGTGCTCAAGGTCGGCATCGACGAATTCTTTGTCACCAATGTGAGTTCCACGGTTACCTCGACCGGAAACAGTAACGTGACCACGCCGAACATTACCTTGCAGCCTTTCTTCTCGGGCATTGCCCTGGATGTGACGCCTCAGATTGACGGCGAGAACAATATCGTCCTGCATATTCACCCGTCGATCAGCCTGGTGAAGGAGAAGCAGAAAGTCATTGACCTCGGCACTCTGGGGGTGTTTACGCTGCCGCTGGCCAACAGTGCGGTCAATGAAACCGACAGCGTGGTGCGGGTCCAGGACGGCAACATCGTTGCCATCGGCGGCTTGATGAAGCAGGAACAGGTGTCAGACGCCAACGGCTTTCCCGGTACGACCACTTCATCGACCTGGGGATTGTTGTTCGGAACGCGTGACAGTCATCTGAGGAAACGCGAACTGGTCATTCTCATCAAGCCGACAATCATCCGCAACGACTCAGGCTGGAAGGACGACCTGATCGAGACCCAGGGTCGAATCCAGCAACTTGATCCGCGCCTTGCCCGGCCGCCGCAAACCGGCCAGTAACGATGTCGTCACTGCGGAGCCGACGTTGTATCTGAATCATTTCGGTCTCACCGAGCTGCCCTTCGGAATCACCCCGGATACCGGCTTTGCCTATTCGGTCCAGCATCATCAGGAAGCGCTCAACACTCTGCTGTTGGCACTGGATGCGGGGGAGGGGTTCGTCAAGATCACCGGCGAAGTCGGCACCGGGAAGACATTGCTCTGTCGTCGGCTGTTGCAGACGCTTGACGAAAGCTGGGTGAGTGCGTATCTGCCCAATCCCAATCTGGCGCCGAATACCCTGTTCCTCGCGCTGGCCGAAGAGTTGGGCATCGATGACGCGGGTGGCCTGGATCAGTATCATCTGATGCGGCGGATCAACCATCTGCTGCTTGCGCATGCGCAAATGAAAAAACGCGTGCTCGTCTGCATCGACGAAGCGCAGGCGATGCCGCTTGAAACGCTGGAAGCCTTGCGCCTGTTGTCGAACCTGGAGACCGAAAAATGCAAGTTGTTACAGATCGCCCTCTTCGGTCAACCGGAACTGGATGAAAAGCTGCACCGTCCGGAAGTACGACAACTGCTTCAGCGGATTGCCTTTCACTACCGCCTGGGGGGGCTGAAAAACAGCGAGATCGGGAACTATCTGGCGCACCGCCTGCGGGTCGCCGGTTACCGGGGCGAGGGCCTGTTCACCCTCGCGGCAATACGAGCACTGTATCGGGCCAGTGGTGGAACGCCACGCCTGATCAACATTCTGGCACACAAGTCACTGCTGTCGGTTTTTGGCGAAGGTCGCCAGTTGGTCAAGGTGCGCCACATCAGGATGGCACGCAGGGATACCGAGGGCGCACGCCGCGTCGGGTGGTTTTGGGGATAATCATGTCGATGAGATGTCCATGAGCCTGCTCAACCAGATGCTGCAGGATCTTGATGCGCGTAGAGCGGCCCAGGGCGTGGATGGCACCCTGCCGAATGCCGTGCGTCCTTTGCCGAAGCCACAGGCTTCACGTCTGCCGCTGCTCCTGGGAATGCTGTTACTGGCTTTTCTGGCTGGCGGGTTTGCTTTCCATTACTGGGAGACGTGGCAGGCAGTGTCGTCCCCCTCGTTTGCGCCCGCACCGGCCGCGGTGACGGCTGCTTCTCCGCCACCTCTTGTACCGCTTGTGGCCGAGCCTCCGAAAGGCGTTGAAGCCGGTCCGGCGGCCCCGACAGGATCGGCGGCAATGGCTGGCAGCCCGCAGAGGAGCACCGACTCATCGGGATTGCTGCCAGCGCAGCAGAGCGAAGCGAAACCTCCCGCAGCCTCTGTTGTACCAGAAAGTGAATTCGCCGCTGACCGCAGCAAGGTGGCTGCAATCGAGCAGACTTTGCCTGCATTACCATGGCTGGCGCCGCAGGGGGCGACCAGATCGGCCAGAATCCCGATCATCGAGAAAACCGATACCTTTGTTTCGTCACCTGACCGTCCCGAGACCGAGTACCGCAAGGCCATTGCCTTGCTCAATCAGGGGGCGCTGGCGGAAGCCATGGAGGGTTTGCATAAGGTGCTGCGACTGGACGGTTCTCATTCGGCCTCCCGACAGGTACTGGTCAGGCTCCTGCTTGAAGCCAGACGGCCGGATGAAGCAGTGCAGGTACTGCAGGAAGGATTGCTCGGTCAGCCCGAGCAGGTCGGCTGGGCAATGACGCTGGCGCGTTTGCAGATCGATCGCGGAGATCTCGCCGGTGCCTGGCAAACGCTTCATCATTCGCTTCCGGCGGCAGAAAATAATGCCGATTATCAGGGAGTCACGGCACATGTTTTGCAACGCCTCGGGCGCCACAAGGAAGCGGCCGAACATTATCGGGTGGCAACCCGGGTGGCACCCGGTGATGGCCGCTGGTGGCTGGGTTTGGCCTTGGCCCTGGAGGTCGAGGGACGTTCAGCCGAGGCGCGTGATGCCCTGCACATGGCCAAGGCTGCCGGAACCTTGAGTCCAGAGCTGACAGGATGGGTGGATCAGAAATTGCGTTAATGCCATACCAGCGCATATGCCCATTGACTGGCCTTTTCTTTGCGCGTATTACTACGCTCGGAGTTTATTGGTCGCGTGACTCCGCGCATATTGACTATTACGAGAGGAGACCTACATTGTCGAAAAAGAAAAAGTCCGCCCAGGCGGACGCAAAGACGGCACTGACCGCAACGGTCGATCCATTGCAGTTGCTGCAGGATCGCGTCGCCGCGTTGGAGGAGCAGTTCGCACAACTTAGCCTGAAGGAAGGGCCGGCAGGGCCGCAGGGCGAGGCGGGGCCGCAGGGCAAGCCTGGACCAAGAGGGCCCAAGGGCGACCCTGGTCCGGCAGGCCCCAAAGGCGATCCCGGACCGATGGGTCCCGGCGGACCTCGGGGTAACGAGGGCGCCACGGGGCCGCAGGGCGCACCAGGAGCCAAAGGTGCTCAGGGGCCGGCGGGTCCCAAGGGGCCCGCAGGACCTCAAGGTCCAAAGGGCGAAGCCGCCACTCCTGCCTGAATGGCGTTTCCAGAGCAGCGTACAACGCTAGGGTAGAATGTTGCACCTGATGGTCATGACTTTTCCAGACACCCCCGATGATCATGAAAGTCATGACCGTTTTCCTCCTTGGCCGGGGTGCACGCCAGAATCGGTGATGGCATGGAGGATGCCCGGTAAGTTCTCGAATTTGCCGCCCATTTCCCTCTTGCAGTTATTCCCTGTAGTCCGATGGACTCCCGTTTCCCGAACTGTGCGCGCACGGCAAATGTTTCAGGCATCGCAAGGCTGGCTTGGCTGTTTCCCCCGGGATCGCGGTGAAACTTGCGCTGGATCAAAATCTCAGGCGTTGGTATGCGGAAGAATCGCTTTTTTGCAAAGGATTGAGGAGGCCTAATGCGTCGAACCAAGATTGTGGCGACGGTTGGCCCGGCCACTGCTTCACCGGAGTCCATGCGGCAGCTGCTTCAGGCTGGCGCCGACGTGGTGCGGCTCAACGCTGCACACGCCGACATGCAAACGCATAGCAAGAACGCCCGTCAGGTGCGTGCGCTGGCGCAGATTCTCGGGCGTACCGTCGGGGTGCTGGTTGACTTGCCTGGCCCGAAAATTCGTAGTGGTGTGGTGCTTGGTGATGCGGTAGAACTCGCGACCGGTCAGGAATTCCTGCTCACTGGCAGCGACGATGGCAGGGGGGATGCCGGGCATGTCGCCACGACCCTGCCCGACCTGGCGCATTGGGTGCGTCACGGAGACGACATCTACCTCGCCGACGGTGAGATCGTCCTGCGCGTGCTTGAATCGATCGGTAACGACGTGCGTACCGAAGTCGTTCGCGGTGGCATGCTGCGCTCGCGTAAAGGCATGCACCTGCCGCGTGCCGAGGGCCACGTCGAGCCGTTTACAGTGCGCGATGCACGCGCACTCGAGATGGCGATTGCCGCCAAGGTCGACTTTGTCGGACTCTCGTTCGTGCGCCGGGCCGAAGATGTCGAAAGGGTGCGCAGCATGCTCCCCAAGCGTGGCCTGCGGCCGGCGCTGGTTCCCAAGATCGAGACGGCAATGGCGGTTGACAACCTCGCTGGCATCATCCATGCTGCCGACGCGGTCATGGTCGCGCGTGGTGACCTCGGCATCCAGATGCCGGCGCGGCGAGTGCCCTTGCTCCAGAAGGAGATCATCCGTCTCTGCAATCTGGCGGGCAAACCGGTGATCACCGCCACCCAGATGCTCGAGTCGATGACCCGCTCACCGTTACCGACGCGTGCCGAAGTGAACGACGTGGCCAACGCGGTGCTCGATGGCACTGACGCCTTGATGCTCTCGGAAGAAACCGCCGTCGGCCTGTTTCCGAACGAAGCCGTGCGCATGATGAGTGAAGTCGCCGAGTCGGCCGAGGGCTGGCCGCGCCAGCGCGTTGATCCCGCTGCCAGTGTCGGCGCCGACTCCGACCGTGTCGCCTGGGCAGTAGCGCACGCTGCGGTGCAAGCAGCGGAAGACCTCGGCGTTGCCGCGATCCTTTGCCCAACGCGCAGCGGGGATACCGCCCATCGCGTTGCGGCATTCCGACCGACGGTCCAGATTGCCGGCATTTCACACGGCACGTCGGTACTTGGTGGCCTCTCTCTGGTATGGGGTGTGCAGCCGCTACTGATCGCCGAGAATGCCGACCGTGGCGAGCAACTGCGACTCTCGATTGCCGCTGCGCGCGCTGCTGGCATCGTCCGCGACGGCGATCTCGTGGCTCTGGTATTCGGCTCGGCCGGACCGCGTGCCGGCAGCACCGACAGCGTGCGTATCGTTCGGGTGTGAGGTCCCGTTGCTACCGTCCGGAGCGAAAGTTTCCGGACGGGTTTCGCACCCGCTGAAAAACGGCACCTTTGCATGGCGCACATAGCGTCGAGATGTGGCACGGTAGCATTGGGGCATGTCATCAATGACCGAGCAATTCCCGGCATATTTGCGATTGGGCATCAGAACACGGGCCGCGGCCTCTGCCTGCCGCAGAATCACTCCCACTCGATCGTTGCAGGCGGTTTGCCCGAGATGTCGTAGACCACCCGGTTGATGCCACGCACCTCGTTGATGATCCGGTTCGAGACCTTCCCCAGCAGGCGGTGTGGCAGCTCTGCCCACTGTGCGGTCATGAAGTCCTGGGTTTCGACGGCGCGCAGGGCAATGACGTATTCGTAGGTTCGACCATCTCCCATGACCCCCACCGATTTGACTGGCAGGAACACGGCAAAAGCCTGGCTGGTCTTCTCGTACCATCCGGCGGCGCGCAACTCATCAATGAAAATGGCGTCGGCGCGGCGCAGCAGGTCGGTGAATTCGGGCTTCACCTCGCCCAGAATGCGTACTCCCAGACCGGGACCGGGGAAGGGATGGCGGTAGACCATGTCGTGCGGCAGCCCGAGCGCGACGCCGAGTTCGCGTACTTCGTCCTTGAACAGTTCGCGCAGCGGTTCGAGGAGCTTGAGGTTCAGTTGCTCAGGCAGGCCACCGACATTGTGATGACTCTTGATGGTGTGTGCCTTCCTGGTTTTTGCTCCGGCGGACTCGATCACGTCGGGGTAGATCGTTCCCTGCGCCAGCCAGCGGGCGTTTTTGAGTTTGCTGGCCTCGATCTGGAAAACCTCGACAAACTCTCGGCCGATGATCTTGCGCTTCTGTTCGGGATCGCGCACGCCCTGCAGGTGGCCCATGAATTGCACCGTGGCGTCGACATGCACCACCTTGACACCGAGATTGCGGGCAAAGGTGTGCATCACCTGGGCAGCTTCGTTGAGGCGCAGCAAGCCGTTATCGACGAAGACGCAGGTCAGCTGGTCGCCGACCGCGCGGTGAATCAGCGCCGCCGCGACCGATGAATCGACGCCGCCCGAGAGACCGAGAATCACCTCTTCAGTGCCCACCTGCGAACGCACCTTGTCGACTGCCTCGGCAACGTAATCAGGCATATTCCAGTCGTTTCCACAACCGCAGATGTCGCGCACGAAACGGCCGATGATTTCCCTGCCCTTGAGAGTGTGCGTGACTTCCGGGTGAAACTGCACGGCGTAGAAATTGCGTTCCTCGTCGGCCATCGCCGCGATCGGCGTCGATTCGTTGCTGCCGATGACCCGGAAGCCAGGCGGCAATTCGGTGACCTTGTCTCCATGGCTCATCCAGACATCGAGCAACCCGTGACCTTCGGCATTGCGGCGATCCTCGATGCCCCTGAATAGGGCGCTGTGGCCATGCGCGCGCATTTCGGCATAGCCGAATTCACGTCTGTTCGAACTTTCGACCTTGCCGCCCAACTGCTCGGCCATGCTTTGCATGCCGTAGCAGATGCCCAGCACGGGTACGCCAAGCTTGAACACCTGCGACGGTGCCTTGAAGTCCGCAACCTCGTAGACCGAATTCGGACCTCCGGAGAGAATGATGCCCTGCGGTTTGAAGTCGCGAATGAACTGTTCCGTGACATCGTAAGGATGCAGCTCGCAATACACCTGCTGCTCGCGGACGCGGCGAGCAATCAGTTGGGCGACCTGCGAGCCGAAGTCGAGAATCAGGATTTTTTGATGGGACATCATCAGGCCTCAGGTGACACAGGCAGCCTCCTGCCGCCCGCCGATGGTCGATTGCTGCTCAATCGATGTGGTAATTCGGAGCTTCCTTGGTGATTTGCACATCATGAACATGCGATTCCCGGACTCCCGCCGAAGTGATTTCGACAAAAGTGGCCCTGGCATGCATTTCGTCGATCGTCCGGCAGCCGAGATAGCCCATCGACGAGCGCAGGCCGCCCATCAGCTGATGAATGACGGCGAGCACCGATCCCTTGTAGGGAACCCGTCCTTCAATGCCTTCGGGCACCAGTTTGTCGACATTGGCGGTGGCGTCCTGGAAATAACGGTCGGCGGCGCCTGCGGCCATGGCACCAATCGAGCCCATGCCTCGATACGACTTGTACGAACGTCCCTGAAAAAGTTCCACTTCACCGGGAGCCTCTTCGGTTCCGGCAAACAGACCGCCGAGCATGACCGCATCGCCACCCGCGGCAATCGCCTTCGAGATGTCACCCGAGTAGCGTATGCCCCCGTCGGCGATCACCGGCACGCCGCTCCCCTGCAGGGCATCGTAAACCATCTGGATGGCGGTGATTTGCGGAACACCCACGCCGGCGACGATACGCGTGGTGCAGATCGAACCCGGACCGATGCCCACCTTGACGCCGTCGGCACCGTGCGCAAGCATCGCCAGTGCGGCTTCGGCAGTGGCGATGTTGCCGCCAATCACTTCGACCGTCGGAAAGTTTTTCTTGATCCAGCGGACGCGGTCGAGAACACCTTGCGAATGCCCGTGCGCGGTGTCGACGACCAGTACGTCCGCACCCGCTTCGGCCAGCAGTTCGGCGCGTTCCTCGGTGCCCGGGCCAACGCCGACGGCCGCGCCGACCCGCAGGCGGCCGGACGCATCCTTGCTGGCATCCGGGTGCTCAGTGGTCTTGATGATGTCCTTGACGGTGATCAGGCCGCGCAATTCGAATGCGTCATTGACCACCAGAACGCGCTCCAGCCGGTGTTTGTGGATCAGTGCCTTGCCTTCCTCGACCGTGGCCCCCTCACGTACTGTGACCAGGCGATCGCGCGGGGTCATGATGTTCCGGACAGGCTGGTCGAGCCGGGTTTCGAAGCGCAGGTCGCGGTTGGTGACGATGCCGACGACGGTCTGGCCATCGAGCACCGGTACGCCGGAGATCTTGTGCAGATGGGTCAGGGCAAGGACATCACGAACCGACATGTTCGGCGGAACGGTGATCGGATCCTTGAGAATGCCGGATTCGAAACGCTTGACCCTGGCGACTTCCGCGGCCTGTGCCTTGGGGCTGAGGTTCTTGTGCACGATCCCGATGCCCCCTTCCTGTGCCAGGGCGATCGCCAGGCGACTTTCGGTGACGGTATCCATGGCCGAGGAAACCAGTGGCAGATTGAGGCTGATGTTGCGGGTCAGACGTGCCCTGAGGGTGACGTCGCGCGGCATGATCGACGAGTGGGCGGGAACGAGCAGGACGTCGTCGAACGTCAGCGCCTTTTGGATTAAACGCATGGCCTTTGATCCGAGGTCACAAAAACGTATTATACAGCGTGCTCTCTGACCGCTGACGGTCATGGCCATGCCCAACCCCCTCAGACCATGAAAGCCATGACCGTCTCCTTCACTTCCGACCCATTGCTCCCGCTTGCAGGCGAGGGGGAGAGATTCTCATCTCATTAGTCGCTGACGCGATTTTCACATTGAATGAACATGAAGCGATTCCTATTGACTGCTGCCAGCGTGCTCTTGGCCTTTACGGCGCAGGCCCAGATCTACCAATGGCAGGATGAAAACAACCGTACCGTGATTTCCGACCTGCCGCCTAGCGGCAAGGTTCGGCAGCAACGCAAGATCGAGGCGGAAACGCCGGCAGCCAATGCCCCCATCGGCAAGACGACGGCTGACCGCGAGATGGAATTCCGCAAGCGTCAGAAGGATTCGCGGGAAGCTGCCGAGAAGGCTGAAAAGGAACAGCGCATGAACGTGCAAAGGAAGGAAGACTGCGAGGCTTCCCGCCGTGCCTTGCAGGTTCTGGAGTCCGGCGAACGCTTGGCGCTGCGCGACAGCAAGGGCGAACGCTACTTCATCGATGACGCGCAGCGCGCGCAGGAGATTGCCAAAGCCCGCGAGGCCGTACAGGTCCTCTGCCAGTGAGTGGTTGTCGAGCTACTCGACCTCGCTGTCACCGGCTCCTTTTTTCATGATCTTGCCTTCAGCGGCGCGTTGCTTGCGCACTTCCTTCGGATCGGCAAGCAGCGGTCGGTAGATCTCGACGCGGTCGTGATCGCGCAGCGTGGCGTCAAGCTTGCTGAGCTTGGCGAAAATACCCACCTTGTTTTTCGCCAGATCGATTTCCGGATACTTCTGCAGCAGTCCCGACGCCTCGATCGCTTGCCGCACGGTGCTGCCCGCGGGGAGCTGAAGGCTGGCCAGATGCTGCTTGGTCGGCAAGGCATAGATCACTTCGATCGTCAGCATCTCAGGCATTCGGCACACCATGGACATCGTACGCACGCTTCACGAAGGCGTCGACGAAAGTGTTGGCAATCTGGCTGAAGACCGGCCCGATGACCTTTTCGAACATCTTGCTGGAGAACTCGTAGGAAAGCTGGAACTCGATCTTGCAGGCATGCGCAGCGAGGGGTTTGAAATGCCACACCCCGTCAAGCCGGCGAAACGGGCCATCGACCAGGGTAATGTTCATCGAGAACGGCGACTCCTTGTTGTTCTCGGTGGTGAAGTGGGATTTGACGCTGCGGTAGTTGATGTGCAGGGTAGCGATCGTTCTCGTGTCGTCGCGGAAGATGCAGCGTGTCAGGCTGCACCAGGGCAGAAACTGCGGGTAGTCCTCGACGCGGTCGACCAGGTCGAACATCTGTTGCGACGAATGCTCGATCAGCACCGATTTCTTGACCATGGCCATCTGCTGCCATACCTCGTGAATCCTGTAGAATCGTGAATTCTAGCATTCCCGAACCCTGACTACCCGAGAAACGGCACCATGAGCATCGTCGCCAACAAGAAGGCTTTTCATGACTACTTCATTGAAGAGAAACTGGAGGCCGGAATCGCGCTGGAGGGTTGGGAGGTCAAAGCGATCCGGGGTGGCCGGGCGAGCATCAAGGAAGCGTATGTCGTCATCCGTAACGGCGAAGTGTTTCTTTTCGGCATGCATATCACGCCACTGCTGGCGGCGTCGTCGCATGTCAGGCCAGATCCGGTTCGCACCCGCAAGTTGCTGTTGCACAGCCGGCAGATCGGCAAACTGATCGGGCAGGTCGAACGCGCCGGCTACACCCTGCTGCCGCTCGACCTGCATTTCCAGCGTGGCCGCATCAAGGTCGAGATCGGTCTGGCCAAGGGCAAGAAGCAATACGACAAGCGGGAAGCCGAAAAAGAGCGCGACTGGGTGCGAGAGAAGGCCCGGCTGATGCGCGAGAAGGGTTAATCAACGCTCGCTGAGGCGTTGTCGGACATAGTCAATATGGGTTTGCGCGGCTCGCCGCGCGGCCTTGGGCCTGCGTTCGACGATTGCATTGCGGATGGCCTGATGCTGCTTCATCAGTTGCCGCTCGGTGTCGGGATTGACCGCCATCTCCCGGAGGCTGCGCCGGACATGCTCGTGCAGCAGGCGCAGGACGCTGGCCAGGAGGTGTCCGTACAAGGCATTGTGTGCCGACTCGGCAACCGTCAGATGAAAAGCGACATCGGCAGCGACCTGCGCACTCCGGTCTGCGCCTAGATAGGCGGCATCAAGGCGGGCGTAAGCTGCATCGAGACGTAGCAGGTCAGCGTCGGTGGCCCGCTGTGCGGCCAGCTCGGCTGCCGACGCCTCGAGCAAATGGCGGAACTCGAGCATGTCATCCTGCAGCGACGGGTGTTGATCGATCAATTGTTGCCAGGGATCAATGAAACTGGTGGCGAGCCGGTCGGTGACGTAGGTGCCGCCGCCGTGGCGACTGACCAGCAGCTCGCGCGAGACCAGTTGCTTGATCGCTTCCCGCAGTGACGGGCGGGAGACTCCCAGTTCGACCGCCAGTTCGCGTTCGGCCGGCAGGCGATCGCCCGGTTTCAGCGAGCCCTCCAGAATGCGTGTCTCGAGCTGATGAGCGATGGCGTCGGGGATGCGTGGCAGGTTGAGCTTGCTGTAACTCATGCGGGTGGGTCGATGGGGTTGGCCTGCTCGGGATTATGGCAGGAATCCAGTGGTCTGACCAGTTATCCCCGGCTTGGCAGGCCTGGTTGGGCGATTCGCCGGCACCGAGAGCTGCGCGGAGATTGACAAAACGCACGGGCGGTCTTAGATTGGTCTTACCATTTTTTCGCCACGACGAGAGGAGTCCACCATGGAAGAAGCAGGCCGCCGCCGATACCCCGAAAAACCGGCCAGGGTCTATCTTTTTGGGACTTGCCTGGTCGATCTTTTCTGTCCGGAGGCCGGCATCGATACGGTTCGCCTGCTCGAACGCGAGGGAATCGAGGTCCATTTTCCTGCCGATCAGACCTGCTGTGGGCAACCGGCACACAGCAGCGGCTTTCCCGGGCAGACCCGTGCGGTAGCGCTGTCGCAGTTGCGCCTGTTTCCCGAAGCGTGGCCGGTGATCGTTCCTTCCGGTTCCTGCGCCGGCATGATGCGTCACCATTACCCCAAGATTTTCGCTGACGATGCACGCCTCTTGTCCGAGGCCAGGGCACTTGCCGAGCGGATTTTCGAACTCTCCGAGTTTCTTCTGCATGTCGTCAAGATCCGGCTGATCGATCAGGGTGCACCAGCGCGGGTGGCGCTACATACCTCCTGCGCTGCCCGTCGAGAGATGGGTACGCACCTGCATGCGCGCGCACTGCTGGGCCAATTGCCGGGAGTCGAGGTCGCCCTGCATGGACACGAATCCGAATGTTGTGGTTTTGGTGGCACATTCTCGCTCAAGCACCCGGCGATCTCGTCGGCGATGGCCAGCGACAAGGTCGAGGCGATCAAGGAAACCGGTGCGCAGACCTTCGTGTCCGCAGACTGTGGCTGCATGCTCAACCTCAACCACACATTGCAGAAGCGTGGGGACGGCTTGCAGGGCCAGCATCTGGCCACTTTCCTGTGGCAACGTAGCGGTGGCGAAAGGGGGCAGCGATGAGCGCGCGTGACCGTATCCTGCAACGCCTGCGCGCGGCAGCAGCGGGCATCACCCCACTACTGCCCGACGTGCATGCTTTTTACGCCGCCAGCGACGCTGACCGGCCGGCCGGCAGTCACGCCGCGCGCATCGAACTGTTCTGCGAAAAGATGGCTTTCTGGCACGGCGAAGTGGTGCTGGCGACGCACGCCAACTGGCCGCATAAGCTGCGCGAACTCTGCGCGGCCAAAGGCGTCCGTTCGCTGCTGCACGCCGAGTCGCATGCAGCGGCGCTGCAGGCCGCCGGGATCGGCGGGCTGAAACCTTATGATCGACCGGTCGAGGGGTGGAAAAAGGAACTCTTCCAGGATACCGACGCCAGCCTGACCTCGACGCGCGGCGGCATTGCCGAGACCGGCACGCTGATCATCTGGCCGGACGCCAGCGAACCGCGTCTGATGTCGCTGGTGCCACCGATCCATTTTGCGCTGCTGGATGCGAGGCAGCTTTACGACAATCTTTTCGCGGCAATGACCGATCAGGGCTGGAGCGGGCACCTGCCGACCAATGCGCTGCTCGTCTCGGGCCCGTCGAAGACCGCCGACATCCAGGTGACGCTCGCTTATGGTGCGCATGGCCCGAAAGAGTTGATCGTCCTGTTGTTGCTCGAAGAGGGTGAAAAGGAGGATCTGCAATGAACGCCAAGCCACTACAGTTCGTTCCCGCCAGCGAATTCAAGCAGCGCGCCGCGACGGCGGTCGCTAACGAGCATCTGCGCCGCAGCTTCCGCGGCGCCATGGATTTTCTGATCGGCAAACGCGCAGCGCAATTCCCCGACGCCGCGCTGTTCGAACGCCAGCGCGCGCTTGCCGAGCACATCCGCAAGTACAGCCTGGCGCGGCTACCCGACTTGCTCGAACAACTCGAGCGCAAGCTGACCGAGAATGGTGTGCAGGTGCATTGGGCCGAGAACGCAGAACAGGCCAACGCGATCATCATCGACATCGCGCGGCGTCACTCGACGAAGCTGATGGTCAAGGGCAAGTCGATGGTCAGCGAAGAGGTCGAGCTCAACCACGCGATGGCCGACGCCGGCATGGAGGCGCTCGAGAGCGACATGGGCGAATACATCGTCCAGCTCGACGGCGAAAAACCCTCGCACATCATCATGCCGGCGATCCACAAGACGAAGGAAGAGATCGCCCGCCTGTTCGCCGCGAAAGTGCCCGGCGCCACTTACACCGATTCGGTCGATGAACTGATCGGTATCGGCCGCGCCGTCTTGCGCGAGAAGTTCATGACTGCCGAGATCGGCCTCTCGGGCGTGAATTTTGCCGTCGCCGAAACCGGCACCCTGTGCCTGGTCGAGAACGAGGGCAACGGCCGCATGTGCACCACCGTTCCCGACGTGCACATCGCGATTACCGGCATCGAAAAAGTCGTCGAGAAACTCGAACACGTGCCACCGTTGTTTGGGCTGTTGACGCGCTCAGCGACCGGCCAGGCGATCACCACCTATTTCAACCTGATCAGCGGTCCGCGTAAGCCGGGTGAAAAGGATGGGCCGCGCGAAATGCACCTGGTGCTGGTCGACAATGGCCGCACCCAGGCGTACAGCGACGAGCAGTTACGCTCGACGCTGCAGTGCATCCGTTGCGGCGCGTGCATGAATCACTGCCCGGTCTACACCCGTATCGGCGGCCACGCTTACGGCACCACCTATCCCGGTCCGATCGGTGAGATCATCTCGCCGCACCTGCTGGGCCTGGCGGCGACGCACGTCCTGCCGACCGCTTCGAGTCTCTGCGGTGCCTGCGGCGAGGTCTGCCCGGTCAAAATCCCGATTCCCGATCTGCTCATTCGCCTGCGCGGCGAAGCGCAGCACGACGCGCGCCCCGGTCACACGCCGATGCTCGGCCAGGGCGCGGCAAAGAGCGGACTGGTGGACGCCGTCTGGTCAGGCTGGGCGGCGCTCTATACGCGTCCGGCGCTGTATCGCACTTTCGGCTGGCTGGCAACGCGCTTCCGCGCGCTGACGCCGCCGATGCAGTCCGGCTGGACGGTCAGCCGCACGCCGCTCAAGCCGGCAAAGCGGACCTTGCACGAGCAGATGGCGGTCAGAGAAAGGCGCTGACCGATCATGAATCCGTCACCGCACGCCGAACCGAAATCTCGTACCCGCATCCGTTACGACGATCTCCTCTCCGCCTTCGAGTGGGTCAGCGCCGCCGCGCCATCCGGGAACTCCGCGTTCGTCTCGCGCCAGACGGGACGCCTGCACTGGGCTTCGTCCAGCCACGACCTCGAAGAGGAACTGCCCGAAGAAACAATCGATGCTGCCGCAACTACCTTGACGAAGCTACGCTGTGTATATACACATGCACGCATGGAGTTCACTTGGTCTGAAGTCAAGCGCAACCTGAATTTGAAGAGCCACGGGCTGGATTTCATCGACGCCCCAAGCGTCTTCGGGGGCATCACGTTCACCTTCGAAGATGATCGCTTCCCCCTACGCAGAGCAGCGCTTCGTGACATTGGGTCTCCTGGCTGGCATTCCTGTTTCAATTGTGCACACGGAGAACGAACATGAAATCCGGATCATCTCTTTCCGCAAAGCAACCCGCCGCGAAACGCAAATCTACTACGATGGAATCACAAACTGATTGGGCGCGTCTCGAGTCAAAGACGGCTACGTCCAAAGTATCCGCAGACCATCCCGAAGCGGATGTTCGTCACATCGTTCGCGGTATCGTCAGGTGTGGGCTTCAGCCATTGCCCGCCAAGGCTTTGATCTCTCTGCGGCTTGATCAGGATGTCCTGGAGTGGTTCAAGGCACAAGGTCCGGGTTATCAAACTCGCATCAACACCGTGCTGCGCGCGTTTCGGGATGCCTCGGTCTAAACTGACCGCCGAGGGGATGCCCAGCAAGCTGGGTTCGCTCACTTCATCAGGTTAAAGGGCAGAGTGACTTGCAAGGGGGCGGGATGAGACAGAGCGGAGTGTGGCGGTGGGTTTTGCTGCTGTGGCTGGCCTGCGGCGGCTTGGGCGCCGTGGCGGGCGAAGCCGAGTGGAAGGCGCACATGCAGGCCGGGCAGGCGGCCTATGGCAAGGGTGACTGCCGCAGCGCCACGCCGCGCTTCGAAGCCGCGCTCAAGGAAGCCGAAGTGACCTTTGGGCACGAGCATGCCAACACCGCCACGACTCTCGACGACCTGGCGTTTCTGTACCAGGCGCAGGGCCGCCACGCCTGCCAATCGATCAGCGGGTTCCTGGGAGCAGGAAGTCGATCGCCTGTTGCCACCAGGCGTCGTCGAGTCGGAAGAACCAGTCGTTGTGGTCGGCTCCCGCAATGACCGACAGGCGCTTGGGTTCGGCGAGCGAATCGTGGAGCGCCTTGCCGAAGCGTGCCGGAATGATCGTGTCGTGCTCGGCAATGGCTACCAGTACCGGCCGGCCGAACGCCGCCAAATGGGTCACGCTGTCGTAGCGGTCGCGCAACAGCCACTTCACCGGGAGCAAGGGATAGTGGTGGCTGGCGACATGTTCAAGCCGGTCCCAGGGCGTGATCAGCAGCAGGCCGGCGACCCTCTCGCGCTGGTCGGCGCTGGCCGCCGCCGCGACCCCGGCACCCAGCGATTCCCCGATGATCAGCAGCGGCTCCCGGTAACGAACATGCGCGAGAGCAATCGTCTGTTGGGCGTCGGCGACCAGACTCTTCTCGCCGAGTTCGCCGCTGCGTGGTCCGTACGCCGGGTATTCGGCGAGGATGACGCGCAGACCGAGCCGGCCGAGCACGCTGGCGTAGAACTGACGATCCCCGGCATGGCCTGCGTTGCCATGAAAAATAATTGCCGTGGCACGCGCCGGCGTTTGGGGTTCAGCCAGCAGGCCGCGGAAGTCCTGTTCCGTCGGCCAGGGTGAGAGCCCGCTCGAAACCATTTCCGCAACCCTGGCCCGGTTCGGGTAGTAGAGCAGATTATCCTGAAACATGCTGATCCCCATGAGTTCAATCAGATAGAAAGCGAGCACGCCGAACACCGCGAGCTTCAGAACCGGCCAGCAACGGGGCCGCAGCCGCGACCCAAGAAGCGCTGTGCGCCGGCCGGCCGGCGCTGGCCGGCTGCCGTGCTTACTTTCGTCTGAAATAACGGGCATCTTCGAAGAGTGATCGGATTTCAACCTTGCAGATTTCGGGTTTGTCCGGTACGACGTAGAGAATCGGTGTGATCAGTTCCTCGAAGATGCCGCGCAGGCTGCGTGCGCCGGTCTTGTATTCGATGGCGATTTCGGCAATCTGCTCGAAGACCCGCTGGCCGATGCTCAACTCGACGCCTTCGCCCCGGAAGATCTCGATGTACTGCCGGTAGATCGAGTTCTTCGGCACGCTCATGATGCTCACCAGCATCGCCTTGGTCAGCGGGTGCAGGTTGGCGATCACCGGCAGGCGGCCGGTGAATTCGGGAATCAGCCCGAACTCGAACAGGTCGGTCGGTTTCACCCGCTGGTTCAGCCGATCGAGAATGTTCTGGTTGTCGTCAGCCGAGGTGGCGATAAACCCGAAACCATGCGTCTTGGACATGATCTTTTCGAGACCGACGAAGGCTCCACCGCAGATGAAGAGGACATTGCTGGTGTCGATGTACTGATTGTTCTTCAGTTTCACCGGCGAACCTTCCATGATTTTCAACAATGCATGCTGTACGCTCTCGCCTGAGGTGGCCCGTGATTCAGCGGGTGCCGTTTTCAGCTTGTCGATTTCATCGATGAAGATGATCCCGTGCTGGGCGTTCTCGACGTTCCCGTCGGCCTTTTCCAGCAGTCGCTGCAAAGCCGCCTCGATTTCTTCATTGACATACTTGGTCTGCGCCAGCGAAGTCGCGTCGGCGGTCACGAACGGTACATCCAGCATCCTCGACAGGGTGTCGCAGAGCAGGGTCTTGCCGGTTCCTGAAGGTCCGACGAGCAGCACATTGCTTTTGGCGAACGATCCCTGGTCATGGGCGAAGGTGGCGATTTTCCGGTAATGCGAGTAGACGGCTACAGCCAGAACCTTCTTGGCTTGATCCTGGCCAATGACGTACTGATCGAGATACCGCACGATCGCGCTGGGCGTGGTTTCTCTGGCTAGCAAGGCGTACCCCGGGATCGACAAACTGATTCGAGAGTCCGCAGCGCCGGCAGACACCGGTCAGTCGATAGCGATCCGCGAGCGACCTGCGTCGTCCGCAGGGCCGCGAGATCGGAAGACGGGCGTGGCGGACTCATTGAGCCCGGCGCAGGCCTAATCGTGTTTGAAGGCAAGAAACATCTTGAAGCAGCGAGCAAAGGCCAGCGGTGTTTCGCAATGCTCGGCCCATAGCGCGCTGGTCATGGAAAAGGAAACGTCGCCTTTGGCTTCCCGATCCTTCACCCAAACCAGGCGGCGATCACTGAATACTCCGGTGGGCAGACGGCTTTGGATGAACGCCCAAACCTCATCCAGTTGATCGAAATTGCCCAGATCCCCTCCAGCGTCGGAGCCTTCCTCTTCTTCCACGAAAACCTGGTAGCGCATCACAAACCTCGGCTAAAACACGTTCCGACACCGAAACGTCGGACTCACAGTCGGTTGACAACGTGTAATTATTCGCCAACATGAATCAATAGTCCATCCCGCCAAGGACTTCGGTGATCGTGGCTCACCCCGTCGCCGCTCGCGGTGAGGGAACGAAGCCATAGCGTCCGGGTACCTCGGATCGACGTATCGAGGCCACCGGCACGTGCTGGCCTGCCCAGTCGAGGGTCAGCACGGTCAGGTCAGGAACTGGCTGCGCAATGATTGCGAGTACGCTCGTATCGTCAGCGGGTTCGCCATCCGGCAAGCGCAGGCAGTCGCGCAGGGCAGGCAGATCACGGTCGCAGAGCAGGGCGATTCCCTCGGGGATCTCGATCAGCAGATTGCCTTCATTGTCGAGGGTGGCGCCACGAATCTCGCTGACATCCTCGCCAGTATGCGTTTCGAGGCGGTCTGTTGCACCCAGGCGGAGCACCCACGGCGTGTATTCGAGCTCGACAAACACCCGTTGCGGGCCGTTCTGCACGAAGTAGCAACCGTCCTCGTCATGTGCGTACTGGCGGTTCAGAAAGTCATTGAGGCCCGCATGGCCAAGCACTTCGCCGCGCAGCCGCCAGTGGCCACGCCGGTCCAGTGACAGCCAGCCATAGCAGGCCGGCACGTTCGGCCAGCGCAGCATGGCGCTGAAGTCAGGCGCGGGCATCGGTCCACGCCTGGCGATGCCTCGACAATGCTCGCTGCGGCTGCCGATCATCGTGATTCTGCATGCCTCCAGGCTTCATAGCAGTTTCTCGATGTCACTGGCGATCGATTCCGGGGCAGTCGCCGGCGCATAGCGCCCGACCACTTCTCCCTGGCGATCGACTAGAAACTTGGTGAAGTTCCACTTGATTCCTTCACTGCCGAGCAGGCCAGGCGCGGCTTTCTTCAGATACTGGTAGAGCGGGTGGGCATCGTTGCCGTTGACGTCGATCTTGGCGAACATCGGGAAGCTGACGCCATAGTTCTTTTGGCAGAAACTGGCAATTTCTTCGGCTTCTCCAGGCTCCTGCGATCCAAACTGGTTGCAGGGAAAACCAAGAACCACCAGGCCGCGTTCCCGATAGCGCTGGTAAAGCGCTTCGAGATCTGCGTACTGTGGTGTGAAGCCACAATGGCTGGCGGTATTGACGATCAGCAGAATCTTGCCGGCATAGTCGGCCATCGACTGGCTGCCGCCGGCAAGGCGCTCGGCGCTGAACTCATGGATGGGGGGGCGCATGCTCATGTCTCCGGAAGTGGGTGGGTGTGCTCGCCGATCTCGTCGATCGGAACACAGGCACAGAACAGGTGACGGTCACCATACACGTCGTCGACGCGATTGACGCTCGGCCAGAATTTGTTTTCAGCCAACTCGGGCAGCGGGAAAACGGCCTCCTGACGGCTGTACGGCCGGTTCCAGTGGCTGTCGACAAGGTCGGCCTGGGTATGGGGAGCATGCTTCAGCGGATTGTCATCGGCGGGCCAGTGGCCCCGTTCGATCTGGCGAATCTCGTTGCGGATGCTGACCATTGCGGCGATGAAGCGGTCGAGTTCGGCTTTGGTTTCGGATTCGGTCGGCTCGACCATCATCGTCCCGGCGACCGGGAAGCTGACTGTCGGAGCGTGAAAGCCATAGTCCATCAGCCGCTTGGCGATGTCGATCTCGGAGATCCCGGTGATCGCCTTGAGCGGGCGGATGTCGAGGATGCATTCGTGTGCCACCCGTCCATTCCTGCCGGTGTACAGAATCGGGTAGTGTGCCTGCAGGCGGCTGGCGATGTAGTTGGCGTTGAGAATGGCCACCTCGGTGGCGCGGGTCAGTCCGCGGCCGCCCATCATGGCGATATACATCCACGCAATCGGCAGGATCGAGGCCGATCCCCACGGGGCTGCGGCGACAGCACCCTGACCCGCATGCGGACCGCTGATCGGCTGCACGCGGTGGTTGGCCATGAACGGCGCGAGATGCGCTTTCAGACCGATCGGTCCCATTCCCGGCCCGCCGCCGCCATGCGGAATGCAGAAAGTCTTGTGCAGATTCATGTGGCTGACATCGGCGCCGATCCGTGCCGGCGAGGTCAGGCCAACCTGTGCGTTGAGGTTGGCGCCATCCATGTACACCTGGCCGCCATGTTCATGAACAATGGCGCAGATATCCTTGACCGCTTCCTCGAAGACGCCATGCGTCGACGGGTAGGTGATCATCAGGCAGGCCAGGCTGGCCGCGTTCTGCGCCGCCTTGGCCGCAAGGTCGGCGACATCGATGTTGCCGGCATCGTCGCAGTTGACCACCAGCACGTGCATGCCACACATCTGCGCGGTAGCAGGATTGGTGCCGTGCGCCGATTTCGGGATCAGGCACACTTTGCGCTGGGCTTCGCCACGGCTGGCGTGATAACGTGCGATGGCGACCAGGCCGGCGTATTCTCCCTGCGCCCCCGAGTTCGGCTGCATGCAGATGGCGTCGAAACCGGTGATCGCCTTGAGCCAGGATTCCAGCTCGCTGATCATCTGCAGGTAACCCTGCGCCTGATCGAGCGGGGCGAAGGGGTGGATGTCGGCGAATTCCGGCCAGCTGATCGGAATCATCTCGCTGCTGGCGTTGAGCTTCATGGTGCAGGACCCGAGCGGGATCATCGAGTGATCGAGCGCCAGATCCCGGTTCTGCAGCTTCTTGAGGTAGCGCAGCATCGCGTGTTCGGTATGGTAGGTGTTGAAGACCGGATGCGTGAGGATCGCGTCCCGGCGCAGCAGGCCTGCCGGCAAGGACGGGTCGGCTTGTCGCAGTTGCTCGTCGAAAGGCTTGAGGTCGGCGTTGACGCCGGTCATCAGCTTGATCAGCCGGGCGATATCCGTCGCCGAGGTTTTTTCGTTGATGGCGATGCCGAGTATGCCCGGGGAAACCTGGCGAAGGTTGTAACCTTGTTCGCTGGCGACCTTGTAGACGAGCAGCGCCCGGCTGCCCAGGTCGACGCGCAGGGTGTCGAAGAAATGCCTGGTGAGGACGGTGATCCCGGCACGCCGCAGGCCTTCGGCGAGAATTGCGGCGAGGCGATGGATGCGTGCGGCGATGCTCCGCAGGCGGTCCGGACCATGATAGACAGCGTACATGCCGACCATGTTGGCGAGCAAAACTTGGGCTGTGCAGATGTTCGAGTTGGCCTTTTCGCGGCGGATGTGCTGTTCGCGGGTCTGCAGCGCCATCCGCAGCGCTCGCCGGCCGCGGGCGTCAACGGAGACCCCGATGATCCGGCCGGCCACTGCACGCTTGTATTCGTCCCTGGTGGCAAAGAAAGCAGCGTGCGGACCACCGAATCCGAGCGGCACCCCGAATCGCTGTGACGAGCCGAGCGCGATGTCGGCACCCATTTCGCCCGGTGAGCGAAGAAGCACCAGGGCCATCAGGTCGGAGGCGACGGCCACGAGGCCTCCACGCGATTTGACGGCAGCAATCGGGCCGCTCAGGTCGCTGACCTCGCCGTGGTCGTTCGGGTATTGAAACAGCGCGCCGAAGACCTCCTGTTGCGCTGCCTCGTCCGGCGGACCAAAGACCAGTTCAAAGCCAAAGAAGCGGGCACGCGTCTGCAGTACATCGATGGTCTGCGGGAAGCAGGCCGTGTCAACAAAGAAGAGGTTCGATTTCGACTTGCTGGCCCGGCGTGTCATGCTCATTGCCTCGGCAGCCGCGGTCGCTTCGTCGAGCAAGGAGGCGTTGGCGAGTTCGAGGCCGGTGAGATCGATGACCACCTGCTGGTAGTTGAGGAGTGCCTCGAGGCGTCCCTGCGCGACTTCTGCCTGATAGGGCGTGTAGGCGGTGTACCAACCCGGGTTCTCGAGCACGTTGCGCAGCACCACCGCCGGAGTCAGCGTATCGGCGTAACCCATTCCGATCAGCGAGTGTTGCACGCGATTACCTCGGGCAAGGGCGCGCAGGGCTGCCAGCGCTTCGCTTTCCGGGCGCGGTTCGGCGAGTGCCAGTGGCGCTGTCAGTCGAATCGTCGCCGGGATGGTTTGCTCGACGAACTGTTCCATGCTGCTGGCACCGATGCTGGCCAGCATGGCGGCGATGTCGCTCGCGCTGGGGCCGATGTGGCGGCTGATGAAGTCGTCGCGCTGTCCGAGTGCTGCGAGCGTCGGGGCAAGAGAAAGGCTGTCCATGGGGGGGCGGTCCTGGGCCTAAGTGGCGTCAATGATCTGCTGGTAGGCTGCGGCATCGAGCAGGGCTTCGACGTTGCTGGCCGCCGCCGGCCGCATCCGGAACAGCCAGACCGCGTAGGCGTCCTGATTGACCGTTTCGGGTGCGTCTACCGCCGCCTGGTTGACGTCGACGATGGTTCCCGCCAGCGGTGCGTAGACGTCGGCGGCTGCCTTGACCGATTCAACGACCGCAGCTTCCTGTCCGGCGGCGAGATCGCTGCCGACCGTGGGCAATTCGATGAATACCAGGTCGCCGAGCAGTTCCTGCGCATGCTCGGTAATGCCGATACTGATGGTGCCGTCGGCTTCGTTGCGGATCCATTCATGACTTCTGGTGTACTTGAGGTCGGCGGGGATGTTCATCTGTTCTCCTGAGGGGTTGAAGTCTTGCTGTGGGCGATCAGCAATCAAATCAGAATATTGCCATTTCTGACGAAACAGGGTTTGACTATCCGGGCGCTGAGCAGTTTATCGCGAACCGCGACCTGAACCGTGTCAGCGATCGCCACGGCGAGCGGCATCCGGGCCAGGGCGATCGATTGCTGCATTGTCGGGGAGAAACTGCCGCTGGTGATTTCACCGTCACCGTGCGCCGTGTGGACCTTCTGGTGAGCTCGCAGGACACCGCGATCGAGCAGCACGAGGCCAAGAAACTGATATTGCTGCGGCCTCGCGAGGAGGGCAGCCTTGCCGACGAAGTCGCGTGCAGAGACGAGGTCGACTGTCCAGGCCAGGCCGGCATCGAGCGGTGAAACGGTTTCGTCCATGTCCTGGCCGTAGAGATTCATGCCGGCTTCGAGGCGCAGGGTGTCGCGGGCACCCAGACCGCACGGTCGCACACCGGCCTCGACGAGCAGGTTCCAGAGACTCTCGGCCTGCTCGGCGGGGAGGGTGATCTCGTAGCCGTCTTCTCCGGTATAGCCGGTGCTGGCGATGAAATAGTCGCCGACGCTGGTGGCAAAGAACGGTTTCAGGGCTGCACAGGCTGCGCGGCATTCCGGCAGCACCTGCCAGACTCGCTGGCGGGCGTTCGGTCCCTGGACGGCCACCATCGCCAGCGCGCGGCTGCCCTCACGACGCGGCGTGAGGGTGGCTGCCAACTGCCAGTCGTCGAGGCGAGCTTGCATCCACGCAAGATCCTTCTCGGCAGTGCCGGCGTTGATCACGACACGGAAACGGCTGGCGTCGAGGAAGTAGACGATCAGGTCGTCGATGACCCCGCCGGTTTCGTTGAGCATGGCGCTGTACAGGGCCTTGCCGGGGATCTTCAGGCGGTCGACGTTGTTGGCGATCAGACGCCGCAGAAAAAGACCGGCATCAGGGCCCTCGACATCGACGGCGCACATGTGCGAGACGTCAAACATGCCGGCATCACGGCGGACGGCGTGGTGTTCCTCGATTTGCGAACCGTAGTGGAGAGGCATCTCCCAACCGCCAAAATCGACCATTCGTGCACCGCTACGGCGGTGATTTTCGTTGAGAACCGTTTTCTTCATCGTATTCAGTGATCGCTAAGATTGATCGAAGGGCATGGCAAAAACAAAAAAGGGGCGAACTCGTCTCGAGTTCACCCCCCTGTCCATGTACCTGAGAGATTGTCCGGCTGCCACCCTGCATCGGTGAGTAGCAACCTGCCCCATCGGTGGGCGCTTTGCCAGACGCGAGCGCCGCTCTCCAGAGTTCAATTCGCGAACGGTCCTTTTGCCTGAGCGTTTCCGGGTGGATTGCGCCTTCGGCGGCGGTTATGCCGCACTCTCCCATTCGTGCCGCCACTATAGCGCGGTGAGTGCTGCAACCGCAAGCCAGATGCGTAGTGATGGACAGCAGTCTGTTATATCGGCCATAATCACCCGATCTGTCTACTGCATCCGCCATGAAGTTCCTTTTCGACCTTTTGCCGGTCATCCTTTTCTTTATCGCCTACAAGGTTTTCGACATTTACGTCGCAACCGGGGTAGCCATGGCTGCGAGTTTCGCGCAGATTGGCTGGCTATGGTTCAAGGGCCGCAAGATTGACACCATGCTTTGGGTGAGCCTGGTGGTGATCATGGTTTTTGGCGGCATGACCCTGATCCTGCAGGACGAAACCTTCATCAAGTGGAAGCCGACGGTACTCTACTGGACCTTTGCAGCGACGCTGCTCGGAGGCACGCTGTTCTTCAGGAAGAACCTGATGCGGGCGTTGCTCAGCGAGCAGATGGAACTGCCGGAGGTCGCCTGGAGCAAACTCAACTGGTCATGGGTCGGTTTCTTCATTTTCATGGGAATCGCCAACCTTTTTGTAGCTTTCAACTTTTCGACAGACGACTGGGTCAACTTCAAACTGTTTGGTGCGACCGGGCTGATGCTGGTTTTTGTGGTCATCCAGGGGTTGATGCTGTCGAAGTACATCGAGGAGACTAAATGATGTTCTACGCCATCGTTGGCGAAGACCGTCCAGACTCACTGGCCGACCGTCTCGCTGCCCGGCCGGCGCATATCGAGCGTCTCAAGGCGCTGCAGGATGACGGTCGCCTGTTGCTGGCGGGCCCCTTTCCTGCCATTGATTCTCCTGACCCCGGGCCGGCTGGTTTCTCCGGCAGTCTGATTGTTGCCGAGTTCGCTTCACTCGAAGCGGCCAGAACCTGGGCCGACGCCGACCCTTACGTCGCTAGCGGGGTCTACACGACCGTGACCGTCAAGCCATTCAAGAAAGCCCTGCCGGCGTGACCGATGCGCCCGCCGCTGGTGCTGCTGCCAGCGTTGTCACGAACATTCAGCAACGACTTACAGTGCTGGCGCCGATCCGCCTGGAGGTGATCGACGACTCGGCTCGGCACACCGGGCATGCCGGTGCGCAGGGTGGAGGGGGCCATTATCGCCTGCTGATCGTTTCGGATGCTTTCGCAGATCTCGCCCGTCTGGCGCGTCATCGCCTGGTGCATGCTGCGCTGGATGACCTGATGCCTATCCGGATTCATGCCTTGAGCATCCAGGCGCTGACCCCTGCAGAATATTCGGCGATAGCCTCGATAACTTCCTGAGCACACTTGCCTTACTTCCACCCAACCCAACTCAACCGAAGGAAAATCAGACATGCACAAGCTTTCCCGACTCGCCAGCGCGTTGCTGCTCGCTGCGCTTATCTCGCTCCCGGCGGCAGCCCAGAAGGCCGCAAGCGGCGCCGTTGCCACCGTCAACGGGGTTGCCATTCCTCAGACTGTTGCCAACGCCTTTGTCGCTGAACAGAAAGCTCAGGGCGCCCCCGATACTCCCGAGTTGAAGAACGCGGTTCGTGAAGAATTGATCCGTCGCGAATTGCTGGTCCAGGAAGCGAAGAAGCTGAACCTTGACAAGCAACCCGACGTATCGGCACAAGCCGATCTGGCCAGGCAGGCGATCTTCATCCGCGCTTTTGTTCAGGATTTCGTCAAGAAGCACCCGATCAGCGACCAGGATCTCAAGGCCGCATACGACAAGATGAAAACCCAGATGGGCAATACCGAGTACAAGGTCCGTCACATCCTGGTTGAACAGGAAGACGAGGCCAAGACCATCATCGCCAATCTGAAAAAGGGTGCCAAGTTCGACGAGTTGGCCAAGCAGTCCAAGGATCCTGGATCCAAGGACAAAGGCGGCGACCTCGGCTGGAACAGCACGGCCAGTTACGTGAAACCGTTTGGCGATGCGGTCGGCAGTCTGAGCAAGGGCAAGTACACCGAAACCCCGGTCAAGACCGATTTTGGTTATCACGTGATCTTGCTAGAGGACAGCCGTCCGCTGACTATACCCCCGTTCGACCAGGTCAAGCCGCAACTGGCGCAGCGCCTGCAGCAGGAGCAGATCCAGAAATACGTGAATGATCTGCGTGCCAAGGCAAAAGTCCAGTAGTTTTTCCCGACGGAAGGGCGCCGGAAATCCGGCGCTTCGCCAGACGCTGTGAGGCGAGTCAGTCTACCCCGTCCTTCTCTTCATGAAACCGGATCAGATTGCATCCCGCTTGTTTGGCTTGATACATTTCTGTATCAGCCCGCTTGAGAAGGTCGTCTCGGCTGACGACATGATCGAGAAACAGTGTCACGCCGATACTTGCCGTGCAATGATGTTCGATTGTCGTGTCTGCGCTTCCTTTGCACCTGATGGTCAGCAGGTAGGGTTCCGATAAGCGGATACGAATCTTGTTCGCGACGATCGCGGCTTGCGTACCCGATTCGATTTTATCCGCATGCAGATCACTCAGGATCACGACAAACTCATCGCCGCCGAAACGCGCCACCGTGTCTACCGAGCGAACGCAGGTTTTCAGTCGATTTGCCGCTTCGATCAGCAGTAAATCGCCTACTTCATGGCCATGCCGGTCATTCACCGGCTTGAAGTTGTCGAGATCGATGAACATCAACGCGCCATAGCAAGCATTGCGCTTGCTGGCTGCCATGGTCTGCTGCAGGCGGTCGTTGAGCAGCAGGCGGTTGGGCAGTTGGGTGAGTGCGTCATAGAAAGCCAGATGGTGGATTTTTTCTTCGGCGGCCTTGCGCTCGGTGACGTCATGGGAAACGACGACCACGCGTTTGATGCGGCCTTCATTGTCCCTGATGACCCCACCGCGAGATTCGATCAGGCGGATGTCGCCGCCGGTCGTCACAAAGCGGTATTCGAGATGGTGCCCGATACCCGTGGCGACGGTCTCGCGAAACGCGCTGACGACTCGTTCGCGGTCGGCCGGATGGATGTCTTCGAATGAGGAAGTGCCGCAAAGATTCCGGTCACCGAGCAGACGTGTGTAGGACGGACTGTTGTATACCCGTCGCCCTTCAATGTCGAGAACCGCGACGAAGCCTTGGAGGTTTTCGGCGATCAAGCGGAAGAAAGCTTCCTGCTCGCGCAAGGCGTTTTCCGCACGCTTGCGTGGGGTAATGTCTTCGTGGGCCACTACGGCGCCTTCGCAGGGTGCAAGCATCGGATAGACGCGCATGTGAAACCAGCGTGCCTGATCAGGAAAGTTGCAGGAATATTCGAGACTGAAGTGCGCTTGTGCCTTGCTCAGTACCGCCGCTATGCCGGCCCAGGCCTGCAAGGCTTCCTCTTCACCCGGCTGTCCGGCGGCCGCCATGCAGACGCTGCGATAGCTGAGGCCCACGGAGTTTGCCGCCAGGCTTGGCGCCCCGTTTTCCTCGGCAAAGCGCTGCCACGCCCTGTTGACCGAAACGATCACGCCCTGAGGATCAAGAACGGCGAGATTTGCGGTCAGCGAGTTGAGAATGGTGCGAGTGAATGCTTCGCTTTCCAGCAGCGCTTGTTCTCGCGTTGCAAGTTGCTTGCGGTAGTTCTCGGCCGCCCTGCGTAACTGTTCCCGATGCAGCAGATTGCGGATGCGTCGGCGGGTAATCTCTGCGATGATCGGCGGGGTGAAGACGGTGTCGGCAGGACTCAGGAGCTGCTCGGTACTCGCTGTCCCGGCCGCGCTGGGCGCTGTCACAAAGATCATCGGAATATCCTGCAGTCGAGGGTCGGCCTTGAGCCGCCGGCAGGTCTCGTAACCATCCATCTCCGACATCATGACATCGATCAGGATCAGATCGGGGGGGGATTCGGCTGCCATCGCCATTCCCTGTGCGCCGGAACTTGCGAACTGCAATTCGAATTCCGGAGCCAGTGTCGCCCGCAGCGTCAGCAGATTGGCCGGCCGGTTATCTATGGCCAAAATCCGTGGCATCGGGTCGCTCATGGTGCTGTTGTCCTCTCACCCCTGCGCTGCAGGGGGCCTTTGCCGACAGTGTAACCAGGATATACCGCAGCATGCCTGCCGTTGCCATGGCCGTCTCGCTGCAGTCGTCATTACAACTCATCCCAAAGATTTAATATGCTAAATTATAGCCAATATGGTGCCAGTGCCGGACCTGCATGCTGGTCGCGCCGTGCGCTCGCAGCCAAGATGATCATGCCGCTGTTCAATCCAATGCCGGGATCTGCTATGGTCGCGTCCATGCCGACCATCCTCTCCATCACCGGACTCTGCAAGACCTACGCCACCGGCTTCCAGGCGCTCAAGGAGATCAGTCTGGATATTCGCCGTGGCGAGATCTTCGCCTTGCTGGGTCCCAACGGCGCAGGAAAAACCACCCTGATCAGCATCATCTGCGGGATCGTCAATGCCAGCGCAGGAACGGTGCGGGTAGACGGTCACGACATTGTCACCGACTACCGGGCAGCGCGCGCAAAGATCGGTCTGGTCCCGCAGGAGCTGACCACCGATGCCTTCGAATCGGTATGGGCGACGGTTTCCTTTAGCCGTGGTCTCTTCGGCAAGCGCGCAAATCCGGCCTACATCGAAAAGATACTCCGCGAGCTCTCCCTGTGGGACAAGAAGGACAACAAGATCATCACCCTCTCGGGCGGCATGAAGCGCCGCCTGCTGATCGCCAAGGCGCTGTCGCACGAGCCACAGATTCTGTTTCTCGACGAGCCGACAGCCGGGGTCGATGTCAACCTGCGGCGTGACATGTGGCAACTGGTGCGCTCGCTCAAAGCGACCGGGGTGACCGTCATCCTGACCACCCATTACATCGACGAGGCCGAAGAGATGGCTGAACGGATCGGGGTGATCAGCAAGGGCGAGATCATTCTGGTGGAAGACAAGGTTGAACTGATGCGCAAGCTGGGCAGGAAGCAGATGACTCTGCAACTGCAGAATCCACTCGCCGGCATCCCACCCGAACTCGATGCCTACCCGCTGGAACTGTCGAGCGATGGCGGCGAACTGACCTATACCTACGACACGAATGACGAGCGAACCGGCATCGTTGCGCTGCTCAGGGATCTCAATGACGCAGCCATCGTCTTCAAGGATCTGCACACCACCCAGAGTTCGCTTGAAGACATTTTCGTCAGCCTGGTGAAGGAGGCAAAATGAACCTGCAGGCCATGCGTGCGATTTACCTCTTCGAGATGGCACGTACCCGACGCACGCTGCTGCAGAGCATTGTCTCGCCAGTGATTTCAACCTCCCTGTATTTCGTCGTCTTCGGGGCGGCGATCGGTTCGCGGATTCCCGAGATCGACGGCATCAGTTATGGTGCCTTCATCGTGCCAGGGC
The DNA here is from genome assembly GCF_000584955.1 of Candidatus Accumulibacter vicinus. NCBI lineage: Bacteria > Pseudomonadati > Pseudomonadota > Betaproteobacteria > Candidatus Accumulibacter > Candidatus Accumulibacter vicinus. Next base: position 57,535 of record NZ_JDSS02000028.1, read on the forward strand.
TGATCATGTTGTCGCTATTGACGCAGAGCGTTTCCAACGCTTCATTCGGCATCTATTTTCCAAAATTCACGGGAACGATCTACGAGTTGCTGTCGGCGCCGGTTTCCTATCTCGAGATCGCCGCCAGTTATGTCGGTGCAGCCGCCAGCAAGTCGGTTGTCCTCGGCCTGATCATTCTTGCCACAGCCGGCCTGTTCGTTCCCATCGAGGTCGCGCATCCCTTCTGGATGCTGCTTTTCCTGGTGCTCACGGCGGTCACTTTCAGCCTTTTCGGGTTCATCATCGGCATCTGGGCGGATAATTTCGAGAAGCTGCAACTGGTGCCGTTGCTGATCATCACCCCTCTGACATTTCTGGGTGGCAGCTTCTACTCGATCAATATCTTGCCACCGATCTGGCAGACAATCACCCTGTTCAACCCCGTGGTCTATCTGGTGAGCGGCTTCCGCTGGAGTTTTTATGACGTTGCCGACGTCCGTGTCGGGATCAGCCTGGCCATGACGCTGCTGTTCCTGGCGATATTTCTGGCGATCGTAGCCTGGATTTTCAAGACCGGCTACCGCCTCAAGAACTGAAGTGGACTCCGAAGGTTTGTGCTGGGGCGGCTAATCTTGCTGCCGATTTTGAACAACCGGGTGTTTGCCGTCGAAGGAGGGCCTGGCGATGAAAAAACTATTCCACTGGATTGGACGGGCGTGCTCATCGAAGGCCTCTTCGCCGGTGTTGCGGGTGCGTTTTCTGCTGGCGATGGCGGCTGGTCTGCTGACACTTGCGGCATCGCCCAGTACTGCCCGGCCTGTTCTGCAATGGGGAATCGGCTGTGGGGACGGGCGGGTTGATGTCGTCCTGGATGACTTCGATACGCCGTGGGAGCATTGCTGTACGGCCGATGTGTCGATTCCCAGGCCGACATTGCGTACGGTTGCGGGCTGCAACGGCACGGCTCTGGCAGTGGATTACGATCTGCGCAATGTCGCCCCCTCCGGCAGCCAGAACGCCGGGCAAAGCTGGGTCGTGTTGCAGAGGACTCTGGCCGAGGCGCGCGACCTCAGCCGATACACCCACCTGCGGCTGGCAATGCGCGGCTCCAACCTGCGTGCGCACGACACGGTCGAAGTGAAGCTCAAGGACGCGAGCGGCCTGGTTGCCGTCGCCCTGAAAAGCATGACCGACCTGCCGGTATGGAGAGCAATCTACCTCGACCTGCGGGAATTGAGCTCGGACCGCGCGATCGACCTGAGCAGAGTGACGGGTTTCGAGATGGCCATCGTCCGTTGCGCCGGCTGCGAAGTCGCGGACAACCCATCGAGTGACCCAGGTGTGGAAGAGCATGCCGGAACCCTCTACCTCGACGAGTTTGCGGCGGTCGACCTGAAGCCGGGTGGAGCCCACCGTTTGCCCGCCGCCAGCGGTTTTGCGACCGTCACTCGGGACGCGACGGTGCGCCGCAAAGCCGCCGATGCGCTGCTGGCGCAGGTTGCGCCGTCCGCAGCGGGCAAGGATCTGCTGCCGGCGTGGTTTCCCGAGACGACGCCCAACTTCAACAGCTATGCCCAGGCCGAAGCGCTCCTGGTGTTCGTTTACGAGTACCAGGACACCGGGCAGGCGGCTTTCCTCGAGGCCGCGAGAAAGCTGGCAGCCCGGCTGATCGCCTTGCAGATTCCCGCCAGCAGGGTGCAGGCAGGAGCCTGGTACTCGACGTATGTTTCACAGACCGGGATGCTCAGAGGTTCCGATCGCGCGTCGCAGCCGATTCCCTGCGATGGCAATGAAACGCTGATACAGGACATCGATACCTGTGAATGGGCCGGCAACGTCGGATGGGTGCTGATTGCGCTCAACAAACTGCGCAACAGTGGTCTGTACGCGGATACCGTTGCGCTCGACAACGCGATCGATCGTGGGTCAGCGTGGCTGATTGGCCAGTTTGGCCGCCATCCGGCGTATCCGAACCTGATTTCATTGGGCATCGAAGGAAACATCTCGGCTTACTTTGGCCTGCGCGCTGCAGGACGCTTGCAGGAAGCATCGCTGCTCGGCAGCGCCATTTTTCAATTCGGTTAGGATGCCGTCCAGCGACGCATGAAGCCTGGCGTTCTGCCTGCTGACGCGGCCAGCGCGATGGATGTCAGCGGCAGTTGGGGAGCGACCTTTCTCCGCGCGATTGGCAAGACCCAGGAGGCGCTGGACGCGCAGGCTTATGCAGCCTCCATTCTGCGCGTCAGCTCATTCGACGCAACGCGCTATGGGTACGGCGACATCGCCGGACCCTACACGCCTGCAGTCGAATTTCAGTTACACTTTCAACGGCAGCGAGCCGGCAGGTACCTACCGCTGGCTGGGCGCATTCGTCGAACCGGGGACGCCGCTCAACCTGATCTCAGACATCACGCAACCGTCGTTCGAGTTTCGGTAGCGGTGCGAATGCCTCTTCTCCTGGAACGGGCCGTCAGGATCATCACCCCTGGGGTGTGGATTGCCGCTGGTGTCTGCTCGTGGCCGTCCGTATCTGCCACTGTTGCCGATATTGACTGGCATTGGCCTCGATCCATGCCAATGCGCGGAGTTCCCGCTCATCCCATGGAAAGCGCTCCACATACGCTTCGATCTCGGCAACTTGCTGGCGAAGAAAGTCTGTCTCTGAGAAGGTGGCTCCAAGACCGGGAAGGAAGCGGAGCGTGGGATCATCCGGGATATTCATGTTCTTCACTCCTTGAGGAGCGTGTCTCAGGCCGCGGCTGCCCAGTCGATCCATTGGCAACCGCTGACCTGGCCTGGTTCCTGAAGCGATTCCTGCGCTGATCTGCACGAACCCCATGCCGTCAACCATCATAAACCACTTTAAAGATACGATCTAACACAATGTACAGTCGCGATATTGTTCCCCGTTTCCGGGGGGCGTTGTCAACCTCGATGAGAAACGGAAGGCGTTTTTCGTAGTGACTGACGTAAAATTGATACACTCCGGGACTCTGGAAATTGTTTAGAATCACCAAAGCAAGAAACAGGCCGAGAGCCAACTCCTTACGATAACTTTCAGAAATTGATGGGGTTTTTGTTCTACGTGAGGGAATTTCGAAATTCCGGTGGCGGTAATTGTCGGAAGACTGTAAAAATCGTCGACACCGGTCAGCGCAGCGCGGATCGCCGCGCAATACCCCTGGGTGATTTGCGCCACCTCGTCGTCCCGTTTTTCTACTTTCCGTTCGATGGGATAACCTTTTGCCAAAATCGCCTGAGCCCGAAACGCCGGACGAAGCCACACCACTGGTCACCCAAACCCTGATTCCCTGATTCCCGCATTCCCG
>NZ_JDSS02000028.1:60867-71399 GCF_000584955.1 Candidatus Accumulibacter vicinus
GCAAATGCTGAAATTATGGGGCTTGCATCACTTTGAATCACACCCCATTCCCGCCTGCCTGCCCGGTTCGGCCCGCCGCACGTATATAATGCGCAGTTCATTCATCAAGCAAGCAGGGTCCATCATGGAAGCCGAACAGCTCAATCTCATCGAAAACCGGCTCGCCGACCTCGGTCAGCGGGCCACCGAACTGCGGAGGTATCTTTGACTACGATCAGAAAGCCGATCAGTTAAAGGCCGTTGCCCGCGAATTCGAGGATCCGAAGGTCTGGGACAACGCCGAGCGCGCGCAGGAACTCGGACGCGAGAAACGCGTGCTGGAAAACGTCGTGCTGACGCTGAACCGCATTGGCGATGGCCTGCGCGACGCCAGTGACCTCTTCGAGATGGCGCGCGAGGAGAATGACGACGACACGCTGAACGCGGTCATCGCCGATGTCGACGCCATCGAGAAGGAGGTTTCCGGCCTCGAATTCCGGCGCATGTTCAACAACCCGGCCGACCCGCTCAACTGCTTCGTCGACATCCAGGCCGGCGCCGGCGGTACCGAAGCGCAGGACTGGGCGGCGATGCTGCTGCGCATGTACATCCGCTACGGCGAACGCAAGGGCTACGCGGTCGAAGTGCTCGAGGAATCGGAAGGCGAAGTCGCCGGCATCAAGACGGCCAGCATCAAGCTCTCCGGCGACTACGCTTACGGCATGCTGCGTTCGGAAACCGGCATCCATCGACTGGTCCGCAAGTCGCCCTTCGATTCGAATGCGCGCCGCCACACCAGTTTCTGCTCGGTGACCGCCTACCCCGAAATCGACGACTCCTTTGAAGTCGACATCAACCCGGCCGAGCTGCGCATCGATACCTATCGCGCTTCCGGCGCCGGTGGTCAGCATATCAACAAGACCGATTCGGCGGTGCGCATCACGCATCTGCCGACCAATATCGTCGTGCAGTGCCAGAATGACCGTTCGCAGCACCGCAACCGTGCCGAGGCCATGGCGATGTTGAAGTCCCGCATCTACGAAGCCGAGATGCGCAAGCGCCAGGCCGAGCAGCAAAAGCTCGAAGACGCCAAATCCGACATCGGCTGGGGTCACCAGATTCGTTCCTATGTGCTCGACCAGTCGAGAATCAAGGACTTGCGCACCAACGTCGAAGTCGGCAATACCCAGGGCGTGCTCGACGGCGACCTCGACCAGTTCATTGAAGCCAGCCTGAAACAGGGCGTCTGAGCCCGCATGCCCAAGCTGCTCAGGCACTCATTGAGAAACTCCCATCATGTCTCCGACCGAAAACCTCCTCGACTCTTCGCCGCAGCCGGACGAAAACCACATCATTGCCGATCGTCGTGCCAAGCTCGGCGAATGGCGGCGGAGCGGCCAGGCCTTCCCGAACGACTTTGCGCGCGAAAATACCGCCGGCAAGATCAATGATCTCTATGACCACAAGACGCTCGAAGAACTTGCAGCAGTGCCGGTCACCGTCCGGATCGCCGGGCGCATCATGCTCAAACGGGTGATGGGCAAGGCCTCGTTCATTACCGTTCAGGACCTCTCCGGCCGCATCCAGGCTTATGTCAGCCGTGACCAGGTGGGCGATGAAATCTATGCGGCATTCAAGCGATGGGACATGGGGGACATCGTCGGGGCCGTCGGTACGCTGTTTCGCACCCGCACGGGCGAGCTGACCGTGCAGTGCACGGAGATCCGGCTGCTCTCCAAATCGCTGCGACCGCTGCCGGAAAAGTTCCACGGCCTGACCGACCAGGAACAGAAGTACCGCATGCGCTACGTCGACCTGATCACCAACGAGCAATCCCGCCTCACCTTCGTCATCCGCAGCCGCATCGTGCAGTCGATCCGCAACTTCATGATCGATCACGGCTTCCTCGAAGTCGAGACGCCGATGATGCACCCGATTCCCGGTGGCGCAACGGCGCGCCCCTTCGCGACACATCATAACGCGCTGGACATGCCGCTGTTCCTGCGCATCGCGCCGGAGTTGTATCTCAAGCGCCTCGTTGTCGGCGGCCTCGAAAAGGTTTTCGAAATCAACCGCAACTTCCGCAACGAAGGGCTCAGCCCGCGCCACAACCCCGAATTCACGATGATGGAATTCTATGAGGCGTACTCCGAGTACCGCCAGTTGATGGACTTCACCGAAGGACTGCTGCGCCACAGCGCACGCGCGGTGCTGGCCAGCGAAGTGTTCGCATATCAGGGCCGCAGCATCGACTTTGCCAAACCCTTTGCCCGTCTGACGATCGTCGAAGCGATCCGCCAGTTCCATCCCGGTTTCAGCATCGCACAACTTGGCGATGCCGCCTGGTTGCGTGCAAAACTGACGGCAATGAAGGTCGAGGTCGGTGCGGAGTCCGGGCTCGGTGCGCTGCAACTGAAGCTCTTCGAGGAGACTGCCGAAGCCGATCTCTGGAATCCGACCTTCATCATCGATTACCCGGCCGAGGTCAGCCCGCTGGCGCGCCGTAGCGACAGCAACCCCGAGGTCGCCGAGCGTTTCGAGTTGTTCATCGCCGGCCGCGAGATCGCCAACGGCTTCTCCGAGTTGAACGACCCCGAAGACCAGACGGCACGCTTCCTCGAACAGGCGCAAGCCAAGGAGGCCGGTGACGAGGAAGCGATGTACTACGACGCCGACTACATCCGTGCCCTCGAATACGGCCTGCCGCCGACCGCTGGCTGCGGTGTCGGCATCGACCGGCTGGTGATGCTGCTGACCGACTCGGCAAACATCCGTGACGTGATCCTCTTTCCGCAGATGCGGCCGGAGTAGGCAACTGCAGCAAGCCAGAGCGCACATTGACCAGCACTCCCGGTGCATGCCACAGCACGCGATCGTCATTGGTGCCGGTCTGGCCGGCAGCAGCGCCGCCGAACGTCTGGCGGCACGCGGCTGGACGATCGATCTGATCGAGCGCGCCGCAGCCCCTGGCGAGGGCGCTTCGGGTAATCTCGCCGGCGTCCTGCGCCCGCTGCCCTCACTCGACGACAACCGCCTGGCACGACTGACACGGGCCGGGTTCGTCCACGCCCGTGCGCATCTCCAGTCGCTGACCGCCGCCGGTCTGCCGCTACGCTGGGGTTGCACCGGCGTGCTGCATCTGGCGCGGGACGACAAACACGCCGCGACGCAGCAGCGGGTGGTCGAGATCCAGCAGCCTGCAGCCGATGAGCTGCGCTTTGTCGACCGTGACGAAGCCAGCCAGTTGGCCGGCTGGCCGGTTGCCAAGGGCGGCTGGTGGTTCCCCGGCGGTGGCTGGGTCGATCCCGCTTCGCTTTGCCGGGCCAACCTAGCTTGCCAGGCGACGGCGATCCGGCCGCATTATCAATGCCGGGTCGCCGAAATCAGGCGGCAGGCGGGTCTCTGGCAGGCTTGCGACGCCGCGGGCAAGCTGATCGCCGCAGCACCGGTGCTGATTCTGGCCAACGCAGCGGCTGCCCGATGCTTTGCGCCTGCCGCGCATCTGCCGCTGCGCGCTGCGCGCGGGCAGGTTTCGCATCTGCCGGTCGCGACGGCTTCGCCGCCGGCCATCGTCATTTGCCGCCTCGGCTACGTGACGCCAGTCATCGACGGCCTGCGCTGCGTCGGCGCGACCTTCTGCGTCGACGACCAGGAAAACGCGCTGCGCCAGGCCGACCATGCCGAAAACCTGGCCAAACTCGATTTCATCCTGCCAGGCTACAGCCAGCGCATCGACCCCGCGCAACTCGGCGGCCGCGTCGGCTTCCGCCCGCTGTCGCCGGATCGTCTGCCGATGATCGGGGCGCTTGCCGACGCCACCGCCATCGATCCGGCGCGTCCGTCGTTGCCGCTCGCCGCCATGCCGCGTCTGCCGGGACTCTACCTGATCAACGGCTTTGGCGCCCGCGGCATCGTCTGGTCGGCGCTCGCCGGCGAACTGCTGGCCTGCCTGATCACCGGTGCGCCGCTGCCGCTCGCCGACGACCTGGTCAGCGCCGTCGATCCCGGTCGCTTCCTGTTGCGTGGCCGCAGCCAGCGGTGGCACAGCGACGCCGCGCCGCGTATCGACGGGTGACTTTTCCGTCAAGCCGGACCGCGTTGCGTAGTGCTCGTTCTCCACGGCTGCCCGCAAAGCGTTACACTGAGGTTTTTATTTCCAGGAAATCCAGGGGATGGAAAACCAGTCCACAAGCACCCACCCGATGATTCTCGTTGCCGCAGCCTCGGTCACTCTGCTCAGTCTCACCGGCGTCGCGGCGCTGCTCGGCTGGCTGCCGAGCCCCATGGCACCGCAAGTGGCAAGCACACCCATGCCGACCGCGATCGCCGTACCTGCGGAAAAGTCTGCGACGCTGAACATCCCTGCCGGTTCGAGGGTCACGGTGCATACCGTCAGCGAAGCTCCGGCAAGCCAGGCAAGCAAGCAGGTCGCCACTCGACCGACCGCGGCAGTGGCCGACCAGGGGCGATCCACGGTGTCTTCCCGCGCCTACCACGCTAGCCGTGGCACCCGACCGATAGCGAACGACCCGCAACAGGAGAACGCGCTTTACGTCGACCACAGCCGACCTGCTGTTGGCGCCTGCCGGGACTGCGGTACCGTCGTTGACGTGCGCGAGATGACGAAAAAGGGGCGCGTCAGTCCGCAGTACCAGGTCACCGTTCGCCTCAACGATGGCAGCATGCGCACTGTCAACGAATCGCAAGCGCCGCTGTGGCGCAGCGGTGACCGCGTGCGCATCGGCAATGGACAGTTCCCCGGCATCTAGGCGGGTCATCCGAGATGATAAGATTGACCCTTGCCGAAGCGCCAACCTCCAGGGAGAATCCGCATGAAACTAGAAACGCTCGCCGTCCACGCCGGCTACAGTCCCGAACCGACGACCAAGGCGGTCGCCGTACCGATTTACCAGACCAGCTCGTATTCCTTTGACAGCACCCAGCATGGCGCCGACCTGTTCGACCTGAAGGTGGCCGGCAATATCTACACACGCATCATGAATCCGACCCAGGATGTCCTCGAAAAACGCGTTGCTGCAATGGAAGGCGGCATCGGCGGACTGGCGCTGGCCTCGGGCCAGGCGGCGATCACCTACGCGATCATGACCATCGCCGAAGCCGGTGACAACATCGTCTCGGCAGCAACACTTTATGGCGGCACCTACAACCTTTTCGCACATACCCTGCCGCAGTACGGTATCGAGGTGCGCTTTGCCAACCATGCCGAGCCGCCCAGTTTCGAAAAACTGATCAACGGCAAGACCAAGGCCATTTATTGCGAGTCGGTCGGCAATCCACTTGGCAACATCACCGATTTCGAGCCGCTCGCCGAGATTGCACACCGTCATGGTCTGCCCCTGATTGTTGACAACACGGTTCCTTCGCCCTATCTGTGCCGTCCCTTCGAGCATGGCGCCGACATCGTCGTTCACTCGCTGACCAAGTATATCGGCGGTCATGGTAACTCGATCGGTGGCATGATCGTCGATAGCGGGCGCTTTCCCTGGGCTGAGCACAAGGTGAAATTCAGGCGCCTCAACGAGCCGGATGTCTCCTACCACGGGGTGATATACACCGAAGCCCTGGGTCCGGCGGCCTTCATCGGTCGTGCACGCGTCGTGCCGCTGCGCAATATGGGTGCTGCCATCTCGCCGTTCAACAGCTTCCTGATTCTGCAGGGCATCGAGACCCTGCCGCTGCGGATGGACCGCATCTGCGCCAACACCGAAAAGATCGCCGCCTACCTGCAGGGTCACGCCAAGGTGGCGTGGGTCAATTACGCCGGCCTGCCCGATCATCCTGACCACCCGCTGGTCCAGAAGTACATGGACGGCAAGGCTTCCGGGATCCTCACCTTTGGTGTCAAGGGCAACGGCTGCAGCGGCTCGGAGGCGGGTGCGCGCTTTCAGGATGCGCTGCAGTTGTTTACCCGGCTGGTCAACATCGGTGACGCCAAGTCACTCGCCTGTCACCCGGCATCGACCACGCATCGCCAACTGGCTCCGGCAGAACTGGCCAAGGCCGGCGTCTCCGAGGAAATGATTCGCCTCTCGATCGGCATCGAACATGTCGACGATCTGATCAACGACCTCGAGCAGGCACTGGCCGCCTGACGGAAACCTTTCTGATACAAGGGCCTGACGAAGAGCGCAGGGCGGGATTTTGGGCTAACATGTGGATATCGTTGTCTGCCGGTAATGCTTGCAAATGTGCAGTAGCCCACCCCTTCCTCCGTTCGTCGATCTGCGTGCCGATGATGCCGAAATCGGAAACTACGCGACGCTGCTCGACAGTCTCGACATTGCCCTGCTGGTCTTCTCTTCCGATGGTTTCCTGCATCTGCGCAACACTCAAGCCGCCACCCTGCTTGGCGATACGCCGGTCGTATGGGAAGATGAGAACGGTCAGCCGCTGGCTGTCGACCACCGTCCTGAAATGGAGGTGGCGCAGACGCGGCAGGCGGTCCGGCATCGGGCCATCGGTATCCGGAAGACAGCGTCCGGCGCCACCACCTGGTGCAGGGCCAGCGCCTTTCCGGTGTTCGCCGACGATGGCAGTCTTCGACGTGTCCTCCTGGCCCTGGCCAATCTGACCCGTTACCGTCAGTTGGCAAGCCAGTCCATGCCGACACACGACCCACTCACCGGGGTCTTCAATCAAGGCTATATCAGACTGCTGCTCGACGATGAGGATCGCCGCGCCCGACGTTACGGTACCCCTTTTTCCTTGGCGTTGATGACCATCGATGACTTCGCCGATTTCTGTGCAGCGAATGGACGGGAAGCCGGTGAACGCCTGCTCGCCGAGGTGGGTTCACTGTTGGGCAGGAGTCTGCGCGAGTTCGACATGGTTGGCCGCTTTGCTTCCGATCAGTTCCTGTTGATTCTGCCCAATGTTCGCATCAATGATGCGATGATCGGTCTGGAGCGTGTCCTCGCGGCGGTCGAGGCGACCTATGCGCACCACACCAAGCCGCCACTGACAATCAGCGGCGGCGTCACCGAATACAGCGGCGAAGATTCATCGATATTGATCGAGCACCTGCAGCCACTGCTCAGCGCAGCGCAGGAAGCCGGAGGTAATCGGCTCTGCGTGGATCTGGAGATCTTCTAGGCTTTATCTCGGGCCAGCCGCCGCACTGGCCGACAGGCGCTGTTGATCACGACAGATGCGGCAAGCCGAGATACGCGCGTGAACGCATTTCGGTCAGACGACTGGCGGTGCGGAAGAACTCGCTGGCCTGCGTGCCCTGTGTGTACAGGCTGTCCGGACCACAATCGGCGGTGGCAATCAGCTTGACCTTGTGATCGTAGAAGATGTCGACCAGCCAGGTAAAACGCCGTGCCTCCGATGACATGCTCGCCGACATCCTGGGAATCGCCGAAAGCAGTACCGTATGATAGCCGCGCGCCAGTTCGAGGTAGTCGTTTTGCGAACGCGGCCCACCGCACAGTGACTTGAAATCGAACCAGATCACGCCGTTGCCACGGCGCTGTGTCGGAATATTGCGCCCGAGGATCTCGACGGTACCGCCCGGTTCGCCTTCGCCATCGGCCATGGCGGCGAAATACCCGGCCATCTTCAGCTCGGCCGCAGCGTCGGCCGGGTAATGAAAGATCTCGACCTGCTCGAGCGTTCTTAGCCGATAATCGACCCCGGCATCGATTTCCAGCACGTCCAGCCGCGACTTGAGCAGGGCAATCGTCGGCAGAAAGTTGTCGCGCTGCAGGCCATTCGGATAGAGCCTGTCGGGCGGGTAATTGGAAGTCATCACGAAAACCACCCCGTGGGCAAAGAGCGCTTCGAGCAAGCGGCCGAGAATCATCGCATCGGCGATGTCGGAAACGTGAAACTCGTCGAAGCAGAGCAGCCGCACTTCTGTAGCGATGCGCTCGGCCACCCGTAGCAGCGGATCGTTCTCGCCCTTGAGTTCGTTCAACTGCCGATGCACCCCGTGCATGAAGGCGTGGAAGTGAATCCGACGCTTGCGACGATACGGCACCGCGTCGAAAAAGCAGTCCATCAGGAAGCTCTTGCCGCGCCCGACACCGCCCCAGAAATAGACGCCACGCGGCACTTCCGGCGGTGCGAAAAGACGCCGCAAGGTGCTGCGCCGCCCGACCTTGAACGACAGCAGGTCATAATAAAGGCGCTGCAAGCGTTCGGCGGCTGCGCGTTGCGCGGCGTCGGCCTGAAAATTGCGCGCCGCGAGCAGGCCCTCGTAAGCGTCGATCATTCCCCGCTCGGGGACTTTGAGAACTCTGTGAGGCATCGGCGTCTTTCCGCTATCCGAAGGGGATTTCCTCGCGTTTGTCGGGCAGCAAGCGGGGCAGGCCAGGATCGTAACCGCTGCCACGCTCCACCCCCGCCAGTGATGCCGAGATTCTAAACCATTGCCGGCAAAACGTCAGATCCGGACTTGAGCGCTTCCGGAAGCTTCACCAGGCAGATGCCGGCGTCCAGCAGTGCGGCACGGATGGCGGTCGCCGCGGCCACTGCCTGCGGTCCGTCGCCATGCACGCAGATGCTGTGAAACTCGGTTCGGATCAGTTGGCCGTCCAGGCTGACGATGCCGCCTGCGTCGAGCATGCGCAGGACCTGCTCGACGCAGGCGTCGGCGCTGTGGAGAACTGCGCCGGGCTGGCTGCGCGGCACGAGTTTGCCGGTGTCGGTGTAACTGCGGTCGGCAAAGACTTCGGCGGCGACTTTCAGGCCCGCGGCTGCACCCACCAGCAAAAGCTGCGAAAGCACCGGCGCGAGCAGTATCAGCGCAGGATCGAAGCTCTTGATCGCGGCCACGACGCTGCCTGCCAGCGCCGCATTCTCACAGGCCATATTGTTCAGCGCACCATGCGGCTTGACATGCGTCAGCTGCCCGCCTTCGGCTTGTGCCATGCCGGCAAGGGCGCCGATCTGGTAGATCAGCATCGCTTCGAGTTCTGCCGCCGGAAGTTGCATCGCTCGCCGGCCGAAACCCTGCAGGTCAGGAAACGATGGATGCGCGCCCAGGCTGACGCCGGCAGCCAGTGCCTGTCGGACCGTGCGGCGCATCACCAGCGGATCACCGGCATGGAAACCACAGGCGATATTGGCTGCACCGATGATGCGCAGCAGTTGATCATCGCAGCCCATTTCCCAGACCCCGAAGCTTTCGCCGAGGTCGGCGTTGAGATTGATCTTGCGGGTCATCCTCCCTCCCACCGTGAAGGCGGTGAATCCTGTCCAGGCGTCGCCGTCCAGGCCACCGGATCCAACTCTCGGGCATCGACGACACCACTGACCAGATTGGCGGCATAAATCGCCTGCAGATCAAGCCTCCCCGCTTCCACCAGCGGCCCGATGCCGGCGATCAGTGCGTGCAGGGCTGCCGCGCGTGCGCGCGCCGCCCGTTCGGCATCCGCCACCGAAACGGCAGCAAAGCGAATGTACTGTCCCGGTGCCAGCACGGCCAGACGCGGCAGATCGGCCGAGATCACCGTGGCGATCTTCGGATAACCGCCAGCGGTCTGGCCATCGGCGAGCAGCACGATCGGCTGTCCCTGGCCCGGCACCTGAATCGACCCTGGCACAGTCGCATCCGAAGTCATCTCGAAGCCTTTCTCGGGCCGATGTCTGAGCACGGGACCATCCAGACGCATGCCCATGCGATCGGCCGCGGCGGAAATCTGGTAGGCCTCACCCAGGAAGCAGGCCAGCGACGCGGCAGTGAAGTAATCCTCCTGTGGTCCGGGAACGACGCGAATCGGCGCCGCGTCCAGCGCTGGCAAGGTCCGCAGCATTTGTTGGCCGGCTCTGCACTCGCCGACCGGCAGGCGGCCTCCGGGCGACAAGCAGCGACCGTCGAGGCCACCGAGGCCGGCAGGCGCATACGTCGATGCGCTGCCGAGTTGCTTCGGGATGTTGACCCCGGCCAGCGCGAGGTAGCCGACCCGGCCCGGCGACAGCATGCCACAACGCAGGGTCTCGCTGGGCGCAAGCGTCACGCTGCGCCAGGAGTCGAGGCGACGACAGCCGTCGGCGCCGACTACTGCAGCCGAGAAATTTCCGGCCAGCGCGAGCTGAACCGGTGAGTCGAGCGCACGCACTGCCAGACCGCCGACAAAAAATTCGATCGCCGGGGTATCTTCGGCATTGCCAAGCAGGGCATTGGCCAGGCGCAACCAGTCCGGTTGCAGTGCGCCGGCGCGCGGCACGCCAAGCCGACGGAACCCTGGTCGGCCAAGATCCTGGAGCGAAGCCAGCGCGCCGGGGCTGACGATTTCGAGAAAAGCGTTCATCGATCGGCCTCGCCATCGACCAGAAAAGCCAGCGGCGGCTGCGCTGCCGCGCGCAACTTTGGCATTTCCGAGCGCAGCAAGCGATACTCGGTGGCGGCGATCGCCCGAAAGCGCACCCGGTCGCCGGGCAGGAGCAGCGCCGCTTGTGGCCAGTTAGCCGAAAACAGCGGCACCGGGCAGGCGCCCAGCAGATGCCAGCCACCGGGGCTTTCCCAGGGGTAGATCGCAGTCAGGGTGCCGGCTATCGCCACACTGCCCGCCGGCACCCGCAGGCGC
>NZ_JDSS02000028.1:71795-96529 GCF_000584955.1 Candidatus Accumulibacter vicinus
CAGATCGCCCAGGAAGGCAAAGCCTGGCTGGAAACCAAGCATGTAGACCTCGTAGGTGACGGAAGCATGCCGACGAGTCACCTCGGCCGCTGGCAGGCCGCAGGCCTGCGCGAGTTCATCGAGATCCGGCCCGCAGGCAGCCATCTCGTCGCCGTAACATACCGGCAATTGCCAGACACGTCCGCGCCGCTGCTCATCCCTGGCCGCCGACGAGCGCAGTGCAGCCTCTGCGTGTGTCGTAACGACCGGTTCGATTTCGGCGCGAGAGCACAGCAGGGGGTCATAGATGACGGTCAGCGAACGGAAGGTCGGCACCGTTTCGACGATCCCGTGCAGCTCGCCGCGGTCGATCGCCCGCGCCAGCGCTGCGTCGAGCGCCGCGACCGCGGTCAGCAGGTACCGCTCGATGTGCTCGCCAAACTCGATGGTCAGCGCCGTATCCCCGGCGTTGAGGATGCGAAAGCTCATGCCGCCATCTCCTTCAGATCGCCGGGCCGACACGCATGCACGACTCGTCCACCCCTACTCGCGTTCCATCCAGGAAGCGCAGAAATTCTTGAGATACCTCCCCAGGGTAGGCTGTTGGACGCGGATTCGTTTGCACATGAGGTTTTCTGGCAAAGGGGGCAACAATGATGCTATTTCGGCAGCAACAGGCGGAAAACGGCACCCCCGTCATTAGAAAGCCTGATCTCGCCCTGCTGACCGGCGTTCGCATGCATTTCTGCAATGCGTCGGGCCAGTCGGAGACCCAGTCCGGTGCCGTTCCTGGTTACCGGCGCCGCCACGCCGCTGGCATCGTCTAGCACCTCCTGGCGATAACCGTTGCCGTCATCACGAACCAGAAACTCGAGAAAACCGTCACGTTCCGCAACCTCGATGACGATGCGCGTGCGCGCATACCGCCCGGCGTTCTGCACGGCGTTGGCCAGCACCATGCGCACGACGGTTTCGTCGTAGAACCACAGCGTCGGTGCCTGCGAACAATCGAGGTCGATACGGCAGCGGCCGCGAACGCAGACGTCATCGACCAACTCGGCGGCAAGGTCGGCTGGAGCATGCGCTTCGATGTCCAGGGCGAGGCTGCCAACATCCGATCGGTAATAGGTGAGCAGTCTCGTCAGGGTATTCGAGGCATTGATGGTTTCATGCAGGGTATCCACATCGCCCCGGGCCTCGGCGCGGCCGGCCAGTTGGGCAAGACGGTTCTTGACGTCATGCAGCGTCAGGGCAGCGATATCGGCGAAGCTCATGAGGTGGCCTCCAGGGAGAACTTGCGCTGCACCTTGCAGCGATGTGGGTGATCGCGTGCTGGCGGCTGGTCTTGAGAGTCGCGAAGCGGCGAATCCTGGACCGCTTTGCAAGCTGTGATTGTCCGGGGTAATTCGATATCAGGCAAGGCCCTCGTGCCCATTGCTCGCGGCGGGACGAAGCCGCCGGAATCGAGTCCGCCGGCTTTTCCGGGCGACGAATACACGGGAATGCCTGCCTTACGGATTCATTGGCGCTTGTTGAATCGGCAATACTTAGGCATCATGCACAGACCTTTCACCAGAAGCTTCGCACATTGACGCCATGAGAAACAACCAACCCGTGACCATGATTGAAACCGTCATTCCCGAAGGCGAGTTCATCTACTCGCGCACTGACCTCAAGGGGGTGATTGAGGAGGCGAACGAGGCTTTTGCTGTGATCAGTGGCTACACCCGAGCGGAGATGATCGGGCAACCGCACAATATGGTTCGCCACCCGGACATGCCGGAAGCCGCATTCGCCGACCTCTGGACCGATCTCAAGTCCGGTCGCCCCTGGCGTGGTCTGGTCAAGAACCGTCGCAAGGATGGCGGCTATTATTGGGTCGTTGCGAATGTATCGCCGGTTCGTGAAGAGGGTCGGACAGTCGGCTACCAATCGGTGCGCTCACGCCCGACACGTCAGGAAATCGCGGCAGCAGAGGAGGCCTATGGACGGATCCGCAAGGGCGACCGATCCTTACGCATCCGGCACGGTCGGGTGGAACGTGTGTTGCCTGGGGTGGTCGATCGGTTCGCCAGCTTGCCGACGCAAATGCTGATCATGGGCCTGCTGGCAGTGCTTTCTGGAGGCCTGGAACTCGCCGCAGGATGGATGACGGATGGGCGATCGCTGGAACACGTGCAAACCATTCTGTCCACTGTGGTCGTGCTTTATGCCTTGTTCTTCCTGTTCTGGGTGATGCCGAAGGTATCGCGCGATCTCCAGGCCACGGCTGACTATCTCGATTCGGTCCTGTCAACCGGCGATCTCAAGACACGTCTCAATATTTCCCGTCGTGACATCGTCGGGCGCATTGCCCGCCTGGCCGACATGTTCATTTCTTCGATGCAGGCCACGATCCAGGGTATGGCGGACACTGCCAAACAGGTCGACGCTGCCAACAACCAGGTGCAGGCCGGCGTGCAGAACGTCAAACAGTCAGCGACCGTGCAAAGCGACGCCACCTCGGCTTCGGCGGCCGCCGTCGAGGAAATGACGGTATCCATCGGAGAAGTGGCGGCGCATGCCGCCAGCACCGAGGCTGCGGCCCTCAAGGCCGGCGGGGTCGCGCAATCCGGCGAGGAACTGTCGTTACGCGCCAGCCAGACCATTCTGGCGCTGGCCGGAACGGTGAAGGCGTCGGCACAGCAGGTAGAGTCGCTCGGCCAGCGCTCGGAGGAAATCAGTCGTATCGTCGCCGTCATCAAGGAAGTGGCCGACCAGACCAACCTCCTGGCACTCAACGCCGCCATCGAAGCTGCACGGGCAGGGGAGGCTGGACGCGGCTTTTCGGTCGTTGCCGACGAAGTGCGCAAACTCGCGGAGCGAACCGGCAAGGCGACCCACGAAATCAGCTGCATGATCGGCAGCATCCAGAACGAAACCAAACAGGCGGTGGAGTGCATGCGCAGCGGCGCGAATGAAGTCGAGGAGAGCGTTCGTCTGGTACAGGAAGCCCGCCAGGCATTGTGTGGCATCAATGAGCAGATGCAGACTACGGTGAGGATGGTGAGTGAAATCACTTATTCCTCGAGCGAGCAGCGAGCCGCCATGACCGAACTTGCGCAAAATGTCGAGCGCGTTGCCTTGATGACCGAACAGAACGTGGCGGTGACCAGAGAAACCGGAGCCATGGTCGACACGTTGACCGCAACCGTGAACCGCATGCGCAAGGCAGTTGGGCAATATCAGGTATGAACGTCGAGTGGCCTCTGGGTGGGAATTCAGCCGAGTCGCAGCCCTCGATGGTCGAGCAGCGCCTGCGGTAACGCCACCCTGAGCGCAAAGATTTCAGGAGGCCGGCATGAGCGGGCAGGATGTCGAGATTATTGAGCAGGAAATTTGCTATCAGGGCTTTTTCCGGCTGGAGCGCTTGCGGCTGCGCCATCGTTTGTTCGCCGGTGGCATGAGTCCTGCGATCGTGCGCGAGACCATCGAGAAGGGAGATGTCGCGGCCGTGCTGCTCTACGACCCGCAGCGCGACGAAGTGGTGATGATCGAGCAGTTTCGCATCGGCGCCCGCGCTGACCCGCGCGGGCCCTGGCTGCTGGAGATCGTCGCCGGTCTGATCGAGAACGGCGAGACGCCTGCGGCAGTGGCATGCCGTGAGGCGATGGAGGAGGCCGGGTGCACGGTTACGGATCTGCTACCGATCAGCAGCTTCTACACCAGCCCGGCCAAAACCTCGCAGCGCACTCACCTCTTCCTGGGTCGCGTCGATAGCCGCAACGCTGGCGGCATCCACGGTCTGGCCCACGAGGGGGAGGATATCCGCGTCGTCTGCCTGGCGGCCGAACAGGCAGTCGTCCTCGCCGAGCAGGGGCGCATTGACTCCGCCTGGCCACTGGTGGCACTGTGGTGGTTCGCTCGCCACCACCAGGAGGTGCGCCAGCGCTGGCTGGATCCAGGGAGTGGCATGCCTGACACGTTCCTGTCACGATGACATGCACCTGCGCTTGTAGTCGGCCAGCAACCCGGCTGCCGCCCACTCGCAAAGATCCAGGACCCGTTCGAATCCCGAGTCGGCACCGTAATAGGGATCGGGAATTTCGTTGATTCCGAGATCCGGGGCGTAATCGAGAAAATAGCCCAGCTTCAACCGGTGTTCCTCCGGGCACTGGCGTTGTAGCGCGAACAAATTGCTCTCGTCCATCCCAAGAATCCGGTCGAAACGATCAAAATCGGCGTCGATGACCGGGCGTGCGCGCAATCGGGAGAGATCGTATCCCCGCTTGGCTGCGATCCGACGCGCCCGCACATCCGGCGCTTCGCCGGCGTGGTAATGACCGTGCGTACCTGCCGAGTCGAGCTGCAGCATCGCCGCCAGCCCCTGCCGCTGCGCCATCGTTCGCGTCACCGCTTCCGCGATCGGCGAACGACAGATGTTGCCCATGCAGACAAAGAGAATCCGGTATGGCACATTCACGGTTCGCCTCCTCAGCAAAGATCAATTCCGCGCGGTTCAGGCCATGTCGGCGCACACCCCTGGCGTACCGGGAGCCCGGAGCTATTCAACGGCACCGGCACTACCTCCTGGAAAAAGCTCGTCGACAAAACCGAAGCGGCTGAAGTCCCTGATCCGCATCGGATAGAGGACGCCGTCGAGGTGGTCGCATTCGTGTTGCACCACGCGCGCGTGGAAACCGGCGACGCGGCGGTCGATCGCCCGACCGAAAGCGTCGCAACCGGTATAGCGCAGATGGCTCCAGCGCGGCACCCAGCCACGCAGACCGGGGACCGACAGGCAACCTTCCCAGCCTTCTTCGATCGTCGGTGCGAGCGGCGTCAGCACCGGATTGATCAACACCGTCCTTGGCACCTGCTCAGCATCCGGGTAGCGCGGATTGCCATCGACACTGAAAATCACCACCCGCAAACCGACTCCGATCTGCGGTGCGGCCAGACCGGCGCCGTCGAGATGGCGCATGGTTTCTTCGAGGTCCTCGATCAGTGCATGCAGTTGCGGGGTGTTGAACTGCTCGACCGGTCTGGCCTTCTGCCAAAGGCGCGGGTCGCCCATCCTGAGAACGGTTCTAATCATGGCTTGTCAGCATCCTCTCGATGATCGCGAGTACCTGCTGCATTGCCCCCTCCAGGACTGCGAGGATGGCCTCCATGCGGATGAGCTCGCGACTGTCACCGCGTCCCGCAGCGTAGTTGGCAACCACATTGATCGCCGCGTAGGGGATCGCCAGTTCGCGTGCCAGCACCGCTTCCGGCATGCCGGTCATGCCGACCACATCGGCGCCATCGCGTTCGAGGCGGTTGATCTCGGCGGCTGTTTCGAGACGCGGCCCCTGTGTTGCTGCATAGACTGCTGCCTCACTGACCCTGGCTCCGATCGCTGCCGCCGCGTCGACGAGCTGCCGGCGCAGAGCGCGATCGTAGGGCTCGGTGAAGTCGACATGCGTGACCGAACTGTGCGGCCCTTCGTGGAAGGTCGAGGAGCGTGCCCAGGTGTAATCGATGATCTGATGCGGGATCACCAGATCACCAGGACTGAGATCGGAACGAATGCTGCCGACCGCAGCCACCGCGACGATGCCGGCTGGCGCGCACTCGTGCAGGGCCCAGATGTTCGCGCGATAATTCACCTGATGTGGCGGAATCGTGTGTTCGTCGCCGTGACGTGCCAGAAAAACCAGCGGCCGGCCACTGAGCAGTCCAAAGGTCAGCGCTGCCGAGGGATTCCCGTAAGGCGTCGCCACCGGCCGGCGCTCCGCTTCCTCCAGCCTAGCGAGGCGGGTCAGCCCGCTGCCGCCGATGATGGCCAGCATCTCAATCCTCCCGCATGGCGTAGATCGCCGGCAGGTTGCGCCAGGCCCCGCGAACGTCCATGCCATAGCCGAAAAGAAAACGGTCGGGAACGCTCAGCGCGACGAAATCGGCCTGAATCGGCTTCTTTTTGCCAATCAGCTTGTCTGCGGCAACTGCCGTGTAGCAGGCGTCAGCACCCCGCGCCAGCAGGCGATCACGAATCGCGGCCAGCGTCAGCCCCTCGTCGAGGATGTCGTCAAGTACCAGAACGGTTCTGCCGCTCAGCGCGATCTCCGGCTCGATACGCCAGGATAGCTCACCACCGCTCCTGGCCTGGCCATAACGGCTGACATGCAGGTAGTCGACATCCAGGGGGAAGGTCAGTTGTGTCAGCAAATGGCCGGCGAAGGGGAGGCCACCCTTGAGCACACACAGCAACACCGGGTTGCGGTCACGCAAGCGTTCGCTGATTTCGCGGGCGACGCGGCGAACCGCGGCATCGACGGTATCGGCGGTGTGGATGAGGTCGGCCGAAGCGAGAATGGCCATTGCCTGCTGGGGATCGATCATCGACGTTCCGAATGGGTTGGTGAGGGTGAGGCGGCGCTGCCGCCAGCGCACCGCCCGATCCATGCCACGAACGGCTTCATTGTACCGGTTGCGCCAAGTTCAGCAGTCCCAGCAACTGCGCCTCGTCGATGACCGTGACCCCCAGGCGCCGGGCGTTTTCGAGCTTGCTGCCGGCCTCGACGCCGGCGACGACGAAATCGGTCTTTTTCGACACCGAGCTGCTGACTTTGCCGCCCGCGGTTTCGATCATCTGTTTGGCGGCCTCGCGAGTCAGCGTGGGTAATGCACCGGTCAGCACGAACACCTTGCCAGTGCTGGCGCTGGCGGTCGGCGTCGGGGCCTCGCCGTCGCGCCAGACCACCCCGGCAGCACGCAATTGCTCGATGACTTCGAGGTTGTGCGGCTCGCTGCTGAACTGGCGGATGCATTGCGCGACAATCGGGCCGACGTCGGGCACCTGTAGCAGATCGGCTTCGTCAGCAGCGAGCAGACGATCAAGATTGCCGAAATGACGCGCCAGATCCCGCGCCGTGGCTTCGCCGACGTTGCGGATTCCGAGCGCGTAAATGAAGCGCGCCAGCGTGGTCTGCTTGCTTTGCTCAATGGCCGAGAGCAGATTGTCCGCCGACTTGTCGGCCATCCGTTCGAGTTTGGCGAGTGCCAGCAAACCCAGCCGGTAGAGGTCGGCCGGGGTGCGCACGATGGCATGGTCTACGAGCTGCTCGACGAGTTTTTCACCCAGCCCTTCGATATCCATTGCACGCCGCGAAGCAAAATGCAGCAGCGCCTGTTTGCGCTGCGCCGGGCAGTAGATACCACCGCTGCAACGCGCTACCGCCTCCTCTGCGTTACGGACGACCTTCGAAGCACAGACCGGGCAGCTCGTCGGCATATTGAATTCGGGCGCTCCGGGGGGCCGTTTTTCCCTCTGCACGCGTACGATTTCGGGAATCACGTCGCCGGCACGACGAACGACGACGGTATCGCCGATGCGGAGATCCTTGCGCCGCACCTCGTCCTCGTTGTGCAGGGTGGCGTTGCTCACCGTCACGCCGCCGACGAATACCGGCGCCAGCCGCGCTACTGGTGTCAGTGCACCGGTACGGCCGACCTGGATCGAGATGTCGAGCAACTCGGTGAGCGCTTCCTCGGCCGGAAACTTGTGTGCAATCGCAAAACGCGGTGCGCGCGATGCGAACCCAAGGTGTTCCTGCGCTGCGAGATCATCCAGTTTGTAGACCACACCATCGATATCGTAAGGCAGCGAGGCGCGCTGCCTGCCGAGCTCGGCATAGTAGCCGAGCAGGCCAGCGAGGCCTTTGACCCGGCGACGTTCCGGTGCGACCGGAAAACCCCATTCGGCAAGCCGGTCGAGCAATGCCGAGTGCGTTGCCGGCAAGTCGGTCCCTTCAGCCAGGCCGATGCCATAGGCAAAAAAGCGCAGTGGCCGCGTTGCCGTGATGCGTGGGTCGAGCTGACGCAGGCTGCCGGCTGCGGCATTGCGCGGGTTGACGAACTCCTTCTCCCCTTTTTCGCGCTGCTGCGAGTTCAGCCGCTCGAAGTCGCTGCGCCACAACAGCACCTCGCCCCGCACTTCGAGCAGCGCCGGCCAGCCATTGCCCTGCAGGTGCAGCGGGATACTGTGCAAGGTGCGCAGATTGGCGGTGACATCTTCGCCCGTGGCACCGTCGCCTCGCGTCGCTCCGCGCACCAGGATGCCGTCCTGGTAGGTCAGGCTGACGGCGAGGCCGTCGAACTTGGGCTCGGCCGAATAATCGAGATCGCCATGAACCGCCAGCCCTTCACCGACACGGCGGTCAAATGCGGCCACCTCTGCGTCGGCAAAGGCATTGTTGAGCGACAACATCGGCGTCGCATGCGCTACTGCCGCGAACTCGGGCAGCGGCGCCGCGCCGACCCTTTGCGTTGGCGAATCAACGCTCACCAGTTCGGGGTGTGCAGCTTCCAGCGCCTGCAGCTCACGGAACAGGCGGTCGTACTCGGCGTCGCTCAGCAGCGGTGCATCGAGCACATAGTAGCGGCGGTTGTGCTCCTCGATCTCGGCCCGCAAGGCCAGAGCGCGCTCGCGGGCAGGCATGCGCGGGGCTTCCAAGTCAGGAAAACAGGCGGCACGCCAGGGCACCGCCAGCCGGCACCTGGCGTGTCGCCATCGCCGTCTGGTACTGCACCACCTGCCGACGAATCGGCTCGATGCTTCCCTCGGACAACGGCCGTCGGTTATCGTCGACCAGCGCGCCGTGCAGGGCGTCGGCAAAGCGTCTTGCCAGTTCGACCATCTGGATCAAGACGCGATCACCGTTCGCCACCCGCGGCACGTCGAGCAGGAAGGTCACCCCATGCGTCGTCAGGGTGCGCATCGATTCGGCCGAAAAGCCTTGCGTTTCCTGGTTGATGAGTACGTACAGCAGTCTGCCTTCGTCATCAAAACGGGCAAACCGGCCTTCCGGGTCGATGATCATTCCTGCTGATTCGGCGAGGGCACGCAACTTCGTGCCCGGAAATACCTGTCCCTGACTGATCACATTGACGCCGATCTGGATGTCGACACCGGCGCAGAACTCGTCGAGTTGCGACGCTATCCGCAAGGCTGGCTCGCGTAGCGGCAGCTCGGCAAAACCCATCAATTCAGTCGCGAGATCCTGCATGGCAAGATGAAAAATCGACAGGTCGCCATCGCGAACCGGACCCTGGCGGTCGACCAGCTGCAGTCCGATACGGATGTGCCGGTAGGCGCTGTCGGCCTCTTCGAGAATCGGCTCCCACTCGTGCTCCTGTTCGTTGAAGCCGATCCAGTGCACGGGTTTGCCCAGCCGGGCCAGGGCAGCACGTTGTGCTTCACGAATCTGGTAAGCTGCTGCCGGTTCGGATACTTCGATTGCAGCGATGTAATCGATCGTTGGCGATAGCAGGTATAGCGGTGTCGTGACCTCATTGATGGTTTTGACTGGCCTTTCCTCGTCAGTCCGCGCTGGTCGCGCGCTGGCCGGCAGCGCCTCGTCGTCGTCGTCAACCGGTACCGGCCTCGCCGCAGGCACGACGTTTGGCCTGGCGGCCGGGTTCAGCAGCGGTTCGAACCGCCCCGGATCCGGACCGGCGGTCATCCCGTCGGCATCATCAGCCACCACCGTAGTCGGCTCATCGAGCAGAACATCTGCCTGGCGAGCGCTCAACAAGGTTTCGGCAAGTTTTCGGTGCTTGTGCTCCTGCCATTTGTTGTAAGCCAGCACGCCAACGACGGCGGCGGCACCGAGGCCGATCAAACCCATCTGCAAGTCGGTCATATTCATTCCTAAACGAGTTGCTCGCGCATGCGCAGTGCTTCTTCGATATCGACTTCGACGATGCGCGAGACGCCGGATTCCTGCATGGTCACCCCGACGAGTTGTTGCGCCATCTCCATCGTGATCTTGTTATGGCTGATGAACAGAAACTGCGTATGGGCGGACATGCGTCGTACCATCGAGCAGAAACGTTCGGTGTTGGTATCGTCAAGCGGCGCATCGACCTCGTCAAGCAGGCAGAAAGGCGCCGGATTAAGCTGAAACATCGAGAATACCAGTGCAATCGCCGTTAATGCCTTTTCACCGCCCGAAAGGAGATGAATCGTGCTGTTCTTCTTGCCGGGTGGCTGCGCCATGACCTGCAGGCCGGCGTCGAGAATCTCCTCGCCGGTCATCATCAGACGCGCCTCCCCCCCCCCAAAGAGTACCGGAAACAACTCGCCGAAGCTGCGGTTAACCGAGTCGTAGGTGCTCTGCAGCAACTCCCGTGTTTCCCGGTCAATGCGGCGAATCGCGTTTTCCAGCGTCACCATCGCCTGTGTCAGATCGTCTGACTGGGCATCGAGATAACTCTTGCGTTCGCGGGCTGCTTCGAGTTCGTCGAGCGCGGCCAGGTTGACCGCGCCGAGCGCATCGATCGAGCGCTGCAGCGCGGCCAGCGCACTCTGCAGGGCCGTCGGGTGCGCCGCCGCGAGCTCGGGCAGCAGCGAGGATTCGTCGGCGCTGGCAGCGGCCAGTTGCGCCGCGAACTGCTCGAAACCAAGGCTGGCCGCCTGTTCCTTGAGTTTCAGTTCGCCGATCCGGTGGCGCAGCGGGTCGAGGCTCTGCTCGACCTTCAGACGTTCCTCGTCCAGTGCGCGCAGGCCACTCGCTGCAGCTTCAAGCGCATCGCGGGCGTTCGCCAGCGCGTGCTCGCGGGCGACGCGATGATCCAGGGCGGCCTGCAGGCAGGGCTCGAGATCGTCGGCTTGCCGAGCGCTGGCGCTCTCCTGGCAGCGCGCCAGCTCGGCATCGAGACGTTCGAGCTGCTGGCGCGCCAATTCCCGGTTGGCAGCCAGTTCCTGCAGTTTATTACTGCACTCGCGCTGTGAGAACTCGGCTTCGCGCAGTTCACGTTCGGCCCGGTTGACCCCTTCACGCTCGTCCTTCAACGCCCGCTCGGTCTGCTCGAGCAGCATCCTCGCTGCAGCGGACAGCGTCTGCAGTTCCTGAATCTGTTGATGTTGTCGATCGATGGCTGCGTCGGCGATACCCAGGCGTTCGCTCTCGTTTTCCTCTTCTGCAGCCAGTTCGGCCAGGCTGGCGTCGATCTGCGCCTGCCGCTCACGAAAACGTTCGCTGGCCTGCACAAGCTGCAGCACTTCAACCTGCAGTGTATGTGCCCGGTTTTGCAGAGCGCTTACTTGCTGGCGAGATTCGTGCAGGCTTTGCTGCGCTTCGGCGAAGCGCCCTTCGATTTCGCCGAGGCACTCCTGTGCCTGTACGACGCTTGCCTCACGCTCGGCAATCACCGCCACCAGCGCGTCGATCTCGCGCTGGCGTTCAAGCAGGCCATGCCCATCATTGTCGGGCGCAAACAGCGTCACACTCTGTCGGTTGACAATGTCGCCGCCAGGGGTAACGCAACAGGCACTCGCCGTCAGGCTGCCGCGACGAGTCAGAGCAGCCGCCAGATCGGGAGCGCTGTGCACCTCGCCAAGCCAGTCGGCAAGAATCGCCGACAAGACCGCATCTTGGCAGTGAATTCGCGCCAACAGCAGTTCGTCGGCAGGCGTTGCCGCTGGCCTCCCGTCGGCCAGCGGCAGAAGCAGCGTCAATTTTCCGCTCGGCCGGTCCTGGCTCCACGCCGCGTCGGCAGCGTCGGCGGGCAAGGCGGCCAGGCGCTCGCGCAGCACGGCTTCGACGGCATCTTCCCAACCGGCTTCGACCTGCAGCGCTTTCCACAGGGGTTCACCGTGCTGCAAGCCATGCCGGCGCAGCCAGTCGTCGAGTTTGCCGTTGGCCTGCAAGCGTTGCTGGAATTGTTGCAGGGCCATCCTGCGGGCTTGCGCCTCGGCGCGTTCCCTCTGCGCTTGCTGGAATTCGGCCAGGATCGTGCGCCGCTGCTGCTCAAGACGCGGCAATTGGTCCTGCTGAGCCTTCTGGCTTGCCAGTGCCTCGACAATCCGCTCGCGCAATTCGGCAAGCGCCGCCTGCCGGGCGGCAAGGTCCGCGAGATCGGGAGCCACCAGCACCGCACGTTCGGCGGCCAGACGTTCGCGGTGGCCGACGACTCTCTGCAACGAACGCTGCGCGTGCCCACGATTCGCCTGTTCGACGTGCAGGCGCTGTTCGGCCAGGGCTACCTCGGCGCGCTGGCGGTTGACCGCTGCCAGCGCAGAAACATATCTTTCCTCGGCCAGCGGCAAGCGCTCCTGGCACGCTTCGAGGCGCAACCGGCCCTGCTCGACACGTGCGTCGGCAAGTGCCAGCAGATCCTGCCAACGTTCATCGTCATTCGCCAGATTGCCGGCCTGCGCCTGCCAATGCGCCCGCTCTTCGGTCAGCTTTGCCAGCCGCATCTCATGCTCGCGCTGCGACTCCTGGCGGTGACGGATCTCGGCTTCGAGGCGTGCGACTTCAGCATTGGCCGCAAAAAGGCCGCTCTGTGCCACATGCACGCCATCACTGGCGGCAAAATGGGCTTCCCTGGCCTCCTCGAGACGCCTCTCGAGAGCACGCAAAGCAGCGTTTCTGGCTTCGAGATCGACGCTTGCCAGGTCGACCTCGCGCGCCAGTCGTTCGCGCTCGAGTTGGGCTTCATTGCGCCGCAGGAACCACAGCAATTGCTGCTTTCTGGTCAGTTCTGCATGGTATTCGCGATACTGGCGGGCGATGCTGGCCTGACCTTCGAGCCGTTCCATCTGCAAACCGAGTTCAAGGCGGATATCTTCGACTCGAGCCAGGTTCTCGCGCGTATCGGCGAGACGGTTCTCGGTTTCCTTGCGCCTTTCCTTGTAGCGGGTCACTCCGGCCGCCTCTTCGAGAAATACCCGCAGCTCGTCGGGCTTGGCCTCGATGATTCGCGAGATGGTTCCCTGGCCGATGATCGCGTAGGCGCGCGGCCCCAGGCCGGTACCGAGAAAAAGGTCGGTGACATCCTTGCGACGGACATGCAGGTTGTTGATGTAGTACTCGGATTGGCCGTTGCGCGTCAGCAGCCGCCGGACCGACAGTTCCGCATACTGCGACCACTGTCCCGAGAGGCGTCCGAGCGAGTTGTCGAAGACCAGTTCGACCGCTGCTCGCGATACCGGTTTGCGGCTTCCCGAACCGTTGAAGATCACGTCCTGCATCGATTCGCCACGCAGCTCCGAGGCTTTCGATTCGCCGAGCACCCAGCGCACCGAATCCATCACGTTGGACTTGCCGCAACCATTCGGGCCGACCACCCCGACGAGTTGTCCAGGCAGCGCAATGGTCGTCGGATCGACGAAGGATTTGAAGCCGGCAAGTTTCAGTTTGGTCAGGCGCATGAACCAGAACGCGACCGCGGCAGCCGCGCCAGAAGAGATCGGAAAAAACATGGTGCCACGCGGGTGTCACCCCGCACCCTGGAGGTGGACAACCCGCGAATATTCCTGCGGAATGCCATTGTAAGCGCTTATAATAACACTCCGCCTGCCCGATTCGTTTCCCACTGGATGCCACTCGGAATGACCATGACCATCACATCGGCCAGCACCCTCGAAACCTTTCCCAATCCGGCGCCGCAACGGGATTTCCATATTCACATGGAAATCCCGGAATTCACCTGTCTGTGCCCAAAAACCGGCCAGCCGGATTTTGCGACCCTGCTTCTCGATTACATTCCGGACCAGACCTGTGTCGAACTCAAGAGCCTGAAGCTCTATATCTGGTCCTTCCGCAACACTGGCTGCTTTCACGAGGAAGTCACCAACCGCATCCTGGACGATCTGGCAAGCGCCACGCAACCGCGCTACATGCGACTGACGGCGCGCTTCTACGTGCGTGGCGGCGTATTTACCACAATCATTGCCGATCACCGCCAGGCAGGCTGGACACCCGCGCCGATGGTGCAACTCGCCGACTTCGCCAGCCAATCCAATACCCGTGGCTGAGATCATGATCACCGACCAGCAACTCCTGCGTCTTGAGCAACTGCTCGAAGAACCCGCGCTTGCCCAGTCGATGCGCCTTGACGAAGCACAAGGCTACCTCTGCGCAGCGTTATCGGGCCCACAACCAACGCCCGAAGCGCAGTGGCTGAACGAAATACTGGGCGGTGCGGAGGCGATCACCAGTGCTGCCGGGCGCGAAGCCGCCGACTTGCTGCACCTGCTCGCCACCCAGTTGCAGTCCGAACTGGCCAGCGGCGAACCTCTCATGCTGCTGCTATATGCCCAGGACGAAGACGAAAATTCTCCCAGCGACTACGTACCCTGGTGCCAGGCCTATCTGCACGGCATCGATTCGGCGCCGCTAGGCTGGTTCGAAGCGCTTGGGGCAAACGATGACAAGGAAGACAGCGAAGAGATCGCCTACCTTGACGAGCAACTCTTCCCGCTGTTCATGCTCACTGGCGACGCCGAAGCGGCGGCCGGTGAAGCCGGCGAGGAATGGCTGTCGGGCAGAGAACTCGAACGCTTGCGAGAAGAATGCGAAGACCAGTTGCCACAGGCGGTAACCAACATACACCGCTTCTGGATCGCGCAGCGCAGCGTCAAGACCTTTCGCCATGAGCAGGCCAGAACTGGTCGAAATGAGCCCTGTCCTTGTGGCAGTGGCAAGAAATACAAGCGGTGCTGCGGAGCATTGTCGGCGGCATAGGGCGGCAAACTCCCCGGACGCTCCGTCACCATTCCGCTGCACGTAGCCCTTATAATCCAGCGTCCCGGCATGAGACGTACGAGCCAGTGAATCCCCACCTCAGCAAGCTGCAACCTTATCCCTTCGAGAAGTTGCGACAGCTTTTTAGCGGCGTCACGCCGAACCCTCGGTACCGCGAGATCAGGCTGTCGATTGGCGAACCGCAGCACGCAACGCCGGCGTTCATCAAGGACGCGCTGAGCGCCGGGCTCGGCGGACTGGCCAGTTATCCCAGCACCCTGGGCAGCGGCGAATTGCGCCGCAGCATTGCCGCCTGGCTGCAGCGCCGCTACGGCCTGCCGGGTATCGACGCGGAAACCCAGGTGATTCCAGTCAATGGCTCACGCGAGGCCTTGTTTGCCTTTACCCAGACGATTGTCGATGCGTCGCGGGGCTACACGCCGCTGGTCGTCAGCCCCAACCCCTTCTACCAAATCTATGAGGGCGCGGCTTACCTCGCCGGTGCCGAACCGCGTTTTCTGAACACCCTGCCGAGCAACAATTACGCATTCGACTTCGCAGCGCTGAGCGAGACCGAATGGCAGCGTGTACAGCTCTTCTTCGTCTGCTCGCCGGGTAACCCGACCGGCAAGGTGCTTGGCCTCGATGACTGGAAACAGTTGTTCGCCCTTGCCGACCGGTATGGCTTCGTGATTGCCTCGGACGAATGCTACTCGGAGATATTCTTCGACGAAACCAGGCCGCCGCTCGGCTGCCTGCAGGCCGCCCGTCTGCTCGGTCGCGATTTCGAGCGCTTGGTGATGTTCTCCAGCCTGTCCAAGCGATCCAATGTTCCCGGCATGCGTTCGGGCTTCGTTGCTGGCGATGCCGAGACCCTCAAGTCGTTTCTGCTCTACCGAACCTAT
This sequence comes from Candidatus Accumulibacter vicinus, assembly GCF_000584955.1. Classification (NCBI taxonomy): domain Bacteria; kingdom Pseudomonadati; phylum Pseudomonadota; class Betaproteobacteria; genus Candidatus Accumulibacter; species Candidatus Accumulibacter vicinus. The sequence goes on from NZ_JDSS02000028.1 coordinate 87,175, forward strand.
CATGGCAGTGCGATGAGTCCGGCAGTCCAGGCCGCCAGCGTTGCGGCCTGGAACGACGAGGCGCACGTCGTCGAAAATCGCCGCCAATATACGGAAAAATTCGCGGCGGTCACGCCACTCCTGAGCGATGTCCTGGCCACCGCCATGCCCGACGCCGGCTTCTACCTTTGGGCCAGAGCACCGCTTGGTGACCGTGATTTCGCTCGTGCGCTGCTCGCCGACTATAATGTGATCCTGCTGCCTGGAAGCTACCTGGCGCGCACTGCCCAGGGAATCAATCCGGGCGCAGGCTACCTGCGAATCGCACTCGTCGCCCCACTCACCGACTGCGTCGAAGCCGCCAGGCGTATCCGTTCATTCATTGCAAAACTCTAGGAAGACAGTCATGCAGGCAATCCAGAAGATCATCGATGAGGCGTGGGAGAATCGCAATTCGCTGCAACCCGGTCAAGCACCGACAGCCATCAGCGATGCCGTGGCAAGTGTCATCAGCCAGCTCGACGAAGGCACCCTGCGCGTAGCCGAAAAGATTGCTGGCGATTGGTTTACCCACCAATGGATCAAGAAGGCCGTGCTGCTTTCGTTCCGGCTGCAGGAAAACATGCTGCTCGATGGCGGCGCGATGCGCTATTTCGACAAGGTACCGAACAAGTTTGCCAGTTACGACAGCGAACGGTTTGCGCGTGGCGGTTTCCGCGTCGTTCCACCGGCCACTGCCCGCCGCGGCGCTTTCATCGGCAAGAACGTGGTGCTGATGCCCTCGTACATCAACATCGGCGCTTATGTCGATCAAGGCACGATGGTCGACACCTGGGCAACGGTCGGTTCCTGTGCACAGATCGGCAAGAATGTACACCTCTCGGGGGGGGTCGGTATCGGTGGAGTGCTTGAGCCTCTGCAGGCCAACCCGACGATCATCGAGGATAATTGCTTCATTGGCGCCCGTTCGGAAGTTGTCGAGGGCGTCATCGTCGGCGAAGGTTCGGTGATCTCGATGGGCGTTTATCTGGGTCAGTCCACCAAGATCTATGACCGTGAAACCGGTACGGTGAGCTATGGCCGCGTGCCGCCGGGGTCGGTCGTCGTTGCCGGCAACCTGCCCGCCAGGGACGGCAGTTACAGCCTTTACTGTGCGGTCATCGTCAAGAAGGTGGATGCTGGCACACGCGCCAAGACCAGCATCAATGATCTGCTGCGCGGCGACTGATCGCTCGCGCATCGATTCCTGATCCGGCGGCGAGCAAATGATTCTCGACAAGCTTTTTCATGTGATGGCCGACCGGCGCGCCTCGGACATCTTCATCTGCGCGGGCGCGCCGATCCACATCAAGATTCAGGGCACGACCGTACCGGTCAATCAGCAGGTCATGGCGCCGGAGATGATCGAGAAGATCGCCACCGAACTGTTGAGTCCGGAGCAGGCCGCGACCTTCGAAGCGACGAAGGAGATGAACCTCTCGTTCGGCATCGCCAGGCTCGGCAATTTCCGTATCAATTTGTTCCGGCAGCGCGGCTCGATCTCGATCGTCGTGCGTTACGTGGTAGGCAACATCCCGGCGCTCGACACCCTGGGGCTACCGTCGGTACTGGCCGACCTGGTCATGGAAAGGCGCGGCCTGGTTCTGATCGTCGGCTCGACGGGCTCAGGAAAATCGACCACCCTGGCGTCGATGCTCGACTATCGGAATAGCAGTTGTACGGGTCACATTCTCACCATCGAAGATCCGATCGAGTATCTGTTCAGGCACAAGAAATCGCTGGTCAACCAGCGCGAGATCGGCATGGATACCCTCGGCTGGGAGCATGCCTTGAAGAACGCCATGCGGCAAGCCCCCGACTGCATCCTGATCGGCGAAATCCGTGACATGGAAACCATGCAGGCAGCGATGGCCTACGCACAGACTGGCCACCTCTGTCTCGGCACGCTGCATGCCAACAACAGCTATCACGCACTCAACCGGATCATCAACTTTTTTCCGAGCGATAGCCGGAATGCCTTGTACATGGACCTCTCGGTCAGCTTGAAGGCCATCGTTTCGCAGCGTCTGGTCAAGAAGAAGGATGGTCAGCAGACGCCGGCAGTCGAGGTTTTGCTCAACAGTTATCACGTGCAGGAACTGATCGAGCAGGGCGACATCCCGGCCCTCAAGGAAGCAATGGAACAGAGTCTCGCACCGGGGTCGCAGACCTTCGAACAGGATCTCGTCCGGCTTTACCGAAGCGACGTGATCACGCTGCAGGAAGCGCTGCTCAATGCCGACTCACCCACCAATCTGTCCTGGCTGATCAACAACTTCGAAGCGACCGGCGCATCGGGAAGTGAAGACAAGCAGCGGCAAGAAACCGTGTTCGATCTCTCCGGAACCAACCCATCCAGCCCCTCGTACAAGGAGTTTACGCTCAGCCTCGACGAAGCTGAGAGCGCAACTCAGGAAGCCCGAGATGGCAAGCGGTGACGGAACCAAGGCAGTCGCTCGTGATCCCACGCTGGCATTGGCCGAGCAGCTGATCGCTTGTCGATCGATCACTCCCGAAGATGCCGGTTGCCAGCAGATCGTCGCCAACCGTCTTGAAGCCGTCGGTTTTCACTGCGAATTCATGAATCGCGGCTGCGTCAGCAACCTCTGGGCACGCCGCGGCGACCGCCGCCCGCTGCTCTGTCTGGCCGGCCACACCGACGTTGTCCCGAGCGGACCTCTGGAACAATGGCACAGCGATCCGTTTCAGCCGGTACGCAGAGACGGCCTGCTGTATGGGCGAGGCGCTGCCGACATGAAGGCTTCGCTGGCCGCTTTCGTGACCGCTGTGGAGGCTTTCGTCGCTGCCCGTCCATCCCATCGCGGTTCGCTTGCCCTGTTGCTCACTTCCGATGAGGAAGGCGACGCCATCGACGGCACCGCCGCCGTCATCGATGCGCTGCAGCGGCGTGGCGAGCTGATCGACTACTGTATCATCGGCGAGCCGACAGCGCTCCACAGCCTCGGCGACATGATCAAGAATGGCCGACGTGGCTCGCTCTCGGGAAAACTGACCGTCAAGGGTGTGCAGGGCCACATCGCCTATCCCCATCTGGCGAAAAACCCGATCCATCTGGTTGCGCCGGCGATTGCCGAACTGGCGAACATCACCTGGGATGACGGCAACGAGTTTTTCCCACCGACCACCTGGCAGGTCTCGAACATCCACGCCGGCACCGGCGTCAACAATGTCATTCCCGGCCGTGTCGAGATCGACTTCAACTTCCGCTTCGGGACCGCCAGCACGCCGCAACAACTGCAGACCCGTCTGTGTGCGCTGCTCGAACGGCATGGGCTGGACCACGACATCGTCTGGACGCTGGGGGCCAGGCCCTTCCTCACCGGCCGTGGCGCCCTGATCGACGCCGCCCTGCGGGCGATTCGTGCGGAAACCGGCCATGCCGCCGAACTATCGACCAGCGGCGGTACCTCGGACGGTCGCTTCATCACCGAGATCTGTCCGCAGGTGCTTGAGATCGGTCCGGTCAATGCCACCATTCACCAGGTCAACGAATGCGTCGAGGTCGCCGCCCTGCCGCAACTCGCTGCGATCTATCTGCGGATGATCGAAGCGTTGTTACCCGCCGATGTTTGAGCAGGCCCAGACCGAACTGTCGACGCTGCGCGACCTGCTGCGCTTTGCGGTCAGCCGCTTCAACGAGGCGCAACTGTTTTTCGGCCACGGTGCCGACAACGCCTGGGACGAAGCCGCCTACCTGCTGCTGCACAGCCTGCACCTGCCCCTGGAGCGACTCGAACCCTTTCTCGACGCAACCCTGACCAGTGACGAACGGGCCGCCGTGCTGCAGGTCATCGATCGCCGAATCCGGGAGAGGCTGCCGGTCGCCTACCTGACCAACGAGGCCTGGCTGGGCGAATATCGTTTTTATGTGGACCAGCGGGTGATCGTTCCGCGTTCGTTCATCGCCGAGCTGCTGCGCGAGCAACTGACGCCCTGGATCGACGATGCCCACGCGGTGACTGCCGTTCTCGACCTCTGTACCGGATCGGCCTGTCTCGCGATCCTCGCGGCACACGCTTTCCCGGCCGCCCGCATCGACGCCGTCGACATCTCGCCGGAGGCACTCGCGGTGGCGCGGCGCAACGTTAACGACTACGATCTCGCAGCGCAGATCCGGCTCGTCGAAGGGGATCTCTTCGCCGCCCTCAAGGGCAAGCGCTACGACCTGATCATCGCCAATCCGCCCTACGTCAATGCCGCGTCGATGGCCACCCTTCCCGAGGAATATCGACGCGAGCCCGAACTGGCGCTGGCCAGCGGTCCGGATGGACTCGATCTGACGCGCGCAATCCTTGCCGGCGCGCGCCAGCATCTGCGGCCAAACGGTCTGCTGGTCGTCGAAATCGGCCATAATCGCGATGCCCTGGAAGCCGCTTTTCCGGCGACGCCCTTCACCTGGCTCGACACCAGCGCTGGCGATCAGTATGTCTTCCTGCTGCATCGCGACGAGCTGCCGTGATCCGAAGGTCGTGTATCTGCCCGATTGACAGGCCATGAGTCGCCTCCGCCTGCTGTTGTTCGCCATGCTCCTCCTCGCCGGTTGCCACGACTCGGCACGGCTGGCGTTGCTGCCGCCAGGCAGCCCGGTCCTTGCCTTTGGCGACAGCATTACCTTCGGTAGTGGCGCCGCTCCGGGGGAGGACTATCCGGCTCGACTCGCGGCGATCAGCGGCTGGCAGGTCCATAACGCCGGTATCCCGGGCGATACGGCAGACGCTGCCCAGGCGAGAATTGACGCAGCGATTGCCCAGACCCGGCCGGCGCTGGTGATCGTCGAAATCGGCGGCAACGACTTCCTCCGAAGGCGCCCGGAAGCGGCCGTCAAGGACGATCTGCGCGCCATCGTCAGGGCCATCAGGCAGTCCGGCAGCCAGGTCGTTCTGGTCGCCGTGCCCAGGCTCTCGCTGATCGGTGCGGCAACCGGCAGGCTACCCGATTCGGCGATCTACGCCGAGCTGGCCAAAGAAGAAAGACTGCCACTGGTCGAAGGCGTTCTCGCCGCCATTCTCTCTGACCCGACGCTGAAGGCCGACCCCATTCACCCCAATGCCGGTGGCTACCGCAAACTTGCGGACGGCATCGCCGAGCAACTGCGCCGCTCCGGCCTGCTCAACAAGCCTTGACCGATCGTCGTCGCCAGACAGGCACGACTGGCAGAAAGACATGGACACGTGATGAAAACCGAAACCCCGCAGATCATCCATCGCCAGGATTACACTCCACCCCCCTTCCTGGTCGATCGTGTGGACCTCGACGTGCAGTTTCACGCCGACGCAGTCCTGGTCACTAGCCACCTGCAATTGCGGCGCAATCCGGCGGTGGCGCCCGGGCAGCCGCTGCAACTCGACGGCCATGGGCTGGCAACGCTTTCGGTTGCCATCGATCGACAGCCGCTCGGTGCAAACGACTACACCTGCACCGACTCGGCGCTGATCATCGACAACCCGCCGGATGCGCTGCTGTTGAGCACGCTGACACGGATCGATCCCGACCACAACACCAGCCTCTCCGGACTCTTTCGCTCGAAGGATGGCTACTTCACACAGTGCGAGGCACAGGGTTTCCGCAGAATCACCTGGTTCCCGGATCGTCCGGACATCATGTCGCGCTACACCGTCACCCTGCACGCCGACAAGGAGAGCCTGCCAGTGCTGCTGGCGAACGGCAACCCGGTCGGCAGGGGTGACGAAGGCCTCGACCGCCACTGGGCAAAGTGGGAAGACCCTTTTGCCAAACCCTGCTATCTGTTCGCACTGGTTGCCGCTCGCCTCGAAGTGCTGCGCGACCGTTTCACCACTGCCAGCGGGCGCAGCGTGCAACTGGCGGTGTATGTCGAGCCCGGCAAGCTCGATCAGTGCGCGCACGCGATGAACGCCCTGCAGCGCGCGATGCGCTGGGACGAGGAAACCTTTGGGCTCGAATGCGACCTGGATCACTACATGATCGTCGCCGTCGGCGACTTCAACATGGGCGCGATGGAAAACAAGGGCCTGAACATCTTCAACACCAAGTACGTACTGGCCCGTAGCGACACCGCCACCGATGGCGATTACCAGAACATCGACCGTGTCGTCGCGCACGAGTACTTCCACAACTGGACCGGCAATCGCGTGACTTGTCGCGACTGGTTTCAGCTCTCGCTCAAGGAAGGACTGACCGTCTTCCGCGACCAGGAATTCGGCGCCGACATGCACAGCCGCGCGGTCACCCGCATCCGCGAAGTCCGCGCCCTGCGCGCCGCGCAGTTTCCCGAAGACGCCGGCCCGATGGCGCATCCGGTACGCCCCGACTCCTACATCGAGATCAACAATTTCTACACCAGCACCGTCTATGAAAAAGGCGCCGAAGTGGTGCGCATGATCCAGACGCTGATCGGCAGGCCCGCCTTCCGGCGTGGCATGGACCTCTACTTCGAGCGCCATGACGGTCAGGCCGTGACCTGTGACGATTTCGTCGCCGCCATGGCCGATGCCTCGGGCGTTGACCTCACGCAATTCAGGCGCTGGTACGACCACGCCGGTACGCCGCGGCTGCGCGCCAGCGGCAGTTATGACCCAGGCTCGCAGCGCTACCGGTTGACGCTGTCGCAGTCACGTCCGACGGCACCTGGCGAGCCTTTCCACATCCCGGTGGCGATCGGCCTCAACGGTCCGGACGGCGCCGACCTGCCGCTGCGGCTGCTGGGAGAAAGCCTTTGCGCCGAGCGCGGCCGGACAACGCGCGTTCTCTCACTGACGGCCGGCGAACAGCAGTTCGTCTTCGAAGATCTGCCGGTCGCCCCGATCCCTTCGCTGTTACGCGACTTTTCAGCGCCGGTGATTCTCGATTACGACTGGCGCAATGAAGACCTGAGCCACCTCCTCACCCACGACAGCGACCCCTTCAACCGCTGGGAAGCCGGACAGCGCCTGGCCAGCCGACTGATCCTGGCGGCCGCCGAAGACCTGACCGCCGGTCGGCCGGTGCGCTGGCCGCAGAGCTTCGCTGCCGCCGCCGCACAGGTTCTTGGACAAGCCTCGGCAGACCCGGCTTTCGCTGCCGAAGTCCTGACGCTGCCCGGCGAAGCGACGCTCGCCGAGGAAGTCGCGGCCGTCGACCCGGATGCACTGCACGCAGCCCGCAACGGTCTGCGCCGCTTCCTTGCCGAACAACTTCACGACGAGTTGCGCCAGTGCTACGAGTCGCTGCGACCGAACGGCCCCTATCAGCCGACCCCCGCCGCTGCCGGCAGGCGCGCGCTGCGCAACCTCTGCCTGGGCTATCTCAACGAACTCGATGACGCCGAAATGCGGACCCTGGCGCTGCGTCAGTTTGCGTCAGCCGACAACATGAGCGATCAGTTCGCCGCCCTCGGCACGCTTGCCCAATACGACTGCCACGAATGCACGGAAGCCCTGGCCACCTTCTACGAGCGTTGGCATGACGAAGCGCTGGTGGTGGACAAGTGGCTGTCGGTACAGGCGTCAAGCCGCCTACCCGAGACGTTGGCAACGGTACGGCGCCTGCTGAGCCACCCTGCTTTTGACCTGCACAATCCGAACAAGGTCTACGCGCTGATCAACACCTTCGGCAACAACCACGTACGTTTTCATGCTGCCGACGGCAGCGGATACCATTTCCTCGCTACGCAGATCGGCCAGATTGACGCCCTCAACCCGCAGGTGGCCGCGCGTCTGACCCGGCGCTTCGATCGCTGGCGCAAGTTTGACGCGACCCGGCAGGGGCACGCGCGCTCGGCGCTCGAAAGCCTGCAGGCAATCGACGGACTGTCATCCGATGTTCACGAGATCGTCGGACGAGCCCTGGGCTGAACCCGGATCCAGTCCTCGCAGGGCCCGGCGACCGATTCCATCCGGCATGCCTGGGCAGAACATCGGCCCAGGCCACGCCGGGCAGTGCAAATAGTGCTTGAGTGGGGCGAACCGGCTGGGTATAATCTCGCCCTCAAACACGGCAAGGCGCCCGTAGCTCAGTTGGATAGAGTACTTGGCTACGAACCAAGGGGTCGGGCGTTCGAATCGCTCCGGGCGCGCCAATGGAATCAAGAGGAAGGGTTAGGTAGAAATACCTGGCCCTTTTCTCGTTTTCAGGATGATGCGTATGGTCACACAGCGGCACAACCTGTATCCCTTGTTGGTGCGACTGCTTCCCGACTGCCAGCGTCATCCCGAACCTCCCGTTCCGCGGATAGTGGAACGTCATTCAAGGTTGTCGCAATGACCGATCTATTTCCACCTTGGCCGCTGTTCTCGGCATTTCTTGTGGCGAGCTTGGTCCTCGCGGTCACACCAGGCCCCGGCGTGCTCTACATCGTTACACGCAGTCTCGTGCAGGGTCGCCGTTTCGGCTTGGTGTCGGTAGCCGGCGTCGCGCTCGGCAACCTTGGCAACGCCATCGCTGCATCAGTCGGCCTTGCCGCATTGTTTTCGGTCTCGTCCCTGGCCTTCTCCATGGTCAAGTATGCTGGCGCTCTCTACCTCATTTACCTGGGTGTACAAATGCTCCGTTCTCCCTCGGCCGAGCGCGCTGTCCCCACCACTGCCGCCTCACCACTGGGCCGCGTGTTCCATGAAGGTTTCGTGGTTGCCCTCCTGAATCCCAAGACCACTGTTTTCTTTGCCGCGTTCCTGCCCCAGTTTCTGAGCCCAGAGGCGCCGCCGATGCTTCAAGGAGTGATGCTTGGTTTCCTCTTCGTGGCAATCGCTGCCGTGACAGACAGCGCCTACGCTTTGGCTGCCGCCGTGGTTGCGCCCGTTCTGCACGGTAAAGGAGTGGGTCGCCTAGGTCGCCGCCTGGGAGGCGGCGTGTTCATAGGCCTGGGTGTTTACACTGCATTGGCCGGGCCGCCGCGCAGCGCCAAATAGGCCGATCGTTCCAGAAGGCTGACGGCAAGCTGCTCTCATCGATGCTCTGCCGCACCAGGTTGATCATCCCGTCGACAGGTATTTCGAGACCCATGGATGATGGCTTCACTACTGGTTTGGCCGCATCTTCCTCGGCTGTTCAGCAGCCGCTTCTTCCGTGTCGATCTCAGGAGCCGAATCCTGATCCACCTCGCCTTGCTGGCGCTCTCCCAAAGTGCCTGACTGGTGGGCGGACGCGAGCCTGTTGTCCGGGTTTTTGTGCAGCCAATCATGTCACTCTTTGACGTCGTCCAGCAGACGCTTCGATACCTCCAGCAATCGCTCCGCCGGCCGCCTCTTCAGCCACTCGTCGTTCAATTGCAGAAGGTCGTGCTTGCGCAGGTGCATGGCGTCGGGTCGTCGTTACGTTAACGTCAGTTCGGGATAACGAAGCCAAAAAATTAGCGTTAACA
>NZ_JDSS02000029.1:0-2331 GCF_000584955.1 Candidatus Accumulibacter vicinus
GCCACTGGCCCCGCCCGGCGTCACCGCCGGGCGGGGCTTTGGGTGCTTCCCTCCGGGCCGCCCGCACCCTCCGGCCTGTCTGGCGCTTCGCTACTCCACCGTAAACAACCCCCGTTTTTTACTGATCAAGCTCTCGCCCGCCAACCCGAAAAGGCAAGTGTCAGGGATTGGCACCGCGCCCACCACGGACGATAATGCGTGCAGGCTGAACGACCGGGGAGGATCGATGACCGCGCCGACGACCGTGCTCGAACGCGCAACGCGACTGCTGCTGCCGCTGCTCGATGAAGATCGCCGCGGCACCTGGCTGACGCAGGCCTTCTACGGACAGGACAAGGACGACGCGCTCTACCACGCAATCGACCAGCGCGGCGCCACCGACGCCTTCACCACCCGCTGCGTGCGCCAGCTTCTCGAGCGCGGCCTCGTAGGCTCGCGGCATGCGCTGTCGCTGCTGCTGGAAGTGATACGCGAACACGCCGGCGACGAGCGGCAGGCGGACTTCGCCGAACTGATCCGCGAACTCGACGCGAGCTGCCAGCGACCGCTCGACGCCGGCTGTCCGTACCGCAACCTGAGCGCTTTCCGCGAAGACGACGAGCCGTTCTTCTTCGGCGGAATGACCCCCTCCGAACGCGAGCTGGCGATCAGCAGCCCGGCGGAGGTCGCCAGGCTGCGCTTCGAGCCAGGTCTGGTCGGCCGCATCCTCGGCGACGTCGGCGACGAGCCGGGCAATCTGCCGCTGCTCGAGTTCTGCCTGACGCAGCTCTACGCGCGCCGCCAGGACGACCACCTGTGCCAGGCGGCGTACGAGGCGATCGGTCGCGTGCACGGCGCGATCGTCCAGCGTGCCGACAGCGTCATCGACGCCATCGAGCGCGACGCTCCTGGCAGCGAGGCGATCGCGCGCGATGTCTTCCTGCAACTCGTGCAACTCGGCGAAGGCAGCGAAGACACGCGCCGGCGCGCGCCGCTCGGTGACTTCGACGAGCGCTCGCGGCGGCTGATCACCGAGCTGGCGACGGCGCGCCTGCTGGTTACCGGCCGCGACGCCGGCAGCGGCCAGGACACCGTCGAAGTCGCGCACGAAGCGCTGATCCGCAGTTGGCAGCGCCTGCGCGACTGGCTGCAGCAGGACCGCGACGACCTGCATCAACGGCGCGAGATCGAGCACGCGGCAGCCGCCTGGCAGGCGCACGGCGAAAGCCACCGCTGGTCTGACGAACGGGTGATGCTCGAAGCCGCGCCGATGCTGCACCGCCTCGGCGCGCGCTTCGACCTGACCCGGAGCGAGCGCGATTTCCTCGGCCCACTGGCGCAGGAAGAAATGCTCGCGCTGCTCGACGATCCGGCGACGACGCACGCCGAGCGAGCGCGCATCGGCGACCGGCTGGCACTGCTGCCCGGCGGCGACCCGCGCCCCGGCGTCGGGCTACGCCCGGACGGCGCCCCGGAGATCGTCTGGCACGCGATTCCGGGTGGCGAAGTCGAACTCGAGATCGACGCTACCGGCTGGTTGCGCCGCTGGCGCGGCCGCCCGCGTCTTGCGGTCGAACCCTTCCACATCGCGCGCTATCCGGTAACCGTTGGCCAATGGCGCGCCTTTCTCGAAGCCACGGATGGCTACGACCGGCTGATCCGTTCCGTGTATCGCGTGGAACCCGCCGCGCAGCGAGGCCGCGACAACCAGCCTGCGGTTTCGCTGAGCTGGTTTGAAGCGATGGCCTATTGCCAATGGGCGAGCGCCCTCCTCGGCCATCCCGTGCGCTTGCCGAGCGAGTGGGAGTGGCAGCAGGCGGCAACGGGTGGCAACCCGAGCCGGCAATACCCCTGGGGCGATTGGCAGGAAGGGCGGGCCAATACCGACGAGAGTCAGCTCTCCCGAATCACCGCCGTCGGCGTCCATCCGCAGGGGGCCTCGGCCGACGGCGTGCTCGACCTGGTCGGCAACGTCTGGGAGTGGTGCCTCAACCAGCATGATTCTCATCCAGGCCTGGGATTTTCACGCCGGCGGCAACTTCGTCCTCGAGATGGATCGCGCCGCCCGGCAATCCCTGCGCACGATCGCCATCCTCTCCAACGACTACCTGGCCGCGAAATTCACCGCCGCCGAATGGGCCGCGGCCTTCGCCCGCGATCCGACCGGCACCGGCGGCGTCCTGCTGCCGGTACGCGTCGGCGACTGCCAGCCGGAAGGCCTGCTGCGCGCCATCGCCTACGTCGATCTGCTCGGACTCGACGAAGCGAGCGCGAAACGCACGCTGCTTGCGCGCGTCAAGGGCGAGCGCCTGAAGCCGTCTTCTCCGCCCGGCTTTCCCGGCCAACCGGCAG
>NZ_JDSS02000029.1:2356-5290 GCF_000584955.1 Candidatus Accumulibacter vicinus
GCGCAGCCGCGACCCGGCCGCCGACCTGCGCGCGCGCATCGCCGCCGCGCGGGCGCTGGGCGAACTCGGCGATCCGAGCTTCCAACGCCGCCACGGTCCGGACGGGGACTACCTGCTGCCGCCGGTGGTGACGATTGCGGCCGGCAACTACCCGATCGGCAGCAACGAAGGCATCTACGAAGACGAATCTCCGGCACACCAGGTCGAGGTTGCCGCCTTTGCGATCGGCCGCTTCCCGGTCACCAACGCCGAGTGGCGCTGCTTCCTCGACGCTGGTGGCTACGACGACGAGCGCTGGTGGCAAGACGAAGCGGCGCAGCGCTGGCGGCGCGGCGAGGAAACGGCGGAGGGGCCGAAGCAGGAGCGGCGCGAGTTTCGCCAGTGGCTGCGCGACAACCCGCAGCGAATCGGGGAACTGCTCCGGGAAAGCGGAATCACCTCGAAGCAGGCTGAGGACTGTGAGGCGATACTGCAGATGTCCGACGCCGAATTCGAGGCGCTGCTCGATACTTGGTACCCGAGCGGCAGGCAGGCCGAACCCGCCTACTGGAACGACCCGGCGTACAACGACGCCGCGCAGCCGGTGGTCGGGGTCTGCTGGTACGAGGCGCGTGCCTACTGCGCCTGGCTGTCGGCGCAGACCGGGCAGTTCTGGCGGCTACCGAGCGAAGCCGAATGGGAAGCCGCCGCACGCGGGCGCAGCGGCCGGCGCTACGCCTGGGGCGACGACTTCGACGCCGGCTGCTGCAACACCTTCGAGAGCCACGTTCGCGGCACGACGCCGATCGGCGTCTTTCCGGGCGGCGACACGCCGGAAGGTCTCGTCGACCTCAGCGGCAATGTCTGGGAGTGGACCAGCAGTGCCTATCATCCTTACCCCTACGCGCCCGATCTCAGGCGCGAGGGTACCGACACGGCCGACGCCCGGCGCGTGCTGCGCGGTGGCTCCTGGAACAACAACCGCGACAACGCGCGCTGCGCCTACCGCAACCATAACGACCCAGGCAACCGTAACAACAACCTGGGCTTGCGGTTGGTGTGTGTCTCCCACATCGTGCAGGCCTTCTGAAAACCCGGTCCGCGAGGGCCGGGCCGGAAATGCCAGCCGACCACGGTCGGCTGGCCGAGGCGAAGGCGCTGTGGATGGCGCAGGCTGGTCCCGTCCGCACGGATTGCCCACCAGGGCGCGCGCCGTCGGGCATATATCCAACAGAGGCGCCTCCCGGGCGCAAGCCCCGAGGCGCCTCGCCCTGCCCTAGCGTGCGCTCTGCTTCAGCCAGCCGCCGAGCAGCCGGCCAAGCTCGGCGACCATGCCGCTGACGTGCTCGTACTGGCCGGCGTTGAGCCAGCGCCAGTCATAGGCCAGGCGGAGGTACAGCCGCAAATGGTTCAGCGCTGCGTCGGCCTGGCGAAGCGCGTTCAGGCGAGGCGCGCCGCGCTGGTTCTGCGCCTTGAACAGCGCTTCCTGCAGATCGAGGGCGGCATCGATCAGGCGTTGCGTGACGGTAAGGCGGAAAGCGCGCGGGAACTTCTCGGTGCTCGTCAGGGACCGCTTGCACCCTGGGTCGCCGCGGCGGCCCAGGGCCATCCTCGTGCTGCGATTCCGGCGAGGTTTGCAGGCTCCGTCGGCACGCTTTCCCCGACTCACGACTGCTGTCAGGGCCTATCAGAGCCTGGAACACTGGCGGAAGTGGCGTTGGATCTTCTATCCTTGGTCCTACGGCGTGCGCAAGAATGCGCTACCGGAGAATTAGTTCAGAAACAAGACCCCACTTTCCAGTGTGCAGAAGCGGGAGGTCGGCGACAAGAGGCCAAGCGGCTCTTCTTCTCTGAAACTCCTCAACCTGATCGAGCGCCAAGGGTTGGAGGCTGTGCTGTAAGGGGACCCTGGATCGCTTGGCTTCTTAGGCGAACACCATTGTCATGGGGTGTCTCGGTGAGTGTGATGACCCCGGGGTTTAACGTTTACACTCTGTCCACGATTTGACTGCTATTTGTTTTCCTCTAAGGGGTCTGGCCCCTTTGTTCCTTCTATCCTTTCCAAGGAGGCTTCACCATGAGCGACAACGTCGACAATCTGGTTCTTGAGCACTTGCGCGCCTTGCGGGGTGGACAGGACCGCATCGAAAGCGAGTTGCGAGAGGTCGCCGCCCGGCTTACTAGCCTGGAAGCGAGCACTGCCGCTGGCCGACGCGATAGCGCGCACAACTACGAGGAAATCATCCGGCAACAGTCAAGTATCGATCAGATCAAGGCGCGCATTGACCGGATTGAAAGACGGCTGGACATCGCGGGTTGAGAAATCACCGAACAGGCAAAAGAAAACCTGACCCTGCTCACGCCTTGCGCCGCGCCTGCCCGCCGGAGGGCTCCGATTCCCGCATCGGGGCGGTGGCCTTCATCTACCCCGCTTTGGCGCGTTGCGCAATCCGTGGGAGCACTTCCACTGCCTCGTCATCGAGGGCGTCTTCGCGGCGGACGCCTCGGGGGCGGCGACGTTTCACGAAAGCCGTGCCCCGACCAGATCACCGACGCCTGCGCGGTGCGCAAGATCCTCTCGCACTTGGGCGAGCCGACATCACCGCCGCCTATCGCGCCGGCCCGCGGCCCGCCGCTGGGGGAGATGGCCGATGCCGACCACGGCGAGTTCGACCCGTCAGCTCAACCGGCACCGGACGACCCATTCGATCAGCGCATCGCCTGGTAAAGGGCGCACGAAGACGATCCGATCGGGCTCGTCAGGGACCGCTTGCACCCTGGGTCGCCGCGGCGGCCCATGGCCATCCTCGTGCTGCGATTCCGGCGAGGTTTGCAGGCTCCGTCGGCACGCTTTCCCCGACTCACGACTGCTGTCAGGGCCTACCGCCTGCAGCAGCTCACGTTCGACCGCCAGGGGCGTCTTGCCGGGGGCCAGCCCGGTGCGATTGGCGACCC
>NZ_JDSS02000029.1:5315-7111 GCF_000584955.1 Candidatus Accumulibacter vicinus
GCGCGGATTCCGCCGCCGCGCCGGCATCGGCACCGTGACTACGGGGGTACTGGCACCCAACGCGCCGCTGCGGGCGGCGGTGACGGCACTCGCGGGGGTGACCGCCGAGGTGGCACCGCCGACCGCGATGGCAGAAACCGCCTCGGCAACGGTCGCGTGCGCGACCGTGCAGAACACGCCCGAGGAACGACCACCGAACCCGCCCACCGCAAGGCCGCGCGTTGCGTCTGGGCACTCCTGCTGGCGCGCATCTATGAAGTGTTGCCGCTCGTCTCCCCCAAGTGCGGCGGCGACCTGCGGATCATCGCCTGCCTCAACGATGGCCCGCTGATTCGCGAGATTCTCGGCCACCTTGGCGAACCGACTTCGGCGCTGACCCTGCTTGGGGGCGTTGAATTTCGTATCCTTTGCCAACTGCGAACCCGCTCAGTTGAAAGGGTTCCGGATGATCAGGCCGGCGATTGACTGGCCATCCTGCATGTCTTCGCTGTAAAGGGTTGCGGCGCCGGCGGCTTCGGCACTGGCGATGATCTGGCTGTCCCAGAAGCTGTAGCCGGCCAGCTCCATCAGTTCCAGACCGCGCAGGATGTGGGCGACGCTGGCGTCGTGGGTGACCCACAGGCCGTAGCTGCGAACGATGTCGCGAGCCTGGGCAAGATTCAGGGGAGTCTTGAGTTTGCGCAGGGCATTCACCAGAAATTCCTGCAAGACCTGGGGACTTACGATTCCCCGGCGCTCTTCCCAAAGCGTGGCGAGCAGTCGGGCTGCGACGACTCGCTTGGGGCCTGCATCGCGGTCATGGGCGTAGAGCAGGATATTGGTATCGACAAAGGCGAGTGACTGATGCTTAACGCTCATGGGCATCGTCCCGGCTCAGGTACCGGCCGCCGAGTTCGAGGGCGCTGTCTTGCAGCCAGCCGATGGCCTGACGTTTGGCTTGCTGGTAGCGCAGATCGCTATCTACCTGTTCGGCAAGGTCCGCCGCGAGAAACCGACTGACGCTGACGTTCTGCCGGGCAGCAAGTTCACGGGCGCGTTGCAGCGTCCCGGCATCGAGCGAAAGAGTGATGTTTTGTTTCATGCTCGGCTCCAGCAAAATTGATCTACAAATATTGCACGTATTTTACGTGTAAATCAATGGAGGAAGGAGAGGAGATCCAATGTCAGATCGGCAAGTGCTCCAGAAGCCTGAAGCGCGATCAGTCGCGCGCGCACCGGCTCGTCGGGGCGCATCAACCGATCGCTGGGCGCTGCGCAAGCGTGCGGCCTGCGACGCCCGGCGCCAGCTTCCCCGCGCTCAGGCGCTTGAGTCGCGAGGTGAACATCGCATGAGCGGTTGCACGCGAGGCCGACGTCTGATCGGGCAGCCCTCGGCGCGCGGTGCCGGATGCATCGCCGGCACGGCCGGCGGCCCAGGCTTTGGCGAACGGTTCGGTCAGCAGCGGTTCGCGGTCGACACTTTCAGGCGACGGCTGGAAGTGCAGCGGCAAACGCCGCACCTCAGCTTGTGCAAGCAACGGTATGACGTCACAGCTCCCTATCCCGACCCCCCCAATCAGGATCCCGCCGTCGAGACCCTGGCGTTGCGCATTTTCGTGTCTGTCGTGGAACAGGCCTTACGCCGCTCCTGCCCAGCTGCGGGTGCCGATTCCCGGATCGGCGCGGTCGCCTTCATCCACCGCTTTGGCGCGCTGCTCCATCCGCATGTCCATTTCCACTGCATCGTGATCGAGGGGGTCTTCGAGGCAGGCGCCTCGGGAGCGGCGAGCTTCCACGAAAGCCGCGCCCCCGAGCAG
>NZ_JDSS02000030.1:0-1521 GCF_000584955.1 Candidatus Accumulibacter vicinus
GCGGGCTCCGGCAGCAGCAGTATCCGGGGCGATCTGCTCGATGGCGGAGACGACGATGACTTCATGGTGGGGAGCACCGACGCAGACCTCCTGGCCGGGGGTGTCGGCGAAGACCTCCTGATTGGTGGCGCCGGCAACGACAACCTCTGGGGGGACGCCGAAATCAGCTTTGCTTACAGGGATTGGTCAGTGCGACGCGAAGTCGAGGAAAAACCAAATGGCGTCACCGTATACAGAACCGTTGCTGATCGCACTTCCTTTTCTGGAACCGGCGATGGTGACGACATTCTCTTTGGAGGCGCCGGTGATGACTGGCTGATGGGTGGCGCTGGCGACGATTTCATCGACGCCGGAACCGACAATGACGTGGGATTCGGCCTTGAGGGCGACGACCAGCTTCTGGGTGGGGCAGACAATGACGTGCTGAGCGGCGACACGGTTGACGATCCTACGGACCCGGATATCAGTCTCTCCGGTGCGCTCCATGGCAACGATTTTATAGACGGTGGAGAGGGCGACGATCGCCTGACTGGAAACGGCGGTCATGACGAACTGGTCGGCGGTGCCGGCAATGATCTTCTTTCCGGTGACGAAAGCATCACCGCCGGCCAGTACCACGGCAACGACATTGTCGACGGCGGTGCCGGCAACGACACCCTCTGGGGGAACGGCGGCGCCGACGAACTCTCGGGCGGCGATGGTGACGACCATATCGAAGGCGACGCCAGCGGACTCGACAAGCAGTATCACGGCCGCGACCTGGTCTTCGGCGGCCAGGGCAAGGATGCCATCATCGGCGGCGGCGATGCCGATGAACTTCACGGTGGTGACGACGACGACACCATCGTCGGCGACGACACGTCCGGTGCGCCGCTGGCCGCCGATGCCCACGGCCGCGACACCCTCTACGGCGACAAGGGAGACGACTACCTCGAAGGCGGCGGCGGGGACGATACCCTCTCTGGCGGCGAAGGCAAGGATGGCCTGCGCGGCGATGGCGATACCGTCGCCAACGGCGGCAACGACCTGCTCGACGGTGGCCAAGGGGACGACAATCTCAGGGGCGACGGCGGCAACGACACCCTGATCGGCGGCGCAGGAAATGACGGCCTCCTCGGAGACGCCGGCAACGACGTGCTCATCGGCGGCGCCGGTACCGACTACCTTGCCGGCGGCGAGGGCGACGATACCTACCGCTTCGTTGCGGGCGACAGCCCCGAGAACGCCCTGGGACAGAGCGAGTCCATCGACGATGCCGCCGGACACAATACGGTGCTCTTCGAAACCGCCGCCGTGAACGACCTCACCGTACAAAACAGCAGCGGCTACCTCGTCATTGACTACGGCGCCAACGACCGGCTGCTCATCACCGGCGGCTTCGCCGGAGCGATCGCCACCTACGAATTCTCCGACGGCGAACGCCTGAGCTACAGCGAACTGATCGGCCGCATGATGGACGGCGTCAATGTTGCCACCAGTAGCAGCGGCCAGCCGATCGCCAGCGGCGGTCGCGACAACAAC
>NZ_JDSS02000030.1:1853-17008 GCF_000584955.1 Candidatus Accumulibacter vicinus
ACAACACCCTCGATGTACAGGCCGGCGGCGCCCTCATTTCGGGCGGTCGCGGCAACGACACGATCGCCGCCAACGGCGGCGGCAACACTTACCTCTACCGCCTCGGTGACGGTACCGACACGATTGCCGATACCAGCAAGCAGAACGGCTTTGCCGCCGAAAACACCCTGCGCTTCGGCGCCGGGATCCGGCCGGGCGACATCAAACTCGGGCTCGGCTCCTTGCTCATCCGGGTCGGCAGCCACCCGGCCGATGTGATCCACATCGAAGGCTTCAACCCGGAGAACGCACTCGGACAGCCGACCATCGACCGTTTCGAATTCGCCGACGGCACGGTGTTGAGCCATGCCGAGCTTCTGGCGCGAGGCTTCGATCTCGATGGCACGGCGAACGCAGATACGATCACCGGCACCAGCGTCGCCGACCGTATCGCCGGCAAGGAAGGCAACGATACGCTTGCCGGCGGAGGCGGGAACGACACCCTGACCGGCGGCACCGGCGACGATGTGCTTTCGGGCGGTGCCGGGGACGACACCTACGTCTGGGGTGCCGGTGACGGGCAGGACACGATCGACAATATTGACAACGCAGCAGGACGGATCGACACGCTGCGCATTGCCGGCACGCTGACGCCGGCCGATCTGGCGTTCGTTCCCTACGGCAACGACCTCATCGTGCGCGTTCGCGATTCGTCCGAGCAGATTGTCGTGCGCAACCACTACACCAGTGCGCCGATCGATGCCATGGCGTTCAGCGACGGCACGGTATGGGATCGCACGGCGATCGATGCGCACGTCACGAACGAGTTGTCTGACGACGCTGATATTTATGCTGGCACGGCCGGGGACGACACCATCGATGGCCGCGGCGGCAACGACATTCTCAGTGGCCTGGGCGGCAACGATGTCATATTGGGCGGTGCCGGCAACGATACGTTGAACGGCAACGAAGGAAACGATCTGTTGACGAGCGGTGCGGGTGTCGACACGCTGATGGGTGGTGTCGGCACGGATACGCTGGATGGCCGGGGCGATGCCGCGACGGATTCTCTGCAGGGCGGTGGCGACGGCGATATCTACCTGTTCGGGCGCGGTAGCGGCGCCGACACGATCAACGAAGGCGGCGATGCAGTATCGGTCGACACGATCCGCGTCGATGCCGATGTTTCGCCGTCGCAGCTTATCGCGAAGCGTACCGGCAACGATCTGGTGCTGCAGATCGCGGGGACGACCGACCAACTGACGGTCGTAGGCGCCTACGGGGCCGGTGCAGGCACGGCAGTCCGCATCGAGCGCATTGAGTTTGCGGACGCCACGGTGTGGACGGAAACGGAAATTCGTCTGCAGGTGTTGGCAGCGCTGGCCACCAGTGGCAACGACACGATCGTCGGGTTTGATGGAGACGATGTGATTTCCGGTCTTGCCGGCAGTGACACCATCTATGCGCGAGACGGAAACGACCTCCTGTTGGGCGGGGACGCCAACGACTACCTCTACGGCGAGAACGGTGACGATACACTGGATGGCGGTACGAGCGGCGGGGTTTCATACGGCGGCCTCGGCAGCGATACGTACCGCTTCGGCCGAGGCGGCGGAGCGCAGTACTTCGAAGAATCCGGTGAGAACGCCGGCGACATCGATACTATCGTCATGGGTCCGGGGATTCTGCCTTCGGACATTTTGCTGTCGCGCGAGAAAATTCTAGCCGAGGCAGACGGGCTGCGCATTGCTCTCAAGTTGAGCAATGGAACGCTTTCTTCCGATTCGTTTACCAGCTCGACTCACTTTAGTAGCGCAGGTGGTGCTCAGCGCGTCGAACGTATTGTTTTTGAGAACGGCACCATCTGGGACCAGACGACAATCATCGCCATGCTGGATACCGGCACGGATGGCAACGACACGATCAACGGCGACCGCTGGGATAGCGTGCTTGATGGTAGAGCCGGGAATGACACGCTCTACGGTTACAGCGGCAACGATTCCATCTCCGGAGGCGCAGGCACTGACGCACTGTACGGCGGCGTTGGCAACGATACCTACCGCTATAGTCGCGGCGATGGCAACGATACGATTGATGAGACGCTCTATCAGAATGGAGGCGGGACTGACACGCTGGCGTTCGGCAGCGGGATCTTGGCGGAAGATATTGGCCTCTATCGCAATGGCAGCGATCTGATCGTCGTGGTCGACAACAGCTCGAACCAGATCAAGGTGGCAGGCTTCTTCACCAATGCGAACTACCAGATCGAGCGCATTCTTTTTATAGACCAGAGCGAGTGGAATGCGGCAGAGATTGCGCTACGTACCACCGTAGCGGGTGTACCGAACACGATGACCGGCACGGCAGGCGACGACACGTTCATTGTCGATAACACGCTCGATACCGTCAACGAAGCGGCAGACCAGGGGACGGACACCGTGCTGTCAAGCGTCAGTTATACCCTTGGTGCGAACATCGAGAACCTGACGCTGACCGGAGTGCTGAACATTGACGGTACCGGAAACTCGCTCCGGAACACGATTACCGGAAACATCGGTAACAACGTGCTCAGAGGCGATGGTAGCGATACGTTGATCGGGAACCCAGGAGACGACATCTACTACGCTGACCTCGGCGTAACAGTAGTCGAGAATTCAGGTGAAGGCTTCGATACGGTCTATGCGAGAGCCGTCGACGTGTACCCCGGCTACACCCTAGCGGAAAACGTGGAGCACCTTGTGTCCTATGGTTCCGCAGGGTGGAAGAGCAGGGTTTCCGGCAACGCGGGAGACAACTACATTGAGGCCCGCCAGGGCGACTACGTCGATGGCCGGCAGGGTGCGGATACCATCCTCTTTCGGCAGGACTTGGGGGATTGGACCTGGTACTTCCCGTCAAGTGAAATTCTTGGTAGCACAGCTTACGTAGATGACCTCGGCGATCGGGTTCTCTTTGCGGATGCCACCGAAGCAGCGCGATCGCGTGTCATCAGCTCGGTAAACAACTATGTGCTTAACAGCGGGATCGGTACTTTGGAACTCAATGCGGGCACGCCAGCACAGATCGGGTTTGGCAATGGCGGCGACAACATTCTTCTGGGGAACGATAACGCAAACACCCTGTACGGGATGGATGGTAACGATACGCTCTTCGGCGGTCTTGGCGCAGATGACCTGGTAGGAGGAAAAGGGAACGATTCGTACTACCTGAATCCCTGGCGTACGCCTTACAACGGGTCGGGGACGCAGTACACGTATACAAACCCTGTGGAGGGAATTGACTCGGTTGTTGAGTTGGCAGGTGAGGGCCGAGATACCGTCTATTCAATCTATGACTATGCGTTGCCGGAGCATGTTGAAGACCTTGTTCTGGGGAGCTACCAAGATACTTCCTCGTCCTGGCCGGTGACACGCTACGCAAGCGTCGGAACGGGTAACGGTTTCGCCAACTCGATCATCGGTAACAATGGTGACAACGTAATCGACGGCAAGGAAGGGTTCGATTACATGAAGGGTGGCGGCGGGAACGACACCTATTATGTCGATGACACCCGTGATCTCGTCGATGAAAGTGCGGGCGGGGGAATCGACACTGTTTTCAGCTCGGTTTCTTATTCTCTGTGGCCCAACATTGAAAACATCATCCTGACTGGATCTGGCGCTGACATAGCAACAGGAAACGACAGCAGCAACGTACTCGACGGCTCCCAGAATTCGGCTGCCAACCAGTTGATCGGTGGCCTTGGTGACGACACTTATGTGATCGGTGACGGCGATACGATCGTGGAGCTCTCCGGAGAGGGGTCCGATACGGTGGTGACAGCGCAAAGCCATGTGGCCGAAAACAACATCGAGAACGTTCGTCTGACAGGGGTGCTTGCAGTCTCTGCTACTGGAGACTCCGGCAACAATGTTCTCGACGGTTCGCTAAATTCATCGGCAAACCTGCTTGTCGGTCTTGGTGGCGATGACACCTACGTTGTCGGCAGCGGCGACGTGATCGTCGAGACTGTAGATGGCGGGATCGACACGGTGGTTTCCACGATGGCCACATATACGCTGCAGACCAACCTCGAAAACCTCACCCTCGGCGCCTCTGCCGGGGCGGCAACGGGCGTGGGCAATGCCCTTGACAATGTGCTCGGAGGCAATGAATTCGATAACCGCCTCGATGGTGGTTTGGGGGCAGATACGATGCGTGGCGGTTCTGGCAGCGATATCTATGTAGTCGACAACCTCGGCGATGTTGTCGAAGACGATTACGGCAACGATACCGTTGAAGCCTCTGTTTCCTATACGCTTGCCGGCAACGTCGAATCACTGGTGCTCAAGGGGAATGCCGCAATATCTGGCACCGGCAACGCACTGTCCAACACGCTCGACGGCTCGCAGAACACCGCCGCCAACCAACTGGCCGGGGGTGCCGGCAACGATCGGTACATTCTGGGTGAGGGCGATACGGTTACTGAGAGCGCCAATGAAGGTACCGATACTGTCGTCACGGCCTCATCTTTCGCTCTCGGTGAAAACATCGAGAATCTGGAGCTTCTTGGCAGTGAGAATGTCGACGCGACCGGAAACGCGCTCGACAACTCACTCTTCGGCAACAGTGGCGCCAACTTGCTTGACGGTTCCGGAGGTAATGACATCCTGGTTGGTCTCGGCGGCGACGATACCTACATCGTCGATAGCGCGGCTGATCAGGTGTTTGAGGATGCAGATGGTGGTATCGATACCGTGAAGAGCTCAGTTTCCTATGCGCTGAGCGGCACGGTTGAGAATCTGACCCTGACTGGCAGCGGTGCGATCGACGGCACGGGGAACATGTTCGACAACGTCTTGCGCGGCAATGCAGGCGCCAACGTTCTTCAGGGCACGTGGGGCAACGATACTTATTACGTCGGCACTGGCGACGTGGTGATCGAGAATGTTGGCCAAGGAACGGACACCATCGTTTCTGAGGTGGCTTGGGCGCTTGGTTCTACTGTCGAGAATCTTGTGCTTGCAGGAAGTGCATCGATCGATGGTACGGGCAACGATCAATACAACCAACTGACGGGTAACGCTGGCAATAACCGGCTCGATGGGCAGGGTGGCGGCGACATGATGACGGGCGGGCTCGGGGACGATATTTATGTGGTCGATTCGATTTTCGATGTCGTCGTAGAATCTGCCGCCGAAGGCATCGATACGGTTGAATCGTCGATTTCGTTGGCTTTGGCCAGCAACGTCGAGAATCTGACGCTGACGGGAATCAACGCAGTTCAGGGAACGGGCAATTCGCTCGACAATACGCTGATCGGTAGTCTCGGCGTTAATTACGTGCTTGAAGGTGGGGCCGGTAACGATCATCTGAGCACGGGCTCTGGTAGTGATTATCTCAACGGCGGTACCGGTGCGGATGTGATGACAGGTGGGGCCGGCGACGATAGCTATGATGTCGACAACGTCGGAGACGTCGTAGTCGAACAGGCGGGTGGTGGCGCAGACGTTGTTTATGCGTCCATCAGCTACACGTTGGGTACGGACGTCGAGACCCTGCATCTGAGAGGCACTGCCGCAATTGATGGCATAGGTAACGCGGGCGCCAACACCATTTACGGAAACGCGGGAAACAATCGCCTGGATGGCAAGGCGGGGGCTGATCATTTCTATGGTGGCGGCGGTTCGGATACTTACGCGATCGACAACTTAGGCGATGTTGTGGTCGATGGTGGAATTTTCGATAACGACACCATCGAATCCTCGGTCGACTGGATTCTGGATAGTTATCAGGAAAATCTGGTGCTTGCCGGATTCTCTGCTATCAACGGCAGCGGTAACAGTTTCGACAATCAGATCACTGGTAATGCTGCCAACAACTTACTTGATGGCGGACAAGGCAACGATACCTACTTCTTCTCGATTGGTGGCGGCCATGACACGATCCAGGAGGCAGCAGACAATACCTCTGGCAAGAACAACGTTCTTCGCTTGGGTGCGGGCATTGTACCGAACGATGTGATTCTCTCCCGTATCGGCAACGATCTTGATGTGGCAACTTCCGGGACTTCCGATCGCGTGACGGTACGGAATTTCTACCTGAACAACGACGTACGAAATGCAGAGAACCCGATCCAGCAGATTGTGTTTGCCGACAGCACCGTCTGGGATCTGCAGGCAATTCAGCATGTGATCTTCGCCAATCATTTGCCGACCGGAAACGTCTCCGTCAGCGGCAATCCCGCTCAGAGTGAGACGCTTTCCGTTACAAACACCCTGGCCGACGTCGACGGCCTGGGCGTCATCTCGTATCAGTGGCAGAGGTCGGCAGACGGCGCCGTGTGGAACGACATCGATGGGGAAACGGGCAATGCGCTGACTTTGGCGGAATTTCATGTCGGTCATCAGATTCGTGCCTCGGCAATCTACGTCGATGGCTTGGGCATGCAGGAATCCGTGACCAGCGCCCCCACATCCCTCGTAGCGAACGTCAACGATTCTCCGGTCGGAAATGTGACAATTATCGGCAATGCCGTGCGAGACCAAGTGTTGAGTGTGTCGAGCGGCGTGTCCGACGCCGATGGCATGGGGGCGATCAGCTATCGTTGGCAACAGTCGGCGGACGGTATGGCATGGCAGGACATCGTCGGGGCGAACACTCCTTCGCTCGCCCTGCCCGATGTGTTGGTCGGACAGCGGGTGCGCGCTGTCGCGAGCTATGTCGATGGCCATGGGACAAGCGAATCGGTCGTTAGCGATGCGAAGCTGGTGCTGGCGGCGATGAATCATGCACCGATTTTCCTCGGCGGGACCGGCCGACCCGGCGTCGTTGTGACCGATGCAGGAACGACGGACGACTGGGCCAGCGCAGTCGACATTCAGGCCGACGGAAAATTCGTCGTATCGGGCAAGAGCCTCGACAGCAACGGTTATCCCGATTTCACGCTGTATCGGTATAACGCCGACGGATCTCTTGATAATACGTTCAATGGCACCGGCAAGGTCACGACGGCGGTCGGACCGTACTACGACTCAGCCTGCGGTGTTCGCGTACTTCAGGACGGCAAGATTGTGGTCGGCGGCTTTTCTTCGCAGGGGCTCATTGACTTTGCGATCGTGCGTTACAACGCCGACGGCTCGCTCGATACAAGCTTCGGTGGCGACGGCGTGGTCACGACCGACATCAACACATGGTGGGATCAGGCGTATGCGATGACCGTTCAGGCCGACGGCAAGATCATTCTCGGCGGCATGGCCTCAGGTGTGCCCAGCAATTTCCAATCGTTCGCACTTGTCCGCTACAACGTCGACGGCACTCTCGACACAAGCTTCAACGGCAGCGGCAAGGTCATGACCTCCATCGGTTATGAAACCCAGTCTTTGAATGCCGTCAAGGTTCAGGCGGACGGCAAGATTCTGGCGGCCGGTTATGCTATGTCTCAAGGGCCCGGCTACGATCTCGTCCTGCTCCGATATAACACCAACGGTTCTCTTGATACTACCTTCGCCCAGGACGGTGTGGCGGTGTACGACGGGGGGGCGTCTGACATTGCCAACGCATTGGCGATCCAGTCGGACGGGAAGATTCTCGTGGTCGGTTCGAGTTCGAACTACGCCTGCTTGTTCAGGTACAACACTAACGGGACTCTGGACACAACTTTCGGCAGTGGCGGGAAACAGACCCTTACCGTTGGGCCTTGGGAAAACGGTGATTGCCTGTCCGTGCTACCCAGCGGAAAGATACTTGTGGCGGGCCATCGCTACAACGGGGTGACAGATTCGGATATTGCGGTTGCCCGGTATAACCAGGACGGTTCTCTTGACGGCACATTCGGTGACGGAGGCATCACCTCCGTGTCGATCAGCAATACCGCTGATGCCGCCAGCGCTCTACGTGTTCTGCCGGACGGGCGATTTGTGATTGTCGGCGGCCGCTATTCGGATGATTGGTCGAACAGAGATATCGCTGTCGCCAGATTCAATGCCGACGGCACACTCGACTCGACTTTCGGTTCTTCCGGACTGCTTGCCGATTGGTCGATCGACAAGGGCAGCGCACTCGAATTCACCGTTCCTGAGGGAATGTTCAGCGACATCGATGCGGGCGATGTGCTGGCCTATGGTGCAACCCTCTCGAACGGGATGCCGCTGCCGAACTGGCTGACGTTCAATGGCGCGACCAGAACGTTCTCGGGAACGCCTACGAATGCCGATGTGGGAACGATCGGTATCCGTGTCAGTGCGACTGATATTGCCGGGGCAACGGCATACAGCAATGTTTTCACTGTCTCCATCGCATTCGTCAATTCGGCGCCGGGTGGTGAAGTTGCAATCAATGGGTCCGCCACCCAGAATCAGACACTGACGGCTGACAATGCGCTTACCGACGACGACGGTCTCGGCGCCATGAACTACCAGTGGGAAAGCTCTGCCGACGGCAGTTCGTGGGGCAATGTTTCTGGCGCCACCGCAAGTCAGATCACTCTGACGGAGGCGCTTGTAGGCAAAAAACTGCGCGTCGTGGTGAGCTACACGGACGGCTACGGCACCGCCGAGTCCGTCACCAGCGCCGCAACGAGCGCGGTTGCCAACGTCAATGACGCGCCGATTCTGGTCAGTCCGCTGAGCGATCAGCTGGCCACCGAAAGCGTACCGTTCTCGGCAACACTGCCGGCGGGGGCCTTTGCCGACGTCGATCTCGGTGACGTGCTGACCTATACGGCAACACAGGCCGATGGCTCGGCCTTGCCTGCCTGGCTCTCCTTCGATGCGACAACGAGAGCCTTCAGCGGCACACCAGCGGCAGGTGGCGTGCTCAGCATTCGTGTCACCGCAACGGATACCGGCGGACTGTCGGCCAGCGACGTCTTCAATATCACGATCGACAGCTACAACAAGACGCTGACCGGCACCGCCAATGCCGATACCCTGACGGGCGGCGTCGGCAACGATACCCTGTACGGGCTCGGCGGCAACGACGTCCTGAACGGGCAGGGGGGCAATGACACCCTCGACGGCGGCGCCGGCAACGACACGATGGCAGGCGCCGCCGGCGACGACACCTACCTCGTCGACAGCGCCAGCGACGTCGTGACCGAGGCGGCCGGTGCCGGCATCGACCTCGTCCAGTCCAGCATCACCCTTACCCTGGCCAGCAACGTCGAGAATCTCACGCTCACGGGTTCCGCAGCCATCAACGGCACCGGCAACACGCTGGCCAATGTGCTTACCGGCAACAGCGGCAACAACACGCTGTCCGGCGCCGCAGGCAATGACACGATGATCGGCGGCACCGGCAACGACACCTACGTCGTCGATGCTGCGGGCGATATGGTCGTCGAAAACGTGGGCGAAGGGACCGATCTCGTCCAGTCGAGCGTGACGTACACGCTCGCTGCCAACATCGAGAACCTGACACTCACCGGAACGAGTGCCATCAACGGCACCGGCAACGATCTTGCCAACCTGCTCACCGGCAATAGCGGCAACAACACCCTCAACGGCGGCGCCGGTGCCGATACCCTGATCGGCGGTGCCGGCAACGACACCTATGGGGTGGGCGACGCAGGCGATGTCATTACCGAAGGCTCCAATGCCGGCACCGACCTCGTGCAGTCCAGCGTGACCTACTCGCTCGCCGCCAACGTCGAGAACCTGACCCTGACCGGAACTGCAGACATCAACAGCACCGGCAATACCCTTGCCAATACGCTGACCGGCAACAGCGGCAACAACGTGCTCGACGGCGGTTCGGGTGCCGACACCTTGATCGGCGGCGCCGGCAACGACACCTATATCGTTGACAACACCACCGATGTGGTCACCGAAGGTTCGGGGGCCGGTACCGACCTCGTGCAGTCCAGCGTGACCTACACGCTTGCCTCCAACGTCGAGAACCTGACGCTGACGGGTACCGGCACGATCAACGGGACCGGCAACACGCTGAACAACGTGCTCACCGGTAACGCCGGCGCGAATACGCTGAACGGCGGGACCGGTGCCGACACGATGGCCGGCGGCGCCGGCAACGACCTCTACGTGGTCGATCACGCTGGCGACGTCGTCACGGAAAATGCCGGCGAAGGAACCGACACCGTCCAGGCGGGGATGACCCACACTCTGGGCAGCAACCTCGAGAACCTCACGCTATCGGGCAGCGCGGCCATCAACGGCACGGGCAACACCCTGGATAACCTCATCATCGGCAATAGTGCCCAGAACACCCTTTCCGGTGGTAGTGGCGCCGACACGATGCAAGGCGGTGCCGGGGATGACACCTACGTGGTCGACCACACCGCGGAGGTGGTGACCGAGGCTGGCAATGCAGGCACCGATCTCGTGCAGTCGAGCGTCACCCATACCTTGTCCGCCAACGTTGAGAACCTGACCCTGACCGGCAGCAACGCCATCAACGGCACCGGCAACGAGCTCAACAACGTGCTGACCGGCAACAGCGTGGCCAACAGTCTCACGGGCGGCGCCGGCAATGACTCGCTGAACGGCGGCGCCGGGGCCGACACGATGCTGGGCGGACTGGGCGACGACGTCTACACCGTCGACAACAGCGCCGATGTCGTGACGGAAAACGCCGGCGAAGGCATCGACCTCGTCAACAGCAGCCTCACGCTGACGCTGGCCACCCACGTCGAGGCGCTGGCGCTTTCCGGATCTTCCGCCCTCAACGGCACCGGCAACGCCCTCGACAACCTCCTCAGAGGCAATGCCGGCGCCAACACGCTGAACGGCGACACCGGCAACGACCTCCTCGAAGGCGGCGGCAGCAACGATACCCTCACCGATACCGCCGGCACGGCCCTCTTCAACGGCGGCACCGGCACCGACATCCTCACCGGCGGCGCCGCGGCCGAGATCTACCTCGGCGGCCTCGGCAACGACACGTACACGACGGCCGGCGATAACGACATCCTCCTCTTCAACAAGGGCGACGGGCAGGACACCTTCGCCGCCGGAGGAACGGGCAGCGATACCCTCTCGCTCGGCGGCGGCATCGATTACGCCGACCTCAGCTTCAGCAAATCGAGCAATGACCTCGTCCTGAAGACCGGCGGTACCGACCAGATCACCTTCAAGAACTGGTACGCCACCACGCCCTCGAAGCCCGTGCTCAACCTGCAGATGATCGCCGAAGCCATGGCCGGATTCACGCAGGGCGGCAGCGATCCGCTCAAGGATCAGAAAGTGGAAAACTTCAACTTCGCGGGCCTGGTCGGCGCCTTCGACGCTGCCCGCGTGGCCAACCCCGGCCTCACCAGCTGGGCGTTGACCAATGCGCTCGCCAACTTCCAGCTGGCCGGCTCGGACACGGCCGCGATAGGCGGCGATCTGGCCTACCAGTACGGCAAGAACGGCACGCTGGCCGGCATCGGCCTGACCTCCGCCCAGCAGGTGATCGGCGACGCCGGCTTCGGTACGCAGGCGCAGACCCTGCGGCCGCTGGCGACCATTCAGGAAGGAGCGCTGCGTTTGTCGTGACGTGTAGCCATCCATCATTTCTGCGAATGCCGGAATCCAGCAACGGCGCATCCAGCATGTGCTGTGAGAATTTGTCTGGGCGCCGGCGTTCGCCGGGATGACGGCTTGTTCCCCGTTCGGATGCCTTCCCAATGACCATGAAACTCCCTTTCAAACTCCCAACGCTGCCGGCGTTGCCCGCACCGGCAACACCGGATTATCACGACTTCTCCCCACCCCTCCTGCGCCTGCAGGACGCACCACCCAACCCGCTCGGCCGCACTGTGCTGCGCGTGCAGGCCGGCATGCTCGGTCTCTTGATCCTCTGGGCCCTGATCGGCAAGCTTGACATCGTGGCCGTGGCCGAGGGCAAGCTCGTACCGCAGAGCTACCTCAAGATCGTGCAGCCGGCCGAGGCTGGCATCGTGAAGGAAATCCTCGTGCGTGAAGGCGAGACGGTGAAGACCGGCCAGGTGCTGATGCGCATGGATACCCTCATCACCGAAGCCGATGCGCAGGCTATCGAAGCCGACTGGCAACGGAAACGCCTCTCCCTGCGCCGCATCGACGCTGAACTCGCCGGCAAACCCTTCCTCGCCGACGCCGAAGATCCCCCCGCGCTCGCCCGCGAGATTGACGCCCAGTCCCGCGCCAACCGCAACGCCATCGAGGCGGCGCTGGCCGAAGAGCGCAGCCGGCTCTTGAAGGCCAGAGCCGAACTCGCCTCCGCCCAGCAGGTACAGACCAAGCTCGCCGAAGTTCTGCCGCACTACCGCGAGCAGGACAAGGCCTACGACAAGCTGGTCAAGGACGGCTTTTCCGGCGGGCTGATGGCCAGCGACAAGAAGCGCGAGCGCATCGAGAAGGAACAGGAACTCAAGACCCAGGCCCACCTGATTGACTCGGCCAAGGCCGGCATCGCCCAGTCCGAGAAAAAGCTCGCCCAGCTCGACTCCGACTACCGGCGCAGCCTGCACGGCGAACGCAACGAGGTACAGGCCGCCTTCGACAAGCTTGCGCAGGAGCGCACCAAGCAGGCCCACCGCAAGGAACTGCTCGAACTCAAGGCCAGCCAGGACAGCGTGGTCAAGGATCTCGCGACGCACACCACCGGCACCGTTGTGCAGCCGGGTACCGTGCTGCTGACGCTGGTGCCGAAAGAGGAGACGCTACGCGCCGAGGTCTGGGTGAGCAATGAGGACATCGGCTTCGTGCGCCAGGGACAGCCAGTCAAGCTCAAGTTCGCTGCCTTCCCGTTCCAGAAGTACGGGATGGTCGAGGGGACGGTCGAACACGTCAGCGCCGATGCGGCGGATGGAGGCATGGGTCACAGCGCAGGCGGCAACGCGCCTAACGACAACAAGGGTCAGAAGAACCCGCAGCCGCTGGTCTACAAGGCCCTGGTGACGCTGAAGGCCATGAAACTGGAGATGGACGGCGCCCGCTTCGCGCTCGGCGCCGGCATGCAGACAAGTGCGGAGATCATGCTGGGGACGCGCACCGTGGCCGAATACCTTCTCTCGCCGGTGCAGAAGGCGTGGCATGAGGCGGGGCGGGAGCGCTAAGCGCTCAGCAAAAAGTCATCCGATAATCAGAGCCGAAGCCGACCAGAATTTTATCGACGTCGGCCTCAAGCGTCGCGGCGCTTCGGGCTTTGAAGGCCATCCACTCGTACTTCATCTTGTGCCAGAGCTGGTTAAAGGCACCAGGTTCCAGGAAAAGCGCCCGCTTCGTTCCCTTTGGACCTTGAACTTCTGTAGTTCTACCGAATCCTGCGTGGATTCCCGGATAGCGCTTTGGCGCGCGCATTGCTATTCTTTCCCCCCAGCCGGATTTTGTTCCAGGCAATTGCCTGCGACGCCCGACGCGGAATGCGCCGTACAGGAGACGCTTCAACATGGCCAGCCCTCTGGACAAACCGTATCTCCAGTATCACCAGCGTACGCTGATCACCGGCCTGGCAGCGACGATCGTGCTGGTCACCATGCGTCGTTTCTTCTGAGCAGTCACCCCGCCCCCCAGGAGCTGCCATGATCGCATCCCCCGCCGCCCGCCTCGTCCTTCGCGAGGATATGACGATCTACCAGGCCCCGTCCCAGAAGGAGCAGTTGCTCGCCGCGCCAGGTACGAATGAAAGTCTTGGGAGGTACCGCGATATGCCTCCCTTCGCGCGCGGAGGAGGGGTGATCACCGATGTCAACGCATCCCCATCGAACAAGGCGAAGGCGAGTGCCTGGCCGCGTCCTGATTTCTAGCAAGACCCCATCCCATTCCCTCTGGAGGCCAGTCATCGTGTTCAAGAATCTTAGAATCGGCGCCCGTCTCGGGCTTGGCTTCGGCATTGTCGTCACCCTGTTGCTCGTTATTTCGGCAGTTGCCTACCTGCGCATCAACGGACTCAACGCCGACGTCGATAAACTGGTCAACAACTTCTTCCCGAAAACGGTCTGGGCCAACAACATCATCGATGCCATCAACCTGGCGGCCCGCTCACAGCGCAACCTGCTGATCGATCCGCGTCCCGAGGAGGTCCTGAAGCAGTACGAGCGCATCGCGGAAGCCAGGAAGACGATCGGCGACAACCTCGACAAGCTGAGGAAGAGCATCGACAGTGATCAGGGCAAGGCTCTTCTCAAAGATCTCGAGCAGGCGCGAAACCTCTACCTGGCGGACCAGGACGAGTTTCTGACGCTGATGAAGGCCGGCCACAAGGAGCAGGCCACCGAAGTCATGCTCAACCGGATGCGCCAATCGCAAGCTTCGTACATCGATGCCTGCGAAAAGGTGGTCGACTTCCAGACCGAGCTGATGACCGCCCAGGGCAAGGAAGCCGACGGGCGCGCCGAGCAGACGGAATGGCTGATCCTGGTGCTGGGCGCCGCCGCGGTAGTCCTGGCTTCGCTGTTCGCCGCCTGGGTCACGCGCTCGATCACGGGGCCGGTCAATGCCGCAGTGCAGGTGGCCAACGCCCTCTCCGAAGGCGACCTGACGGTCAGGGTCAAAGCACAGGGCCAGGACGAAGTCAGCCAGTTGATGTCGGCGATGCAGGCGATGGCCGGCAAACTCGGCGAGATCATCGGTGAAGTCCGTACCGCGGCCGACAACCTCGGCAATGCCTCGGGTCAGGTCTCGGCGACCGCCCAGTCGCTGTCGCAGTCGTCGAGCGAGCAGGCGGCGTCGGTCGAGGAAACCACCGCCAGCATGGAACAGATGAGCGCCTCGATCGTCCAGAACACCGACAATGCCAAGGTCACCGACGGCATGGCGTCGACCGCCGCCCACCAGGCCGCCGAAGGCGGCGAAGCCGTCGGGAGGACGGTCGAGGCGATGAAGACCATTGCCGAGAAGATCGGCATCATCGACGACATCGCCTACCAGACCAACCTGCTGGCGCTCAATGCCGCCATCGAGGCGGCGCGCGCCGGCGAACACGGCAAGGGTTTCGCGGTCGTCGCCGCCGAAGTGAGGAAGCTCGCCGAACGCTCGCAGGTGGCCGCGCAGGAAATCGGCCAGGTGGCCAGGGAGTCGGTGAAACTCGCCGAACGCGCCGGTGCGCTGCTCGGCGAGATGGTGCCGTCGATCCGGAAGACCTCCGACCTCGTGCAGGAGATCGCCGCCGCTTCGCAGGAGCAGTCGGCCGGCGTCGGCCAGATCAACGGTGCGATGGGGCAATTGAACCGGGCGACGCAGCAGAATGCCTCGGCCTCGGAGGAACTCGCTGCC
>NZ_JDSS02000030.1:17033-20826 GCF_000584955.1 Candidatus Accumulibacter vicinus
CGCCCCGGCTGCCCGACAGGTAGCGCCCGCACGCCCCAGGACAGCGGCCCGCGCCGCCGCCAAGGCGCCGGCCGACCACGACTTCGAGCGTTTCTGAACCGGCATTGCCCGGCAGAATCGAACGTATAGCGACCGACCAACTCGGCTGGAAGAAATCATGCATTCCCAGCCGCTGATCGAAGCCCGCAGCAGGGCGGTGATCGGCGCAAAAGCGCTGCTGCGCTGGCGCGATCCCGAGCAGGGGATGATCCCACCGATACACTTTAATTGCAAACCCATTGGACAGATCACGCCATGGCAACACTTGAATGGAGCGCAGCACTGGAAATCGGGCACACCGAGATTGACAACGATCATCGCGCCATGCTCGGCCTGCTCAATCGCCTGCAGGAGGCGAGCGAGCGATCAGACAGGGTGGCCACCCAGGCCGTGCTGGCCGAACTCGAAACCCTGACCAGGGATCACTTCGCCCGCGAGGAACAACTGATGCGGGAGATCCACTACGAATTTTCGGCCCGGCACCAGAAGGAACATGTACACCTGTTCGACGAGGTTCGTGCCCAGATCGAAGAAATGAGCACGGGCATCATCAGCGCCGCGGCGATTGCCGGGTTCATCAAACGCTGGCTGATCGATCATGTCGAAACCTCGGATCGCCAACTGGCGGCAGCGTTCGCACGCTGGCGTTCGAATCGGCTTTGAAAATACCGCCAACAACGGCCGGGAAATGGTTGCAGCATCGCTTTCTGGTGCAGATCGGTTTGCTGCTGATTGTCGCCGGCATGACGACGGTTTTTCTGGAGCGGATCAATCAAGGGGCCTCTGTCGAAGAGTTCGTGCTCGCGCGCGCACGCGCGCATTTCCGCGACATCGTCCTGACCCGGCGCTGGAACGCCGAGCACGGCGGTGTCTACGTGGAAAAACGCGCCGGTGTCGAAAGCAATCCGTACCTGCGGGACCCCGACATCACGGCGACCAACGGCAAGACCTATACCCTGCGCAATCCGGCGCTGATGACGCGCGAGATCTCGGAACTGGCGGCGCGCGATGGCGACTACCGTTTTCACATCACCAGCCTGCAACTGAAGAACCCCGACAACGTCGCCGACGACTGGGAACGCGCCGCACTCGCGGGTTTCGCCACCGGCGAGAAGGAACGTTTCGCGGCGATCGACAGCGGTGACCGGAGCGAGTTCCGCTACATGGCGCCCCTGCTGGTCGAGACCGCCTGCCTGCACTGCCATCAGGACATGGGCTACCAGGTCGGCGACGTGCGTGGCGGCATCAGCGTGCGCTTCGACATCACGCCACTGCTGCTCCGCCAGCAGCAACACGCCTGGATCACCGGCATCGCGGTGCTGCTGACCATGGCCGGACTGTTCCTGCTCGCCAGGGCCTTTGCCTCCCGCATGAGCCAACGCATGCAGCGCCTGAGCAGGCGTCACGAGGATCTCGTGCAGTCGATCGACGGCATCGTCTGGGAGGCCGATGCCAGGACCCTGCAATTCACCTTCGTCAGTGCCCAGGCCGAACGTCTGCTGGGTTTCCCGGTCGCCGACTGGGCACAGGCCGACTTCTGGGTGGCGCATCTGCACCCGGACGACCGGGACTGGGCAAGCGCCCAGCACGCGAGTTGCAGCCAGCAAGGACTGCCTTACGATCTCGAATATCGTTTCGTTGCCGCCGACGGACGCACGTTCTGGCTACACGACCGGGTCCGGGTCATCACCGAGAATGGCCAGCCGACGAGGTTGCGCGGGCTGATGTTCGATGTCAGCCGCGAACACGAGCAGAGAGAACAGACCCGGCAGTTGCTCGCCGAACACGAGACGATCCTGCACAACGCGCTGGTCGGCATCACCTACCTGAAACACCGGCGGATGGTTTCGTGCAATCGCCGCTTCGAGGAAATCTTTGGCTATGGCGCCGGCGAGCTGTCCGGGCAGTCGACCGAGTGCCTGTATGCCTCGCGCGCGATCTTCGAGGCCGTCGGCCAGCGCGCCTACGCCGACTGCAGCGCCGGCAGGAGCCATTGCGAGGAAGTGCTGCTGCAACGCAAGGACGGCCAGACTTTCTGGGGCGTGCTGAATGGCCGGGCAATCGACCCCGCGCATCCACACGAGGGCAGCATCTGGATCTTCGCCGACATTTCCGAACGCCGGGCCGCCGAGAAGGAAGTCCACAAGTTGCTGCAGGCGGTCGAGCAGAGCCCGGTATCGATCGTCATTACCAGTCGCGAGGGTCTGATCGAATATGTCAATCCGCGTTTCGTCCAGGTCAGCGGTTATTCCCGGCACGAGGCCATCGGCCAGAACCCCAGCCTGCTGCAATCCGGCCAGACCTCGCTGCAAACCTACCGGAAAATGTGGGACACGCTGCTCGCAGGCGGCGAATGGCGCGGCACGCTCCTCAACCGGCGCAAGAACGGCGAACTGTTCTGGGAAGAAGCCTGGCTCTCGCCGATCGTCGACGAGCACGGGACGATCACCCACTTTCTCGGGGTCAAGCAGGACATCACCGAACTACGACTGATCCAGGACCAGCTCGAAGAGCACCAGGAACACCTCGAAGACCTCGTCAAACGCCGCACCGCCGAGCTGACCAGCGCGCTGGCAGCGGCAAAGATCGCCGACCAGGTCAAGGACGCCTTCCTCGCCAACGTCAGCCACGAACTGCGAACACCGCTCAACGCCGTCATCGGGCTCTCGGCACTGGCGCTGCAGGGCAGCACCGACGCCCGCCAGCGCCAGTATCTGGAAAAGGTCGGCGACGCCGGCCAGACGCTGCTGGCAATCATCAATGACCTGCTCGATCTGACCCGGATCGCGAGCGGCGAGATGAGGTTCGAAGCGCAGCCATTCAGCCTGCGTCAGACCGCCGCGCGCGTGTTCTCGGTCATCGGCCACCGTGCCGCCGAAAAAGGGTTGCGGCTCGAAGCGCAGATCGACGAGCGGCTTCCCGAGGGGCTCGTCGGCGATTCGCTGCGCATCGAACAGATTCTCCTCAACCTGCTCAACAATTCGATCAAATTTACCGAGACCGGCGGCATCATCGTGCGCATCATCGTCGAGCACCTCGACGCGCAGGGTGCCGGTCTGCTGCTCGAGGTCGAGGATTCGGGAATCGGCATGAGTGAAAACGAAATCGCCCAGATCTACCGGCCTTTCGTTCAGGCCGACCCGTCGATCACGCGCAAGTACGGTGGCAGCGGCCTGGGCCTGGCGATCTGCAAGCAACTCGTCGAAGGCATGCACGGTTCGATCGAGGTCAACAGCCGACCGGGCGAAGGCACGCGCTTTGGCGTCCGTCTGACACTGGCCCAGGCGACCGGGAGCTTCCTTGCCGACCGTGAAGAAGCGCCGAACGGCCAACCCCTGCCGACGCATTACCACGACGCGCGCGTGCTGGTGGTCGACGATCAGCCACTCAACCGCGAGATCGTCTTCGATTTGCTGGCCAGCGTCGGCATCGTCCCGCGCCTCGCCGAGAACGGCCTGGAGGCAATCAACATCCTCCGCGAGTCGGGCCCCGGCGCCTTCGACCTGGTCCTGATGGACATCCAGATGCCGGTCATCGACGGCCTCACGGCAACGCGCCGGATCCGTGCGCTGCCGGACCTGGCGGCGCTGCCGATCGCAGCCATGACGGCGCACACGATGGAACACGAAAAGCAGGTGTACCTGGATGAAGGAATGAATGACCATCTCGGCAAACCGTTCGCCTTGCCAAGTTTCTTCGCGCTGCTGGCCAGGTGGCTGGCGCACCGCGCCGACGCCCCGCCGGTGCCGGCAGC
>NZ_JDSS02000030.1:20851-24654 GCF_000584955.1 Candidatus Accumulibacter vicinus
GCTGGCGGCGATCGGCGGCCTGGACGCCAGCGCAGCACGGCAGCGCTTTGCCGGCAATGGCGCGCGTTACCGGTACTGGCTGCGGGAATTCGTCGGGGATTCGGCGGATTTCATGGCCAGGCTCGACGCGCTGCTGCACAATCGGGATTACGCGGCGGCAAGGCAGGTGGTGCACGCCTTCAAGGGTCGCACCGGTACGCTCGGCATGACCGAACTCCACGATCTGGCGGCGGCACTGGAGCAGTTTCTCCGGGCCGGCGAGCCCGACCATGAAATGGATAGCAAATCTGGCAGCGCAATCCGCCAACAACTGGTACAGTCGATTGAACGGATGCGCGCCAGTCTGCAGGCAGTGCTCGGCTCCGCCAGGCCGGCCACGACGGCCGCAGCAGCACGGCCCGAAGGGCCGATGCCGCCCGCGATCGCGGCCCTGCTGCCGCTGCTGGAAGCTGCGGACGGCGGCAGCGCCGCGGCCATCGCCGCCTGCCTTGCGGAACTGCCGGATCGCGACTGGCACGCGCTGCTGCAGGCAGCGCTGGCGAAAGCGGAAGGTTTCGATTTTGAAGCGGCGAGGCAGCTCATTGCCGAAGCAATAGGGACATCGACATGAAACTGGGCTCGAAACTGCTCCTCCAGACGGTTCTGCCGGCAGTTGCTGCCGTTTCGCTGTTGCTGGCGATCGTCACCCTGGTCACCGGCAACGCCCTGCAGGAGGCCGCCGAACGTGCACTGGCAGCGGTCGTCGAAGCGCGCCGCGAAGATATTCACAATCACTTCGAACGGATGCGCGACGACATCATCGGCATGGGCAACGCCCCTGCCGTGGTCACGGCCATGCAGCAGTTTGCCGCCGCTTTCGCCGCCTGCGGTGCCAGCGCCGACACCCAGCTCCAGCAGTTGTACGACCGCGACGCAGAGCAGGCCGCCAGCCCCGCCAACAATCCCTGCCGTCGCGGCTACCAACAGGTACACGGCGAGCATGATGTGTTCTTCCGCAGGCGCCATGTTTCCTACGGCTGGCACGACATGCTGCTGGTCGACCCGCAGGGCCATGTCGTCTATTCCCTGCTCAAGGCTCACGATTTCGCAACCAACCTGTTCACCGGGCCCTGGAAGAACAGCGGCCTGGCGCGTGTGGCGGAGATTGCCCTGCGTCAGGCGGTCAGCGGCGTCCCGGCCTTTGCCGATGCCGAACTTTACGCGGCCGCGGGCAACCGGCCGGCGATGTTCCTCGCCATCCCGATCCTCGACCCCGACAACGGTCAGCCGCTAGGGGCACTGGTGGTGCAGATCGCCTTCGGACCGCTCGACCGGCACATGCACTTCAAGGCCGGACTCGGCCAGAGCGGTGAAGCCTTTGTCGTCGGCAGCGGCGGCTGGATGCTGACCAACACTTTTTTCGACCAGGAACCTTCGGTCCTCAAGCGGCAACTGCACACCGAGTCCGTCAACCGTGTGCTCGCCGGCAACGATGGCAGCGATCAGCTCATCGATTATCGCGGCCAGCCTTCGTTCATCGCCTACCGGCAGTTGCAGCCGTTTGCCGGCGCCCTCGGCGACCAGCCGCGCTGGGGCGTGATCGCCAAGATCAGCCGTGACGAAGCGCTGTCCAGTCTGTATTCGCTGCAATGGCTGATGCTCGGCAGCGGCCTGCTGATTGCCGGCGCCGCAACCGCGATGGCAGTCGTTGGCGGTCGGCGGCTGTTTCAGCCGGTACTGGCCATGCAGGCTGCACTGGTACGCCTGTCCAGAGGCGAGAAAACGGCGATTCCCGGCCTCGACCGCCAGGACGAAATCGGCGACATGGCCAAGGCCGCGGAATGTTTTCGCAAGATGTCCGAGGCGGTCGCACGCGACCGCCGGATTCACGAAAACGTCGCCGCGTTGACTGCCGCCGTCAGCCAGAGGGAAAGACTGGCCGACGTGGCCGACGTCCTCCTCGGACATCTGCGGCAGCAGCTCGATGTTCCCGTCGCGACGCTCTTTCTGCGCGACGCCGACGGCTACTACCGGCGTGCCGGCGCCCAGGGACTGGTTCGGCGCAGCCAGTCGCAGGACTGCTTCGCGCCCGGCGAATCGCTGGTCGGTCAGTGCGCCCGCGATGGCCAGGCGGTCATCCTGGCACCGGTGGGCAGCGGTCTGATGCTGATCGCCACCGGGCTGGCCGAGTTCCCGCCCGAGGAACTCGTGCTCTACCCGATCACGCATCAGGACGAGACGCTGGCGGTCGTCGAACTGGCGGCGACGCGCCGGCTGTCGCCCGACGAGCACGCTTTTCTCGCAGCCCTGGTGGGGCCGCTCGGACTGCAACTGGCGAACATCGAAGCCGCCGAGCGCAATCTCGCGCTGCTCGATGAAAGTCGCCGGCAGGCCGAGATCCTGGGCCAGCAGAAAGCCGAACTTGCCGACAAGAACAGCGCCATGCTGGCGCTGAGCGACGAAATGCGTGCCCAGTCCGACGAACTCAAGGCACAGAACCTGGCCCTGCGCGGCACCCAGGAGGAACTGCGGGTGCAGCAGGAGGAACTGGCACAGAAGAACCGCAGTCTGGAAGCGCAGGGACGACAACTCGAACTCGGCCGTAGCGAGGCCGAGGCACGGGCGCGCGAACTCACGCAGGCCAACCGTTACAAATCGCAGTTCCTGGCCAACATGTCGCATGAACTGCGCACACCGCTGAACAGCATTCTGATCCTGGCCAGGCATCTGGCCGAGAATTCGACCGGTCACCTCGATGACGATGAAGTCGAGTCGGCGAGCGTCATCCACGAGAGCGGCAACCAGCTCCTGTCGCTGATCAACGACATCCTCGACCTGTCGAAGATCGAGGCCGGCAAGGTCGAGATGCTGATCGAGGACTTCCCGGTCTCCGAGATCCTCCTTTACCTGCGCCGCCTGTTCGAGCCGCTCGCGGCAAAGAAGTCGATCGCTTTCGCCATCGAGGTCGAAGCCGCAGCGGCGCCGATCATCCGCAGTGACCGTCGCCTGCTGACCCAGGTCCTGACCAACCTGTTGTCGAACGCCGTCAAGTTCACCGATCAGGGGTCGGTGCGGCTCGTGCTGTGCACCGAGGACAGGGGGCTGCGTTTCGACATCATCGACAGCGGCATCGGCATCGCGGCCGACCAGATCGGACCCATCTTCAACGCCTTCCAGCAGGTCGATGGCGGCAGCGCACGCAAGTACGGCGGCTCCGGCCTGGGCCTGGCGATCAGCCGCCAACTCGTCGAACTGCTGGGCGGCCGGATCGATGTCGAGAGCACGCCCGAGAGTGGCAGTCGCTTCTCGGTGCACCTGCCGGATATCGTCTGCTCCGCCAGCAGTACCCCGGCGCCTGCAGCACCAGCGGTAGCCACGCGCGCGGCCACCGCCGGCCGCCACACACTGATCCTGGTCGTCGAAGACGATGGCCGGCTGGTGACGATCGTCACCCGCCTGATCGAAACGCTCGGCTACGCCGTGCTGGCGGTCGATAGCGGAGAAAAGGCGCTCGCACTGATCGCCGCCGAGCGCCCGGTCGGCGTTCTGCTCGACCTCGGCCTGCCCGACATCCCGGGCCTCGAAGTCCTGCGCCGAATGAAGTCCGACCCGGCCAGCGCCGGCATTCCCGTGTATATCATCTCCGGCACGGCCGACACCGGCGAGGCGGCGGCACTAGGCGCCGCCGGTTATATCCGCAAGCCGATCACCCGCGACGCGGTGCTGGCCGCGCTCCACGACATGCTCGAGCACTCGCAGGCGGCGGTGCCGGCCATCCCGCCCGCCGGCCAGCCGCAGGTGCTGCTGACCGAGGACGACCAGGC
>NZ_JDSS02000030.1:24957-28195 GCF_000584955.1 Candidatus Accumulibacter vicinus
CGAGGACGACCAGGCGAGCAGCCAGGCGGTGCGTGTCCTGTTCAAGGATACGAACATCGAGCTCAGCCGGGCGCACAACGGCAGCGAAGGTCTGGTGGCACTCGCCGCTGCGCATTTCGACGCCGTCATTCTCGACCTGATGCTGCCCGACATGAGCGGCTTTGAATGGCTCGAACAAGCCGCCGCAGCAACGCCGCAACTGCCGCCGGTGGTGGTCTACTCGGCGCGCGACCTCGACGACGCCGAGCTGCTGCGCCTGCATGCGCACGCCGACGCGGTGATCTCCAAGGGACGACTCAACGGTCAGACGAGCGCGCGCCTGCGCGAGGAAGTCCTGCTCGCGGTCGCCCGGCAGACGCGGGAACCCGTCGCCACACCGGCGGCGGGGCTGCGACACGACGCGCTGCTGATCGTCGATGACGACGTTCGCAACCAGTCGGCTCTGTCGAAAGCGCTGCGCGCTCGCGGCTTTGCCGTCAGCGTCGCCGGCAGCGGCGCACAGGCGCTGGAAATGCTGGCTACCGACCAGTTTGCTGCGGTCCTGACCGACATCATGATGCCCGGCATGGATGGCTACGAGCTGATCCGGCGAATGCGCTGCGGCAGCACCGGCCAGATCCCGATCATTGCCGTCACCGCCAAGGCCATGCCCGGCGACATCGAGCTCTGCCTGGCCGCCGGCGCCAGCGATTACCTCGCCAAACCGGTCGATATCGACCGTCTGCTGCAGTTGCTCGAAAAATGGCTTTGAAACGCAAATCCGCACGCCAGATCGAGGCCATCGAGGCCGATCTGCTGCTCTTGCTGCTGCGCGAGCGCTACGGCTACGACTTCAGCGGTTACGGTCGCGCCTCGTTGATCCGTCGGCTCAGGCAAGTGGTCGAAACTTGCCAGGCCGGCAGTCTGGTTGAATTGCTGCCGGCCTTGCTGCGCGACGAACAGGTGGCACAGAAGGCGATCAACATGCTGTCGGTGCCGGTGTCGGAGTTCTTCCGCGACCCGCCGGTGTGGAAGTGTCTGCGCGAACAGGTGATGCCGGAGCTGGACAGCTTTCCGCGCATCAACGTCTGGCAGGTCGGTTGCGGTTACGGCCAGGAGAGCTATTCGCTCGCCATCCTGCTGCACGAATGTGGTCTGGCGTACAAGGCGCGGATGATCACCACCGACATCAACGCCGACCTGCTGCAGGTGGCGCGCCACGGCTGCTGGCCGGCAGACCAGTTCGCGCAGTGGCGGGCCAACTATTTCGCCGCTGGCGGCAGCGCCTGTTTCGACGATTATTTCGTCTGCAATGGCCATGACGGTAATATGACAATGGCCATTCGGGCAGAGTCCCTGCAAGCGATGGAATTCGTCGAACACAACCTGGTCACCGATGATGCCTTCCTGGAAACGCAGTTGCTGATCTGCCGCAACGTCCTGATCTACTTCGGTGCAGCGCTGCAGGCGCGAGCGCTCGACATCTTCGCACGCAGCCTGCAGCGCGGCGGCTTCCTGGTTCTCGGCAGCACCGAATCGATCCTCAACCGGGAAGACACCTGGGCGCCGCTGCAGGCCGGACTGCGGATTTTCCGGAAAACCATGGCGAGGGCGAAATGAACGGCCTGCCGAAGATCCTCGTCGTCGATGATCTGGCCGCCAACCGCCTGGCAATCCGCGCCGCCCTCAGGGGTGTCGAGGTGACGATCGTCGAGGCCGGCAACGGTTTCGACGCGCTGGCGATCACTCTCGAGGAGGAATTCGCGCTGATCCTCCTTGACGTACAGATGCCCGAGATGGACGGCTTCGAGGTCTGCGAACGCCTGTCCGCCAATCCGCAGACCGCCGACACGCCGGTGATCTTCATCACTGCCGCCCACAACAGCCCCGAGGATCGCATCCATGGCTACCGGACGGGCGCCACCGATTATCTGGCCAAGCCGATCAACGACCAGTTGCTGCGCGCCAAGACGCGGGTGTTTCTCCGCCTCTACCAGCAAAACCGCGCCTTGCAGGCGGCGCTGGAAGCGGCGAAAGTCGCCGACCGGGTCAAGGATGCCTTCCTCGCCAACGTCAGCCACGAACTGCGAACGCCGCTCAATGCCGTCATCGGGCTCTCGGCACTGGCGCTGAACCACAGCAGCGACCCTCGCCAGCGCGAATACCTGGAAAAGGTCAGGGATGCCGGCCAGACGCTGCTGGCAATCATCAACGACCTGCTCGATCTGACCAAGATCGCGGCCGGCGAAATGAGCCTGGAATGCACGCCGTTCAGCCTGCGGAAGACCGTCGCACGCGCGCTGTCGGTGATTGGGCACCATGCCATCGAAAAAGGATTGCGTCTCGAAAGCCGGATCGACGAACGACTCCCGGAACTGTTGCTCGGTGACCCGCTACGTATCGAACAGATCCTGCTCAACCTGCTCAACAACTCGCTCAAGTTCACCGAAACCGGCCGGATCGTGGTACGCATCGCCATCGAGGGCCTCGACGATCAGCAGGCCGGGCTGCTGATCGAGGTCGAGGATTCGGGAATCGGCATGAGCGAGAGCGAGATTGCCCGCATCTACCAGCCGTTCGTCCAGGCCGACCCGTCGATCACCCGCAAGCACGGCGGCACCGGCCTGGGCCTGGCGATCTGCAAGCAACTCGCCGAAGGCATGCAGGGTTCGATCGAGGTCAGCAGCCGGCCGGGCGAAGGCACGCGCTTTTGCGTCCACCTGCGCCTGGGCGTGGCCACCGCCAGCGAGTGCCCGACCGGCGACGACCCGGCCGCTATCGCCGACCCGCCGGCGCATTACCCGGCAGCGCGCGTGCTGGTGGTCGACGATCAGCCGCTCAATCGTGATCTGGTCTTCGAGCTGCTGGGTAGCGTCGGCATCGTGCCGCATCTTGCCGAGAACGGCCAGCAGGCGGTGGACATTCTCCGCGAGGCTGGCGCGCAGGCTTTCGACCTGGTGCTGATGGACATCCAGATGCCGGTTCTCGACGGCCTTGCGGCCACCCGCCGAATCCGTGCGCTGCCGGGTTTCGCCACGCTGCCGATCGTCGCCATGACGGCGCACACGATGGTGCACGAGAAGGAGGTGTACCTGGCCGAAGGCATGGACGATCACCTCGGCAAACCGTTTTCACTTCCAGGTCAGGATTTTCTTCTTCGTCTGCTTGGCGATGTTGCGGGCCAGATACTGGTCGGGGATCATCAGCACGGTGTCCGACTCCAGGCTGTCGACGATCTTCAGCGCGTTCGACGAGGTGC
>NZ_JDSS02000030.1:28220-55559 GCF_000584955.1 Candidatus Accumulibacter vicinus
CGGTGCAGGGTAGCGCCCCGGCAGCGGCGGCGCCACCTGCAGCCAGTGCTGCCGACGCCGGCGAGAACAAGCTGGCGGCAATCAGCGGCCTCGACAGCACCGCAGCACTGCAGCGATTTGCCGGCAACCGCGCGCGTTACCGCCACTG
The DNA here is from genome assembly GCF_000584955.1 of Candidatus Accumulibacter vicinus. Taxonomy (NCBI): domain Bacteria; kingdom Pseudomonadati; phylum Pseudomonadota; class Betaproteobacteria; genus Candidatus Accumulibacter; species Candidatus Accumulibacter vicinus. Next base: position 28,369 of record NZ_JDSS02000030.1, read on the forward strand.
GCTGCGGGAATTCGTCGGCGAGTCGGCCGGTTTCACCGCGACCATCGATACCCTGCTGGCCGGTGGTGCAAGCGAGTCGGCAAGACAGGCGGTGCACGCCTTCAAGGGCCGCGTCGGAATGCTCGGCATGCGCGAACTGCAAGCTCTGGCCGCGGCGCTCGAGCAGGCTCTGCGGACCGGCAAGGCGAACAGCCCGGCGGGCCATGCACTGCGCCGGCAACTGGCGCAGTCGATTGAGGCCATGTGCGTCGGCATTCAGGCGGCGCTCGCCCAATCGCCCCCCCGGCAGGCGACCAGCCGGGGGGGCAGACCGCCACCGGGAGCAAGGCCTGCCGGGCCGATGCCCGCTTCGGTCGCAGCCCTGCTGCGCTTGCTGCAGGACGCGGATGGCGGCAGTGCCACGGCGATCGAAAGCTGTCTTGCAGAGCTGCCGGATAACGACTGGGAACCGTTGCTGCAAGCGGCGCGGGCAGAGGTGCAGAAGTTCGATTTCGAGGCCGCGCGGCAACTCCTCGCTGGCGGCGATGAGGCCGGATGACAATTTCGATATCGCAAGACGGCCGCTCCCCGATCATCAAACAACCCATAACCCGGATGGAACATCATGACCACCATTCTCCTGATTGATGACGACCCGGCCACCCTTGAAGTCATCAACGCATCCTTGCTCCCGCACTTTCGCACGCGCATCGCGACGCGTGGCGGCAAGGGCATCGAGCTGGCGATCATGTCGCCGGCACCCGACCTGGTCCTGCTCGACCTCGAATTGCCCGACATGAACGGCTATCAGGTCTGCTCGGCGCTCAAGCGGAATACCCGCACCGCCGAGATCCCGGTGATCTTTCTTTCCAGCCACACGGATATTGCCGACATCATCCGCGGTCTCGAACTCGGCGCGGTCGATTATGTGCCCAAGCCGGTGGAGCCGCCGATTCTGCTGGCACGCGTACGCACACAACTACGCCTGCGCCAGGCACAGATCTATCTGGCTGACCGCAATCTCCATCTCGAATCGCTGGTGAGCGAACGCACGCATGCCCTCGAAGCCCGGACGCTGGACCTGCAACGCAGTCAGGAACTGACGATCGTGGCCCTCGGAGCGATCGCCGAAACCCGTGACAACGAAACCGGCAACCATATTCGCCGCACACGCGCCTACGTCCGGACGCTCGTCGAATACTTCCTGCAACAACCCGCACAGCGGGAACGCATGCCACTCGAAGAATGGGGACTGATCTGGAAATGCGCCCCCCTGCACGACATCGGCAAGGTGGGAATTCCCGACCAGATCCTGCTCAAGGAGGGACCACTCGACGCTGACGAGTTCGAGATCATGAAACGACATACGACGCTCGGCCGCAATGCCCTGCGCGCCGCCGAACTCGGGGGCGACACCCGGCACCCGTTCCTGCGGATCGCCAGCGAAATCATCTATTCGCATCACGAGCGCTGGAACGGCACGGGCTACCCGGAAGGCCTCTGCGGCGAGGACATTCCCTTCGCGGCACGCCTGATGGCCATCGCCGACGTCTACGACGCCCTGATCAGCAAGCGCGTGTACAAGCCCGCCCTGCCCCACGGCAAAGCCGTGGAGATCATCGTGCAGGGGCGTGGCAAACAATTCGACCCGCTGATTGTCGACTGCTTCCTGGTCTGCGCCGAAACCTTCAACACGATCGCCACCGGTCACTCCGACGCCCCACCGCCATGGCCAGTCGCCGGCGCATCCCTGGCCACGGCCCGATCCGGGGACGCAGCTGGCCAGGGCAGCCTCCAGGAACTCCGGCATTCCTGACCGATTCACCCATTCAACATCGGAAGCATTGATGAACCAAAAGAAAATCCAGGTCATGATCATCGATGACTCGCCGCTGGTCCGTCAGGTCATCGCGCAGGCACTGGTCCGGGAGACCGGCATGGAGGTCATGAGTACGTCGGCCGATCCGCTCTTCGCCATGGACAAGCTGCGCCGGAGCTGGCCGGATGTGATCATTCTCGATATCGAAATGACGCGCATGAACGGCCTCTCTTTCCTGCGCAAGCTGATGGCTGAACGACCGACGCCGGTGATCATCTGTTCGGCGCCCGCCGCGACCGGCAGCGACATGCTCATGCAGGCGCTTGCCGCCGGCGCCGTGAGCATCATCAACCGGCCAAAATTCGGGCTCAAGGGTTTCCTCGAAGACGCCACGAACGACATCATCGCGGCCATCCGCGCGGCCGCCCGAACCCGGGTCGCCTTGCCGGGACAGCCGCTCCCCACCACCCATCCGGCGGCGAGCACGCGGCTGCCGACGCTGGAGAGAATGACGCGCAACAGCGCCGACGCCATCCTCCCCGCCGGTACCGCGACGGTGCAACGGACGACCGACAAGGTGATCGCCATCGGCACCTCGACCGGCGGAACGCAGGCACTCGAAGCGGTACTGACCCGCCTGCCGCCGACGATCGCGGGCATCGTCATCGTCCAGCACATGCCCGAGCAGTTCACCGCGATGTTCGCCGAACGCCTTGATTCGCTGTGTACGATCGAGGTCCGCGAGGGCCGGAACAACGACCGCGTGCTGCCGGGGCGCGCGCTGATCGCCCCTGGCGGCAGGCACATGCTGTTGAAGCGCAACGGCGCGCAGTATTACATCGAGGTGCTCGATGGCCCCCTGGTCAATCGCCACAAACCCTCGGTCGATGTGCTGTTTCGCTCGGTGGCCCGGTTTGCCGGCGGCAACGCGGTCGGCGTGATCATGACCGGCATGGGGGATGACGGCGCCCGCGGCCTCAAGGAGATGAATGATGCCGGCGCCGCGACGATCGCCCAGGATGAAGCCTCCTGCGTGGTTTTCGGCATGCCCAGGGAGGCCATCAAGCTCGGCGCCGCCGATCGGGTGCTGCCACTCCAGCAGATCCCTGCGGCGCTGATCGAAACCTTCAACCCACGCGAGGTTTGAATATGACCATGCAACGATACGACATCCTGAAGAAGATCGCCGCAGAACTGGAACATGGCGAAGTGAACTTCTCGACCAACGCCCTGGTCGCGCTCAAACTGCAGCATGCGCTCAACGATCCGGATTGCCACATCGACCAGGCCACGCACCTGATCAAGGCCGAACCCCTGCTGTCGGCCAGGGTCGTGGCACTGGCCAACTCGACCGCCTTCAATCCCTCGGGCCGCCCGATCACCGACGTACGCACCGCCGTTCTGCGGCTGGGTTTTCGCTATCTGCGCTCGCTGGCAGCGGCAGTCGTCACGCGCGCGCTGGCCTCCCCCTTGTCGGTACAGGATCGTGCCATGGCGGCGCGACTCTGGGAGCACACCGCACATGTCGCGGCACTGGCGCAGGTGATTGCCCGCAAGGTGACACACCTCGACCCGGAAACCGCGATGTTCGCCGGCATCGTCCATGAAATCAGCGGCTTCTACCTGATTTCACGCGCCGCCGAGTATCCCGGCCTGCTCGACGAGGATTTTCCGGCGTGGAGCGAAACCGGCGAGGCCGAGGTCGGCCGCCCCTTGCTCCAGGTTCTGGAGGTCCCGCAAACGGTGGTCGAAGCGATTGAAGTGTGCTGGCGGGGCTTTCTGGCGATGCCGCCGACGACGCTCGGCGATACCCTGCTGCTGGCCGACGAACTGGCTCCGGTCGAAAGCCCGTTACGCGACCTCGACGGCGTTCCCAGGGAAGGCACGGCAGCCTCGATCGACCTGCTGATCGGCGAGGACACGCTACTCGAAATCATGCATGAGTCGGCAGATGACGTGCGTTCGCTGACGGCGGCGTTGCGTCTCTAAGCGTGCCTGGCGAGCGCTGCCAGGAGAGAGGGAACACCCAGCCCGGCTATGACTGGCCCGTTGCGACCAGATGGCGACCAGCCGAATCGCCCTGCCGGGCAGCCACCCAGGCCACCAGGTCGGCAGCCGGCATCGGCCGGGCAATGCCGTCACCCTGGGCATTTTCGCAGCCGAGCTGGAGCAGCATCCGGCCCTGCTCGACATTCTCCACGCCTTCGGCGACGATCTGGCGGCGGAAGGCCGTGGCAAGCCCGATCACCCCTTCGAGGATGGCCCGATTCTCCCCACCTTCGAACAGGTCGCAGACAAAACTGCGGTCGATGTTGATCCGGGAAACCGGCAGGCTCTTCAGGTAGGTCAGCGAGGAATGACCACAGGCAAAATCGTCGAGGGCAAATGACACGCCGATTTTCCGGCACGCGCTGATGATCGCACAGACGCTGGCCAGGTCCGTCAGCGCACGGGTCTCGCGCAATTCGAGATCAAGCCTGCCGGGTTCGACTTCCGGCTGTCCGGCCAGCAGCGCACTCAGTCGTTCGACGAAACCGGCCTGTTGCAACTGCCGCGCGCCAATATTGACGCTCACCGCCATCTCCAGTCCGGCAGCGCGCCATTCTGCGATCTGCGCCAGCGCGCGTTCGATCACCCATTCCCCGAGATGGACTGCCAGCGGGTGATTCTCGATCAGCGGCAGGAAAGTGGCCGGCAGCAGCAATCCCTGTTCCGGATGCTGCCAGCGAATCAGGGCCTCGACCCCGATCACCGCGCCGCTGCGCAGGTTCACCCTGGGCTGATAGTGGAGAACGAATTCATCGGCCAACAGGGCACGGCGAAGGTCCTCCAGCCGTTCATTGTGGCTGCGGACGCTGCGATCCAGCTCGGCATCGAAGACACAGTAGCGGTTCTTGCCGGCGAGCTTGGCCTGGTACATGGCCTGGTCGGCCTGGCGCAACAGTTGATCGGCATCGACCTCCTCAGCCTGCGGGTAGAAGGTCACGCCGATGCTGGTCGACACCTGCAGGACCCGCTCGCCGTACCGCACCGGCTGGGCGCTGGCGGCAATCAGGCGGTTCAGGATCGGTGCACAGGAAGTGATGTCGGGAAGATCGAGCAATACCGCGACAAACTCGTCGCCTCCCAGACGCGCCAGCGTGTCGCCTTCGCGCAAGACCTGCTTCATTCGGCCCGCCACCGTCATCAGCAGCTGGTCTCCGGCCTCATGACCGTGCTGGTCGTTGACCGCCTTGAAGCCATCGAGGTCGAGAAAGGCGGCGGTCAGACGCTGCCCGCGCCGCTGGGTCTGGATCATGCCCTGCTGCAGGCGGTCGGCCAGCAGCGCGCGGTTGGGCAAACCGGTCAGCGCGTCGTAGTGGGCCGTCCGCTTGAGCTTTTCTTCGTTCGCCTTGAGCAGGGTGATGTCGGAGAACAGGGCCACGTACTGCCGGGTTCTGCCCTGATCATCGTGCACCGCGCTGATCGTGAGTATCGCCGCAAACATCTCGCCGTTCTTGCCGCGATTCCAGACTTCACCGCTCCAGTGGCCCTGGCCGATCAGATCGCCCCACATGGCGGTGTAAAACTCCTTTTCCTGTAGACCGGAGCGGAGAAAGCGCGGATTCTGCCCCAGGGATTCCTCGCGACTGAAACCGCTCATCCGGGAAAAGGCCTCATTGACGTCGATGATCGTGCCGTCTGGGGCAGTGATCATGATGCCCTCGCGGGCGTTGGTGAACACGCTGGCCGCGTTGATCTGCTGCAGGCGATCGGATTCTGCGCGTTGCTCGGCCAACTGCATCTGCCGACGGTAGAGGCTGATCGCCAGCAGCGTGATCGCCAGCAGGGCGGGAACCATGACGCCAAGCACGATCCTGGTCTCGGTCCGCCATTGCTGCAGGGCGTGCCGACGATCGAGCGCCGTGACGACGAGGAAGGGATACAGGCGCGACGCTCGAAAGGCAATCAGCTGCGGGCGATCCTCGCTGCTGCCCTGCTCGAACTGGCCGAACTCGACCTCGTCCAGGCGCAGGTCGCGAACGAAGTGGTCCCGCAACGATCCGGGTTGCCCGCCGGGATCGCTATCGATCAGCAGCGTGCCGTCGTAGCGCAGCACGCTGACCGACCCCTCCTCGGCAGCGAGCTTCTGCGCAACATGGTTGATGAAATAGTCCGGATTCAGCGCAAAGAGTAGGGTCACGCGACCCTTGCCAAGCCCGATGCTGCGCATCACCGGAATGAAGCCGAGCGAGTCGGCATCGACGGGCGTTCCCGCTGTCGATGCCTGGCCACTGGCGAAATCACGTCCGGCCCAGGGCTTGCCGATGCGCAGGATCTGCAGCCGGCCAGCGTCTGCCGGCAGATAGTCTTGTGTCGCCACCGTCACGCCGAGGTTGGCAGGATTGGAACTGGCGACAATCTGGCCCGCGTCGTCGAGCAGGGACATCGAGCGTAGGAACGGTGCATGCTGCAGGGCCGCCACGAAAGTCTGCTCGATGCCGCGCAGATCACGCACAAGCGACACCTGGGCCAGGGAGTTGGCCGCGACGAGTTCGGTGAGGTGCAGGCTTTGCGTCAGGAAGTCCTCGAAACCCCGCGAATGCATCGCTGCGATGCCCAGGGCGTTGGCCACCGCCTCGCCACGCAGTCGCCACAGGGTGTAGGCGCTCATGGCGACCATGCCGCCGACGAATACGCCCAGAAGAAGCAGAAACGTCGTACGTAACTGCCGCCAGGCGCGTCGCGTCATGGGGACACGATGGTCTCGAGTTTGTGCCGCCGGGCGGCTGCCAGCAGACGCCCATCGTGCTTGATGTCACTGACGAAACGCTCGATGCGTGCCGCCCAGGCCTCGTCACCGGGCTGCATGGCATAAGCGTAGGGGGTGATGTGGTAGGCACCAGGGGGCGAGACCAGGCGCGCCCAGTCGGTGCTCGCCAGAAAACGCTGGCTATAGGGGTAATCGGTCAGAAAAACGTCGGCGCGACCCGACTGGACTTCCTCCTCGCGTGCAAATGGAGTGTCGAGAACCAGCAGTTGCGCCGCCTTGAGTTTGCCCTTCATGATCGACTCATGGAGTGTCCCCTTGGCGACGGCCACCACCGAGCCGGTGCGGTCGATCTGATCCCAGTCCTTGATCCGGCGATTGGTTTTGGTGGTGATCGCATAGATGTCGCTGGCCAGATAGGGGCGCGTGAAGCGCAGCTTTTCCGCACGCGCGGGCGTGATGCCGACCGCAAACATGGCCAGATCGCAGCGATCCTGAGTGACATCATCGATCAGCCTGGCGAAGGAGCTATCCACGAACTGCACCGCCACGCCGAGGTCCCTGCCGAGTTCGCCGGCCAGATCGATATCGATCCCGGACAGCAACTGCGTCTTCGGGTTGCGGTAGGTGATGCTGTAGTAATCGGGCCAGATGCAGACACGCACCACCCTGGCCTCCCGGACTCGATCGAGCCGGCTCGTGGCGAGGTCTGCAGTGCTTCCCTGAGCAGACACGGCCAGACCGCCGGCCAGCATGGCAAAACGCCAGAGGAGAACGAGAATGCGCATTGCAATCTCCGGAAATGAATCTTGAGGCATGGACCGCCAGCCATCCGAAATGGCCATTACCATCGGATATTGAATCATAAAAACCCCGCCGTTGGCTGGTAAATTGTGCTCATGCGGGGAATTGTCAGTACAATCCCCGGCATGAGCTCGGGTGTGAATGAAAGTGTTCGGAAGGATCGACCCCTGCCACGCGGCAGGTCATTGACCAAGCTCTTTGCCGTCCCGGCAGTGGCCTGCCCGCGGCGCGTCCATTCCACACAGGAGAAAGCTTCCCCATGGCAAAAACCATTTTTCTGGTCGATGATTCGGCAACCATCCTGCTCAGCGTATCAAGCATTCTCGGCAAGGCCGGCTTTGCCGTCGAGAAGGCGTCGAATGCCGAGGAGGCCTTGAAGAAGTTCAAGGCCGGCGTCACGGTCGACCTCCTGATCACCGACCTCAACATGCCCGGCATGAACGGCATCGAGCTGATCAAGCAGGTGCGCACGCTGCCCGCCTACAAGTTCCTGCCGATTCTCTTCCTGACCACCGAATCGCAGCAAAACCGCAAGGCGGAAGCCAAGGCCGCCGGCGCTTCGGGCTGGATCGTCAAACCAGCGACCGCCGACGACCTGCTCAATACCATCAAGCTGGTCATCCGTTAGGCCGAGACGATGACCTCCTCCCTCGGCAACCCTCAAGACCAGTACCGCCGGCGTTCGCTGCTCACCGGACTGGCCGCGGCCGTCGTGCTGCTCATCGCCATCCTGCTCCTGCACGGTTGGTACGTCGATTTCCTGAGCCAGACCTTCGGTCTGGGCGACCGCAGCCGCGACATCCTGATGATCCTGCTCGGTCTGCTGCTGTTCCTGGGCCTCCGGCAGGCACTCTCGCAGTTCCTGTACCACGACGCGCACCTGGGCATCAACGAAAGTCTCCGGGACGAACGCGCGCGCTGCCCGGCGCAACAGGTCTGCCAGCGCGTCGCCCTGCCCGAGCTGCGGGAAATCCCGCGCTTCAACCGGGTCCTGGTCGGGCAGTTGCAGAGCGTCGTCGAGCAGACCGAACAGGCCGCCTACGATGTGACTTCACGACTGCAGACGATCGACGAGGTGGTCACCGACCTGAACCGGTTCGTGGCCAGCGCCGCCGCCGAATCGCAAGCCATGGCGCACGAATCCGAAGAGCGGATTGCCGGCAATCGCCAACTGATCGGCAAGCTCGAAGCCTTCATCGCCCAGCGCGTCGAAGAGACCACCGCCGACGAGAAACACGGTGCCGAAGCGATCCAGGAAGCCCGGTCGCTGCAAACCCTGGTCGATCTGATCCGGCACATTGCCGGCCAGACCAACCTGCTCGCGCTCAACGCCGCCATCGAGGCCGCCCGCGCTGGCGAGGCCGGACGCGGTTTCGCGGTCGTCGCCGACGAGGTGAGGAAGCTCTCGCACGAAACCGAAACCGCGGTCAAGAAGATCAACGACGGCATCATCGCCGTCACCCAGATCATCGAGCGTCAGTTCAAGGATAAGCTCGCGCACTCGCACATCCACGAGGAACGCGACAGCCTCGAACGCTTCACACAGCAGCTCGCGGCCCTCGGTGCCAGCTACGAGCACCTGACGGCGCGCGAACGGCAGATTCTCGACACCATCACCACGAACAGCGGCAGGCTCGCCACGATGTTCATGGAAGCCCTGGCCAGCGTGCAGTTCCAGGACGTGACGCGCCAACAGATCGAACAGGTGATCAGCGGCCTCACACGTCTCGACCAGCACGCCGAAGCGCTCGCCGGGGCCATCGAGAGTGGCGCCGAGGCGCGCATCGAACCGCTCGCCCGGCAGATGGAACAGCAGTTTTCGACCTATGTCATGGACCAGCAGCGCGACGCCCATCGCCAGGCGATCGGTGGCTCCACGCGCAGCCCGAAGCCGCCCGCCACCGTCCGCAGCAAGGCGCCCACTCCAGCCGCTGCGCCAGCGCCGGCCAGCAAACCGTCGAACGTCGAACTCTTCTGAACCACCCCCCAAGGAGCCGCAATGACTGCATCCGCCGCCGCCCGCCTCGCCATTCTCGAGGACATGACGATCTACCAGGCCCAGTCCCAGAAGGAGCAGTTGCTAGCCGCGCTGGCGGCGGCCGAAGCCCTCGACCTCGACCTCGCGGCTGTCCCGGAAATCGATACCGCCGGCCTGCAACTCCTCCTGCTGCTCAAGCGCGAAGCGCTGCAGCAGGGCAAGCCGCTGACCATCGTCGGCCACAGCCCGGCCGTGCAGCGAGTTCTCGACTTCTGCAACCTGGCCGGCCTCTTCGGCGACCCGATGTTCATTTCAGCGCAAGGCTGACCTCTCCTCCGAGCTGGCTACATCCCGGCCGTGCAGCGGGTTCTCGACTTCTGCCATCTGGCCGGCGCCTTCGGCGACCCGATGCTCATGTCGGCGCAAGGCTGACCGCTCCCCCGGAACAAGGAAATACGATGGATGAACTGACCAGCACCTTCGTCAGCGATGGAAAGAAGCGGCGGGAATCGACGCGGAATGTTTCGTAATCGTCGTTCCAGGCAGACTGAAGATCCGAATGCTCCCGAAAAGGTCCGGCACAATGCGTCTCCTCATCCCTCCAGAAAAATGTGTACCCAGGAGATGAAAGCCATGAATCTTTGCCAGAAAATACTGATTCCATCTACAGTCTGCATGATCTTCATGTTAGTCTTGACGAATACAAGACGAATACAAGACTAATGCAGCCAACGGACTGGACTTCGCTCTGACCGACCACATGACCCTCGGGCTGACCGCAATGAAAGCCACGGACGAAAGTTTCAAGATGCTGGCAGCGCTGAGCGACAAACTCGTCAAAGTTGAGGAAAAGCTGCGCCAGGAGGCGTTCGCTCTCTCCGTTGACGACATCGCCTACCAGACCCATCTGCTGACCTTGAACGCCGCCATCGGCCAGTTGAACCAGGCGACGCAGCAGAATGCCCCGGCGTCCGAAGAACTCGCCGCCACCGCCGAGGAACCCGGCAACCAGGCGCAGCAGCAGGAACGGATGACCTTCTTCCAGTGGGCCGACAGCGGCCGCCGCAGCGCGGCGATGAGCTCGATGAGCTGCGTGGCATGATGAGGAACCCGCGCGACCTCGAGCGCTTGGCGCGCCACGTCAACCCCGGTGGCTGGGCGATCGAAAACGAACGACCGATCGCCACCCTCCTCGGCTCGTGTGTCGCCGTCTGCCTGTGGGACCCGCAGCTCCGGGTCGGCGGCCTGAATCACTTCATGTTGCCGAAATTCGAGAAATCGGCCAACAAGGACCTCGACGTCCTGCTTTGCGGCAATTTCTGCATGGAAGCGCTGATGAACGGCATGCTCGCCCGTGGCGCCCAGAAGAAACGTATGCAGAGCAAGGCTTTCGGTGGCGGCAATGTCATTTCATCGCTGACCAGCGTCAGCATCGGCGAGCGCAACGCCGAGTTCGCCCGCGAATGGCTGACACGCGAGGGCATCCAGTTGGTCGCCTCGGACCTGATGGGACCGTGGTCGCGCAAGGTGATCCTCGATCCGCAGACCGGCGAAGCCTTCTGCAAGCGCGGGCAGACCAACCAGAGCATCGCCGAAGCAGAAAGCAGCTACGCCAGCACGCTCTTCGTCGCACCGAAGAAGACCGATATCGAGCTATTCTGAGAATCCATGAACCATTCCGAATCCCCGATCACCGACCAGGAGTTCGCGCTCTTCCAGAAACTGATCTACAAACTGGCCGGCATCAGCCTGTCCGATGCCAAGCGCGTGCTGCTGGTGGGCCGCCTCGGCCGCCGTCTCGCGCATTACAAATTTGACACTTACTCCCAGTATTATCGGCTGGTGTCCTCCGGCCAGCATCCCGATGAACTGCAGCAGATGATCGATCTGCTGACCACCAACGAGACCTATTTCTTCCGTGAACCACAGCACTTCGACTTCCTGCGCGACGTGATCCTCAAGGAGCGGCGCGGGGCAGGCACTTTCCGCATCTGGAGCGGCGCCAGTTCGAGCGGCGAAGAGGCCTACTCGATGGCAATGGTACTCGCCGAGCATTGCAGCGACAGCCCCTGGGAAGTTTTCGGGTCGGACATCAGCCTGACCGTCCTGGCGCGAGCACAGGCCGGGGTGTATGCGCAGGAACGGATTTCCGGCATTCCGCCAGGCTATTTGCGCAAGTATTGCCTGAAGGGTGTGCGCTCGCAGGAAGGCAAGCTACTGATCGACAACCAGCTCAAGCAGCGTGTCCGCTTTGCGCAGGTGAACCTGACTCTGCCGATCACCGGCGTCGGTGACTTCGACGTGATCTTCCTGCGCAACGTGATGATCTATTTCGATGCCGAAACGAAGCGTAAGGTCATCGAGAACATGCTGCCGCACCTGAAACCCGAGGGCTATTTCATCGTCGGCCATTCTGAATCGCTGCACGGCATCAGCAACCGGCTGCAGGCCCTGAAACCGACCATTTATCGAAGACCACGGTAGGGACACCGTGCCGCCGGCAAATGTGCCGGCCTTTCCCCCGAATGCCGGCCCTCCCGAACCGACGCGGAGGTCGGCCATTCACCCCGGCAGCGGCTCCGGATTGCCGAGCGCGGTGGTGTTCAGCCCGCCATCGACATACATGATCTCGCCGGTGATGCCACTGGCGAGGTCGGAGAGCATGAAGGCGGCGGCGTTACCCACTTCGTCGATGGTGATGTTGCGGCGCAGTGGTGCGTTGTGCGCATTGTAGGCAAGCAGGCGCGAGAAGTTGCCGATGCCTGAAGCGGCCAGCGTCTTGATCGGGCCGGCCGAAATGGCGTTGGCGCGAATCCCCTGCGGGCCGAGGCAGAAGGCGAGGTAGCGGGTGGCGGCTTCGAGGCTGGCTTTGGCGAGCCCCATGGTGTTGTAGTTGGGCATGGTGCGCTCGGCGCCAAGGTAGGAGAGCGCGAGCAAAGCGGGTTTACGGCCTCTCAGGAGCATTGGCCGGGCCGCCTTGGCAAGCGCCGGGTAGCTGTACGAAGACACGTCATGCGCGATACGAAAGGCGTCGCGGGTGATGCCCTCCAGAAAGTCGCCTTCGATGGCTTCGCTGGGAGCGTAGGCAATCGAATGCACGAGACCGTCGAGGCCATCCCAGGCTTCGGCAAGGCCGGCGAAAAGCTGTTCGATCGCGAGGTCATCGGAGACATCACAAGGGTAGACGAGAGTGCTGTCGAATTCTTGGGCGAATTTGGCAACACGATCCCTGAACCGATCGTTCTGATAGGTGAGCGCCAGTTGCGCGCCTTCGCGGTGACAGGCCCTGGCAATGCCGTAAGCAATCGAGTGTTTCGACAGTACGCCAGTGATCAGGATACGCTTGTCTGCAAGAAATCCCATGACTTCTCCATGGTTAAAGTTGGCTGGAATTGCAGTTGTTTCGGAAGATCTGAAGCTGCGCATTATAAAGGAATGGCCGTCTGAACCGGCGATTGATGGCCGCCTGGGGTGCAGGTCTGGCGCGACGACGCTGACATTGCGGCGTTCCCGCCCATACCCGAAGGCACGGCGGCTCGTCGACCGATGGATGGGTAAGAACCGAACAGGGATGAAAAAACTGCGCGCTTATGGCACCATCAGCATGTCTGAATGATTTCAGGCACAGGAGTCTCCGGGTGCTGGTCAGCCTTGCTGACCAGAGAATCGGGAAGGCGGTGCCAATCCGCCACGTGCCCAGCGCTGTAAGGAGGACGTTCGCCGCAGAAGGCCACTGGTCGGGGAAACCCCGGCCGGGAAGGCGCGGCAACGATTGAGTCCGAGTCAGAAGACCGGCCAGGAGACGCAATACGGCTGCACGGCCAGGCAGTCCGTGTCTTTCCAGAAGGGGAATCCATGGAAAACTTGAAGGCGCCGCTGGCGCATGCTTTTGCCGATGCCGAACGAGCAGCGGTGTACCAGGCGATCTTCAGTCGCCGCGATGTACGCGGGCAGTTTCTTCCCGAACCGGTGCCCGACGCCGTATTGGGCCGCATCCTGATGGCCGCGCACCATGCGCCCTCGGTCGGCTTCATGCAACCCTGGAACTTCCAGCTGATCCGTTCCGAAGCGGTCAAACGACGGGTCCATGGCCTCTTTGAGCAGGCCAACGCCGAAGCCGCGCAGATGTTTCCCGACGCCCGGCGGGAAATCTACAGTCGGCTGAAACTGCAGGGCATCGTCGACGCGCCGATCAATCTCTGCGTCAGCTGTGACCGCACACGCAGCGGACCGGTCGTCCTTGGCCGGACGCACATGCCGGCGATGGATTTGTTCAGCAGCGTCTGTGCGGTGCAGAACCTGTGGCTGGCTGCCCGGGCCGAAGGCGTCGGCGTCGGCTGGGTCAGCATCTTCCACGAACAGGCCCTGCAGGCAGCCCTCGGCATCCCCGCCCATATCGTTCCGGTGGCCTACCTGTGCATCGGCTACGTTTCCCATTTCAAGGACAAGCCTGAACTCGAACAGGCCGGCTGGTTGCCACGCCTGCCGATCGCCGACCTCATCCATTACGAGCAGTGGGGAGCAACCGATGCCGCCGGCGACGATCCCCTGACCGCGACGCTGGTCGCCATGCAGGCCGACATCCAGCAGCAGGGCGTCTATCCGCATGAATCGTGACGCCCTGTTTGAGACTTCGTTGCCAACCGGAAAGACCCCCCTGATGATCACCCATGAACAACGGATGCAGAAGAAAAAAGAGGTCGTTGACCGGAAGATCGCTGCGGCAGAGGTCGAACGTGGCGTGCTGGTGGTCAATACCGGCAATGGCAAGGGCAAGTCGACCGCCGCTTTCGGCGTTGTCGCGCGCGCCCTGGGGCACCACATGCGGGTGGCGGTCGTGCAGTTTGTCAAGGGTCGTTCCGATTGCGGTGAGGAAAACTTTTTCCGGGCGCAGCCGGGAGTTGCCTGGCATGTCGGCGGCGCTGGCTTTACCTGGGAAACACAGGACCGGGAGCGCGATGCTGCGGCTGCCCGGCTGGCCTGGGAGGTCGCTTGCGGGCACCTCGGCGACCCCGGCGTCGGGCTGGTCGTGCTCGACGAAATGACTTACGCCTTCAAATACGGCTGGCTGGACCTCGAATCCGTCCTGGCCGTGCTGCGCAGCCGCCCGGCCCGACAACACGTCATCGTCACCGGCCGGGCGGCACCGCAGGCACTGCGCGATGCGGCCGATACGGTCAGCGACATGGGCATGGAAAAGCATGCCTTCCAGAGCGGGGTCAAAGCCATGCCGGGACTCGAATGGTGATCACCGGCCGGGTTGCCTGCCCTGCCCTGCTCGTCGCCGCGCCGGCCTCCGGACAGGGCAAGACGACCATGGTCGCCGCCCTGGCTCGCCTGCATGCCCGCCAGGGACGGCGGGTGACGGTCTTCAAGTGCGGGCCGGATTTCCTCGATCCACAAATCCATGCGGTAGCCAGCGGGCGGCCCTGCCAGAACCTCGACCTCGGCATGTGCGGGGAAAGCGATGCCCGCTGGCGGCTGGCACGCGCCGCCGCAGATTCCGACCTGATCCTGATCGAAGGCGTGATGGGCCTGTTCGACGGCCAGCCATCGGCAGCCGACCTGGCCGTCCTCTTCGGCATTCCGGTGCTGACCCTGATCGATGCGCGGGCGATGGCCCAGACCTTCGGAGCCATTGCCCACGGGCTGGCCCACTACCGGCCGGGCCTGCCGTTCGCCGGCGTCCTGGCCAACCGGGTCGGCAGCCCCCGTCACGCCGACCTGCTGCGCGACAGCCTGCCCGCCGGCATCGCCTGGTTCGGTGCCCTGCCGCGCACCGACGATTCATTGCCGGAGCGCCATCTGGGGCTGTTGCAGGCGGCGGAAGTGAGCGATCTGGCAGCACGCCTGGATCTCCTCGCTGACGCCTTGGCAGCCACGACGGCGGTCGACCTGCCGCCGACGGTCAACTTCGCCATGGCGCCGGCGCCGGTGGTGTCGCCACGTCTTGCCGGCCAGTGTATTGCCGTGGCCCGCGATACCGCTTACGGTTTCATTTACCCGGCCAACCTCGAAACGTTGCGGCAACTCGGCGTCACGCTGCGCTTCTTCTCGCCGCTGGCCGGCGAGCCGCTGCCGGTCTGCGACGCGATCTGGCTGCCGGGAGGTTACCCCGAACTGCACGCGCCGACTCTGGCAAGAAACACCGCGCTATGGACGGCCTTGCGTACCCACGTTGAAGCCGGTCAACCTGTGCTCGCCGAATGTGGCGGCATGATGAGCCTGTTTGAATCGGTGACCGACAAGGCTGGCGTCAGTCATGCCTTCGCCGGGCTGCTGCCGGGTCGTGCCGTCATGCAGCAGCGCCTGACGGCGCTCGGCATGCAGTCCGTCGTCCTGCCCGAAGGCCGTCTCCAGGGCCATACCTTTCATTATTCAAAGAGTGAAACGCCCCTGCCACCGCTCTGTCACGCGCAAACGCCCGATGGTCGGGCCGGCGAGGCGATCTACCGTCAGGGTCGCCTGACCGCCTCCTACGTCCATTTCTATTTCCCTTCCAATCCGATGGCCGTGGCGGCGCTATTCAGTCCGTGAACTGAACTGGTCTGATCGCCAGGGTCATGAATTGGCACCGCGGCGCCCGTGCAGAAGCTGTTCAAGGCGATCGCCCAGCCAATGAAAGCCAATGTGTTCCTGCTCCAGCCGCAGCCTCGCACGGATGCGGTTGTCACGCAGTTCGTCGTAGAGGGCACTTTCTTCAGGCGTCAGTCTGTGCAGGTCCACCAACAGCGGCTGCTCCTCGCAGCCCCAGACCGGGGCATGCGCATCCAGGGTCTCCCTGTCCATCAGGAACGACTCGACGTGACCAAAGTAGCCACGCAGCTGATCCAGGATGCCAAAGCCATGGGTATCGATGTCGCCCCAATAATGGATTGAGCAGTTCTGCAACCAATGACTGCGGGCCAGCGCATCCCAACCGTAACCCGCACCAAAAATAACCATGGCATCACGAACCCGCGGGAAGGCCAGAAAATTGATTTCATTTTCGGTGATGAACATGCGCCGCACAGCGAATTCCATACGACTGAAGTTGTCGGCATCCAGGGTCACGTCGGGGCATACCGAGCCGGGTACTGCATGATTCGCCGGATCAAGCACCCGAAAGCGAATCCGCGCCGGCTTTTCGAGAAACCCGTAACGGGCAGCAAACTGGCCGACACCCGTCTTGCCGAGGTCCACAGCGTCTCCGGGCAGTGCCAAATCGAGCAACTCGGCCAGCACACTGCGATGCGCTTCGATGAATTTGCTGTGCACGCCCGGCAGGTCCACCTGCCGCAAATAAATGCCGGGGCGAGGATGCTCGACGAGCCAGGCCACGACTGCCAGCAATCGGGGCCATTCGGCGGACAGTGCCAGCGCCTGCAGGGGGCGCTTTTCCAGCCAGGGCAGCAAGGCGGGGTGTGTTTGCCGGGTTGCCGAGACCTGTGCCGAAAAGCGAGCCCACTCTCGACGCTTGCCCAGCCAGGTCAACGCCTCCTCCAGGGTTTCGATCCAGGCGGTCGCAGGCAGTTTTTGCACCCCCTGGACGCGGTGACGAACCTCCTGCCATTCGAGACACACGGAATCCGTGGCTGCCAATTCAGCGGCCCAAGCGCGAACGGCCTCAAAGCGATCTGTGATGTCAGCCGAACTCGGGGACTTGAGCGCCAGGCGCAAAGGAAAGCGAGCATTGCCCGTCACCGCGTCGCGCAGGAGTTCACCACGCTCCCACAGTCGCGCCAGTTGCGCCTTCAATTCCTTTGCGCCGGTCCACGTCACTGCGCCAACACCGCCTTCTGCACCCGGTATTCCTCAATCGACAGATTGCGGAGCTTGGAGGCTCGCCCGCCCTCGTTGTGCACAAACCCGACGCTGGATACGTACGGTTCGATGATGTGAATCTTCTGCAGCGGCGTCACGATGAGCAGTTGCAGATTGAGCTGCCGGAACAGTTTCAGGCCGTATTGCGTGGATTCATCAGAACCACGGCCAAAGGCCTCGTCGATCACCACGAAACGGAAAGATCGCGAGCGCACCGCACCCCATTCCAGTCCGAACTGATACGCCAGACTGGCGGCCAGGATGGTGTACGCCAGCTTCTCTTTCTGCCCTCCCGACTTGCCGCCAGAGTCGGAGTAGTGCTCGTGTTCGCTGTCGTCCTCACGCCAGCGCTCGCTGGCAGCAAACAGGAACCAGTTGCGCACGTCGCTCACTTTCGCGGTCCAGCGGCGATCCTGTTCTGACAGGCCCTCGCGCCCGCGGAAGCGGTCAATGATGGCTTTCACCTGCAGGAACTTGGCTTCGGAGTACTGGGCATCATCCGACCCCGTCACGGCCCCCTCGGTGCACGCGCGCAGCTCCTGCTGAAAGTCCCGGATCTCCGCGTCCGGACTGGGCTGCGACTCCAGCACGATGTAGCGCCCCGGGTTGTAGTCGATCTCGCCCAACGACTTGTTGATGTGCGCGATGCGTTCCTTGATGGTTCCGCGCTCGCGCGCCAGTTGGGCGTTGAAGTTGGCGATCTCGTTGATCGTGTTGACGTTGAGCAGTTCCTTGAAACGCGCCACAAAGCGCGGCAGGTCGTCCCGGTTCAGTTGCGTCAGCAGGTTCTCGTACTCGAAGGCCGCGTCCAGGCTGGCATCCATCTCGGCGGTTTCAAGCTTGAACGCATCCTTGAAGGAAGCCATGGCCTTGATGATTCTCTCGGCCAGCCGATTTGCGATCTTGGTTTCGTTGTCGATCCGGGTTTGCAACCAGCCGCGCACGTCCTGTTCGCGGTTGTCGCAGGACTCCACGGTCAGTTGATGCTCGCCCAGGGCCTCTGCGCGCATGACTTCCAGCGTCGCCGCCAGCGCTTCATCCACGACCGCGCCGGCAAGCAGCAGCTCGGTCTGTTGTCGAAGTTCCTGAGTATCCGAGCGGCGCTGTTCCAGCTTGGCCCGCTTCTCGCGCGAACCTTGCAACTCCGTGCCGGTTTCCTTTTGCGCCCTCTGCAGCTCGCGCAGGTTTTCGTTGAGCTGCTTGAGGACATCGGACGCCGATTCCAGCCGGCTCCGCTCATCCGTCAGTTGAGCGATCTCGGTGGCCACGCTGGCCCAGTCCAGCTCCTCGAACGCGGTGAACTCTTCAAGGCGAATCAGCGCATCGAGACGGCTCGTCAGTCCGTTGCGTTCCTTCTGAATTTCACCGATCCGGCTGCCGACGTCGCCGAGCTGCGTTTCAAGCTGACGGCGCCTGCTTTCCAGTGCGGCGATCTTGGCGCTGTTGCTCCAGCCCAGGACATAACGGCTCCGGTCATCGATGCGGTGGCGGTCGTCCTTTTCGTGTCGGCCGCTCGGATCCTTGATCTGGCCGGCGCGGGTGATGGCCCGCGTCTCCCGGCGGAACTGTTCTTGCGTGGCGCAGCAGACCACGTCGAAACGATGGGCAAGCTCGCGTTCCAGCCAGTCGTAATGCGGGGAATCAGGCTTGATGGCCAGCTTGCGGAGCAGCGAATCCCGGTGCAGATCGGGCAATTCGCCGGCCTTGCGCGGCCGCACATGGAAGTACACCAGGCGGCCGCGCAGATGGGCAGCATCCACCCATTCGGCGACGGCCTTGTAATGGGCATCGGGCACCAATAGCGCCAGGCCGAATCCCCGCAGCAGACGTTCGGCTGCGCCCTCCCAATCGCGCTCTTCGACGCGCACCTGGATCAGTTCGCCGGCAAAGGGCATCTCATCGACATCGATGCCCAATGCCGCACAGAGCGCGGCGCGGATCTGGATCTGCGGATCATCAATGTTGCTGCGGCGGCGCTTGAGGCTTTCGATTTCGGTGCTTTGCCGATCGTGTTCCTGCTTGCCCTGACGCAAGGTCACGCCGTGTTCGGTGAGGGCGTTCTGCAGATCGGCATCACGATTGCGTGCTTCCTCTCGCCAGCTTTGGTACTTGCCCCGCTGCGCGGCGAAGGTCGAGGCATCCACCGCCACCGGCTCGCCCAACACGCTGGCCAACTCCTGGTAGCGCCCGGCCTTGGCTTTGCGCGCATCCCGCAGCAGTTCTCTCTTGCGAATCTCGGCGGCGAGACGTTCCAGTCGGTCACCGCCGTTGTCGTTGATCGCCTGCTTCAGCTCATCGACCTGGCGGCCTTGCTCCTCATGGATGAGCTCGAGCCGTCGTCGCTGACCATCCACACGATCCCATTCTTCGGCCAGCAAGCCCAGCCGCTTGTCGATCAGACCCAGCTTCAGGCCGGCGAAATGGGAGCGAAGGCTTTCCCGGCACCCGCGCAGGGCTTCGATTTCGGTCACCAGCGTACTGTGGCGGCCACAGTCGGCAACCAGGGGAGTGAGCCGTTCAACCTGCTGCCGGGTTTTCAGCACCGCCTGATGGGCACGGTTGAGATCGTCGAAGTGACCGATCAAGGCCTGAATGCGCGGGGCCACCTCGAAGGGTTCCAACATATGGTTGCGCACGAAATCGGTCAGGTTGCCCACCGACTTCATCGAGACCGTCTGGTGAAACAGCTCCAGCGCCTGCTCGTTGTCGATACCGAAACGGCGGCGAAACCAGGCCGCATAGGGTGGAAAGCTGTCGCTCAGCTCGGCACCCAGCCGACGCAGTCTTTTGCGCAACTGGGCAATGTCCGAGCCGAAGTGGGCAAAATCGGAGGCAATCGACAGCCCGCGTTCGGCACCCAGAAAGAAGCGGGCCGGTTGCCCCTGCGCGTCCTTCATCCAGAACACCTGCGCCAGCGTCACCGTCTGGTCATAGCCTGCGTTGTGGAACACGCCCAGGATCACCGAGTAGCTGTTCTGGTCGCGCAGCGATACCGGCCTGGCCGCGCCTGTGACTTCGTTGCGCTCGGATTTGTAGTGACCGAGCACGTAGGAACGCAAGGTTCGTTCCTTGCTGTCCGCGCCCGCCGCCTTGTTGTAGGCGATCCGGTTTGCTGGCACCAGCAAGGTGGTGATGGCATCCACCAGCGTCGATTTGCCCGAGCCGATATCGCCCGTGAGCAGGCCATTCTTGCCATCCAGTTGCAGCGTCCATACCCGGCTGTCAAAGGTGCCCCAGTTGAACACCTCCAGACGGGTCAGGCGAAAGCCCGACAGGGTGTCATCTGCCACAAAGTCCAGACCCAGCGATGGCGGCTCATTCATGGTCGGCCCCCTCCCCGGCAGGGGTCACGCCCGCCAGTTGTGACTGGTAACTGGCTAGGCGCGCGTCGAATTCGGCCAGCCATTGGGCATCGACGAAGGCCTTCAGGATGCGCCGCACCTCGTAGCTCGTCGCGCCAGCCGAAGCACCGCTGGCAGGCTTGAGCTTGTGCAGAAACCCAAGTTCGACCACCTTGTTGATCGTGGTCTCGATCTGGTCGACCAGCCTGGCTTCATTCGGACCATCGGGCAGGAACACCCGCACCAGTTCCACGATGTCGTCACGACCGAGTACCAGGCGCGTATCACCGCCCCCGGCATCGAATTCGGCCAGTTTCTTGCGCAACAACGCAAGTAACAGACTCACCGGAAAGGACAGGGGCCGGCGCGCCACCAGACGCGGCAAGCGGGGTGCGGGGTCGTCATCGGCAGGTTCCGGCCGGCTTCTGAAAAAGGCATAGCCTTCTGCCTCGTCCAGCACCAGATCAAGGTTCAGTACCGCCGCGTAGTCACGCACCTGGACCTGCAGATTCAATAGTGCCGCCCATTGACGCTCGTCGCCATCACGGTACAGCACGCTTTTGAGCAGGCTGATGAGCAACATCGACAAATCCGCAACGGGCGCGGGCGCTACGGCACGTGCTTCGTCGGTTCTTGAGTGCGGCTCTTCCATTCCTCGCCCCCTCCTGTTGTGCTTCAGCGCATGAAAAGCACGCGTGGCAGGCGCGCGCTGCGGGTGATTTCCTGACCATCGATTGCCCGCGACTGCCAGCGGATGGGTTCTGGCGTGTCCTCGTCGACCACCGTACTGAATGTCCCGCTGCCCAGTTGCAGGTAGGCCACCAATTCGGCCAGCCCCTGTTGCAAGGGTTGGGTAAGCACCAGCTCGCTCAGCGTGATCTGCGCCCGGTCCTGCAAGGCGTGGCGGATGTGGCGTATCAGGCGTGCTTTGTCCACGACCACCTGATCGAACAGCGCCGAGGGATCGATGTCCTGATCGCCTGCCTGCAAGGCCAGGTCGGCAATGACCGGCTTGGTTGCCGGCGTGAACAGGGGGCGCTCCATCGCCAGCTCGATGTCGGCTCGCGCCTCGGCCATCTCCATCACCGTGCCTGCCGGTGGTGACCCGCGCAGGGCCAGCGCCTTGCTCTCGATACCGTGCAGGATGTCCATGATCCGGCGGTTCTCCAGCCAGGCCCGATCATCGAGAAAGCGCCGCAACTGCTGCGACAAGGCAGCCACCGTGCGCTGGGTATGCTCGCCGGCTTCCATCCAGTCATAATGGACGCGGCGCATTCTGCTGTCGGGTTTCAGATCCGTCACGGCGGGAAGCTGCAGCACGCAATCCAGCAGTTCGGTCAATTCCTCCTGCCGACGGCTGGACAGCAGAAAGTCCCAGAACGCCCGGAAACTCTTGCCCTGATCGGAATCGGCAATCGCCTCGCGCTCGCCCATGATCTCTTCCAGCAGCGCGCCCTTGCTGCCTTCCCACAGGGCAATGCGTTCGCGCACGCGCCGGTCGAGCTGGCGGAAGTTGTGCTCCACCTCGCGAAAATCCGTCAGCAATTCGCGCGCGCCCTGCATGAATTGCTGAAAGCGATCCTTCAGTGCCGTATCGTCCAGCAGCGGCACATCGCCCGACAGCACCCGCGCCATCTCGGCGTCGATGTCATCGCGCTTCTTGCGCAATTCGGCCATGCGCCTGGCTGGGTCGGCCTCGCTGCCCTCGCTCATCTGCTTGAGCAGATCAAACAGCGTCAGCAAGCGCGACTCGGTGCCAATGAACTGCCGCTCGGAGAGTTGTGCCAGCCAGGCAATGGCCTTTTCGGTCGCGGGCGTCAGGTCAAATTGCGCCTCGTCCGTGCCAGGCTTGTAGAACTTGCGCAGCCAGCCCTTGTCGGGTGCGGCCCAGTCGTTCAGGTAGTCCAGTGCCGGCTTTGGCAAGGCGGTTTCACCCAGCTGCAGGCGCAGCGCATACAGCTCATCTTCCAGCGCCTCGGCCAGGTCCGCCGCCGCCATCACGCGCACATTGGGGGCCACGAACACTCGTTGCAGAAAGCTCGCCACCAGCGGCGCATGATCCGAACGCAGCAGCCGCCACGCAGGGTGGTGCGTGCGCAGGGCGTCGAGGGTAGCGAAGTCCAAAGCGCTCACTCTTTATTCTTCGGCCGGGTTCCGCGCTGCACCATCCTCTTTTTTCATCCATCATATTGAGGAGATGATCTCACGTTTTGCCAGAACCTTGCAATTTCGAGTTTAGGGTCGCTTGAATGACAACACACTCTAAGGAGCGCGCAGGTGACGACTGCCGTCGAGCTCGACAAAGCCGACGAACGCCGCGCTTTCGGCGAATCCTTGCCGGCAGGCTTACGGCTGTTACCTGAAAACAGAACCCAACCGTAAGCTGCCTCAGCGTCGGACACCCCCCGATCAAGGATGTCCGCGCGTTTGCTCCCAGTCTTCTTGCTACTATCGTCCGTTGCCTACCTGGAAAACAGGGAACGGACGTCTCCGCGTGGCAGAGTCATTGCCGCCAGACCCGACAAGAGTAGTACCAGTGTCCCAGGAAGGGGAAGTATCGGACCCGGCGTCGTGGCTTTCCCATTGATGGCGAAAGAGAAATTGCCCGTTGCGTCGTCCCCCCACGGATCAACGTAGGCCGCCCGGTAGAAATTCGCCCCAACGGCATCGCTCAACAGCCAGTACCAAGTGGCATCCGGATCCTTGACATCGAACTCGTTCACCACGGAGAGATAGAACGTGCTTCTCCCTGCAAGCACGAAGTGGCTTGGCAAGGCCAAGTCGTAGCGATACACATCAGCCCCCGAGACATCTGCCAAGCGAGTTGGTGTGCGCGTCGGAGCCAGGGTGAATTCGACCGCAGGATCAATTGCCGGATGCCCGGATCCGTCATCGGCATGGATGCTCACGCGAAACGCGTCCGGCGACAGTTTGTCCGGGTCGTCGGAATAAGAGCCCCACCAGGTCAGCCCGGATATCGCCGTAGTCGCCGAAAAAACGAAATCGTCGGCGGTTTGCGCTGTAGAAATGCTGGGAAATGCATCATTGCCGCCTAGTGGCAACTGCTTGAAAACGACGCCAGCCCATGCCCCACTGATCAGCGAGAGCCCAAAGAAGAAAGGCAGCGCCGCACGACCGATGGAACGTGGCAATCCTCTAGGGCTCCCGCCCAGGTCATCATCTTCTAACTCACGTTTGCTCATTGCACTCCTCCTAAGGTATTCGACGACAGAAAGAACATTCTTCATCCCACTCAAAGCATGTCCACGTAGCCAGATTTGAACGCCACCAGATCAATCAGATAGTCACTGCCGTGGAGGCTGCCGCTCGCCGCAAACGGACTGGATCCGAAACCGCTTCGATCCTGGTTGGCGTACCCCCCATAGACAAACTCATCGCCATCCTGAACACCCGCCGAGAAAACCGCTTGCGTGAAGCCTTCGGGAGCCGCGAGCGACACCTGTTTGGTCCCATCCGCCCGATCCGCATAGAAGAACAACTCGTCGACCAGTGCGCCGCCGGCATCGAGCAACTGCACCCTGCCAGCCTCGTTCAGCACGGTGCCGTCGTCGTTGCTCAGGAATCGACTCAACAGGAAAGTGATCTCGTTGGCTTCCTCGTCGAGCACGAAGCGCAATCCTTCCGTCCCGTCAATTTCCTGGAGCACGGAACTGGTCGCCTTGGTCTGACCGCTTACCCCGAGATCGCCGGCCGAGATATCGCCCCCCGCGAGCACGCCGCTGCCGGAACTGCCAAAAAGCACCGGCGTGAAGGGCTCGCTGGAATCACCCAGATTGGCCTTGTGCGCTATGCTGACGCCAGAATGCGTCCAGCTTCGCTCCCATGCCCCGGCATCGGAACGAGGTGGCCGCGCCGGCGCGTCGCCGATCCTGAACGACGAGGTGTCGTCGTTCAGGATGATGCCCGCAGCAGAAGCAGCGGCGATCGTTCCGTTGTCCGCGTCATGCAAGCCGACCGTAAAGCTCTCGTTCTTCTCGACCGTCCCATCGCCGCTTACCTCGATGGCAATCTGCTTCTCGTGCTCGCCCGCGGCAAAACTGATGCTGCCCGCGGGCAAGACACCACCGAAGTCGGTGGCATCAGCCGGATGGGCGCCGCTACCGGTAACGCTATAGGCGACGGCGCTCGCCTGACTCAGGTCTCCCGTGCGCGTCACCGTGAACAAGATCTGAACAGTGCCCGCCGAGCCTTCCGGCTTGTTGGCACCCGCAGCCGCAATCGACAGCTCAGGAGCCGCCGAGCTGTCGTCGTTGACTATCAGACCCTCGGCACTACCGGTTCCAATCACTGCTCGCACGGCGTCTGACAGAACAACGCTGAAGCCCTCATCGACTTCGAGCAGTGCGTCGCCCGCAATATCGAAAGCCAGCACCTTGAAGTCCTCACCCGGCTCAAATGTCACGCTGCCCGCGGGCAGGCCGCCCGCGAAATCACTCGCTGCAGCGGGGTTGGCGCCACTACCGGCGACGGCATAGCCCACTATGCTGCGGACGCCGAGATCACCCGTACGTACGACAGCGAATGGCATCTCCGTCGTACCCGTATCGCCTTCGGCAAGGTTCGCGCCAATCCTCCAGATGCCAATCGACGGCAGGGGAGCGTCGTCGTTGACGATCGTCGCCGTTACCGGATCTCCGACGACCAGCCCGCTCGACGGATTGTGGAGCGCCACGGCAAAGCTCTCGTCTGCTTCGTGGTCGATATCACCCGCCACCTGGATGGACACGCGCTTCTCGACCTCGCCAGCGGCAAAGGTCAGCGACCCCATCGGCAGAGTCCCGCCAAAATCCGCGGCGTCGACGCTGCTGCTGCCGGTCGGACCGACAACGAAATCGACGGTCGTGGCTGCGTCGACATTGCCGCTGCGCACCACGACGAACGAGAACTCCGCGGTTCCCTCGTTTCCTTCGCTGCGCGAAGCGTTGATTGGCAGGATCGAGTGCCTGGCGACGAAGGCATCGTCGTTCTCGATCATGCCGAAAGCGGTCGCCTCGCCGACGACTCCGAGGGAAGGATTCCGCAGGGTCACGACAAAGCGTTCGTTCCGCTCGAGCAAATCGTCGCCGGAGACACGCATACGCAGGGTCTGTGCGCCTTCGTCGCGGCCAAATACCAGCGTACCGGCGGGCAGCGCACCGCCCATGAAGTCATCCGCCTCGACCGGGTCGCCGCCAAGTCCCGAAACCTCGTAGTCGATAGTAACGGCGTCGCTCAAGTTCTCCGTTCTCAACACCCGGAAGACAAGTTCGGTGGTCTCGCCATCCGCGCCTTCGGCCTTGATCGCGCTGACGGCTTCGATCTCGAAGCGCGGCAGCACCGTGCCATCGTCGTTGGCGATCGTGGCCTGTGCGCTGACCGTGGCAAATGCTACCCGGTCACGCACCGAGTCATCGACGCTGATCTCCAGCAGCAGGCTCTCGTCGCTCTCGATCTGCGTATCGCCGGCCACCGGAACGGCGACGCTCTTGACGGTCTCCCCGTCGCCGAAGGTAACGACTCCCGCGGGCAGCGCACCGCCCAGATCGCCGGCATCGACCGAACCGCCGACGACCCGATAGCTGACGCTCAACTCGCCGGACGTATTGCCCGAGCGGTGGATGTCGAAGACCAGATCCGTCGAACCGGAGTTGCCCTCGGCCTGTCGGCCGACGCGACTGACCACGGCAAGCACCGACTGCGTCGCGCTCGGCTCAGCAATCACTTCGAGAGCGGCCGACGGATCGACGACTTTCGTCGCGCCGATGACGAAATCCGGGTCATGAGTCAACGCGAAATCGAGTATGGCGGCCTCACGCAAGACCGGATCGGTGATGCCCGCGGCGTCCACGCGCCGCGTGGCCTCGGCGACCACTTCCGGCGCGAGCATGTCCAGCGTCACCGGATGGCTGGGGAAGGTGCGATCGGTGAAGGTTTCAGTGCTCTCGCCGGCAGCGTAATCGAACAAGGAGCTGGCATGGGTTACCCGCCAGGCATCGGCAAACGCTCCATAGAGGTCGGCGAAGGCGATCGGCTGGGCGAACGCCGTTCCATCGGGCAAGGCGAGATCGTCGGCCGTGTTCTGGTTGAAGTTTCCGAGCAACCCCCGCACCGAACCCGGCGCGCGGCCATTGGCGAGAATCAGGGCAAGATCCAGATGCCCGCCGAAATCCTCGGCACTGATCAGGTCGCCGCTGGCCGTGGTCAGCGTATAGGTGTCGCCGCTGCGTTGTACCTGGCCGGCACCGACCGCCAGCGTCGCGCCATCGGCGACTTCGGTCACGACTCCGTCAACCCGCAAGACATCCGCCGCTTCGGTATTGATCGTCACCCGGTGGCCGTCGACGTCGACGGCCAGTGCGCTGATCAGGGACGCCAGATCGCCAACCGGCCGGGTGCGCATCTGGACCGACAGATCCTCGCCGGCGGCGTTCTCGACCAGCACGAACTCGCCGACGGCCTGGAAGTCGTAGGCCAGGCCGTCGAGCGTGATCATGTGCGGATCGCCGCGTGGCCGTGGCGTCGGATCGTTGTCGAGGATCGCTCCCGCTGCAACCGGATTTCCAATTACAACCGTATCTTTGCCAGGATCCTGAATAGTCACCGTGTAATACCGATCGGCCTCATCCACGGTATTATCGAACGAAGCGACGGTTATCGTTTCCCGTGCAGAACGGGTGTGATTCAAAGTGATGCGTCGTTGAGATGACCCCTTTATGC